>NZ_JACJOT010000003.1 GCF_014695715.1 Microcoleus sp. FACHB-68
CTTTCAAACTATTATTTTTTCTAGGTTCAGGGCGCTTCGAGGCGTCTCGCTTTCGCGTCGCTTCCTCTTGAGCGCTTTACTAATCTATCAACTCAACTGAGCTCTGTCAACCCCTAGAGCAAAAAATATCTGAAATTGGGTTTCATAAACTCTCAAGCCCCACGCCGGTAACGCTTTGAGGGGGTGCATTGAACCAGACAAACTCTGTATACGAGGGGAAGTCTGTACGTGAACGCTGCTGTATGGGCTGCTTCTAAACAACCACTGAACCAAACTCCGGTTAGAGTTTGTGTAAACTTCAATTCTCCTTTGAGGGAACTAGAGCGCCATGCTGGCGAGTACGCACAAGAGGATGATCCTGGGGAGGAGGGTGAGTTTTTCTATAGCGCCCAAAACGCACAACTGGTGAAAAATGCTCACGAGCAATCGTTTAATCGATATTTGGCGGCTGAGTTCATAACACAAAAATTTACCTGCAATAAAACTTAGAACGACTTCACCGGCTCGTATTGGGATAAAGCAAGCGATGCCGGCAAGTGAGGGACAATGGCTTCTATTACAAAACTGCACGGGTAGTAAGCCATCGAGATCATGTGCTAGCGTCTGAGGTTAGAAAAGACGCACAATTTTATCAATCGTGAATTTAGCCCCAATCAGAATACTGGCCCTGCTTTTAAGCGGCACCGGCTTGTTTCTCAGCGCGTGGATAGTCGTGCCGGCACCCATTTTGCCCCTACTGCCCCTAGGCGTAGGGGCACCAGAAATTAGCCCTTGGCTGCTAGGGTTGAATCTACTCGCTGTCGGTGTTTCATGGGTAGGGATACGTTCTAGCTGGCTGCATCGCTTAGCCTTGGGTGCTAGTTTAATCGCACTGACGCTCAGTATTTTGCCACTTGCTCAACTGCCGGCAACTGAACAGCGCATGAACACAGCCATGCAAGACGCCCTCGGCGCGAATTACCTCAGCAAGATCCCCAACGAAGCCCAGATCCGGATGCGTCCCCAGCCTTTTTCTCTGGCTGATACGTTCACCGGCATCCATCCCCCACAAGTGCGCCACACAGCGGACATCCAGTTTGCCGCCCCCGATGGTGTGCCGTTGAAAATGAATATCTACCAACCCCCCCAGGTTGGAAAATACCCGGCACTTGTGGTGATCTATGGCGGGGCGTGGCAGAAGGGCAATCCCAAGCTATATGACACTTTAAGCCGCTATATGGCCGCACAGGGGTATAGTGTCTTTGCGATTGATTACCGGCACGCCCCTAGTTACCGCTACCCCGCCCAGTTGGAAGACGTACAGGCAGCCCTCGCCTTCATCCGCGAGCACGCCACTGAGTATGAAGCGGATGCCGAACGCATGGCATTACTTGGGGGTTCCTCTGGGGCGCATTTGGGGATGCTGGCAGCTTATCAGCCTTCTGCGGTGCCGGTGCGGGCGGTAGTAAACTACTTTGGGCCGGTTAACCTTGCTAACGGTTATGCCAACCCGCCCCGCCCCGATCCTTTGAACATCCGCGCTATCTTAGAAAGCTTTTTGGGTGGTTCCCCTGAAAAAGTGCCCCAATTGTATCGGGCTGCTTCCCCAATCACCTATGCGACGCAAACGCAGCCGCCAACGCTGTTAGTGTATGCGAGTCGGGATCATGTGATAAAAGCGCAATATGGCCGGCAAATGTATGAACGTTTGCGCGAGGCCGGCAACACTGCCATTTTTCTGGAAATTCCTTGGGCAGAACACGCTTTCAACGTCATCTTTCACGGGCCGAGTAACCAGCTAACACTTTACTATACTGAGCGTTTTCTGGCGTGGGCGCTGAGAGAGACTCCTTAGTTTTTGGAGGGAGGGAGATGGAGAGAAAATGATATTTAATGTGAAATTTAACTTCTCAAATCGATAGATGACGTTTTTTTACACCCGAACTGTTCGATTCCAAGATACCGACGCCGCAGGGGTCGTTTACTTTGCTAATGTTTTGGCGATGTGTCACGAAGCTTATGAAGCTTCTTTGGTAGCGTCTGGAATTAATCTGAAGTCTTTTTTTAGCAACCCATCGGTAGCGATTCCAATTGTTCATGCCGGCGTGGATTTCTTTCGCCCCCTGTTTTGCGGGGATCAACTCACGATTCAACTAATCCCTAACCAGCTTACTGACAATGAATTTGAAATCGCCTATCAAGTTTTTGTAGGGGAGGTTACAGACAAGTGGGCCACGCAGGCGATCACCCGTCACGTCTGCATCCAGCCGGCTAGGCGAAGCAGACAATCCCTGCCAGAGGAAATGGTGCAATGGCTGTGCCGGTGGAACAGCAGCGCAGCGGCAGCCGACAGCTCAACAAATCGTCATAATACTTAAATTTTACTTAACAAAAATTAGGAAATATTTTACATTCCATAAATCATGGGTCGTTTTGCTGTCAGCAGCTTTCCAGACCGTTAAGGTGGAAAAGTTAGCGCAATGACACTATATTCAGCAACTAGCCTATCCTGGGGACTCTACTCAACATTTAGCTAGTGGCAACTCCTTCTCAGTATTTACTACAGGAAGTCTGCCCAGCATTGTGTCAGTAGGGACTGGTTATAAGTATTTACCACAATAAGTTTGATGGCGAGTTCGCTTGTGTGAAGAACGCCGGCAGATTTGCTTGCAGAGCAGTTTTCAGCTTAGAATTGGCATAGTAGAAAACGACGACAAGTGACGGTTGTGCAGATACTCAATCTGCACAAGTCAAGTGATAGCTTAATAAAATTTTTATAAAACAGAGGATTTTTAGGGGCACTAGATCATGACCGAACTGCAAAGAAAAACAAGTTGAGCAGATTTGGAAAATAAAAGTTTTTCAATTAAGATGTAATTTTTGAGTCGGCAAACCCTAGATAGACAAGGAGAATCAATATGCTCGATAACACCCTCAATATCGCTGAACTTCCAGAAGGCGGGATGGGTATTAAATTGATGTGGAAATTAGCTGATGAGCTGCGTTATACTCGCACGCCCGCCCATCAAAACTGTCTGTTTATCGTAAAAAGTTACGCACAACCAACTTTAAACCAGTCACCAAGCTCTCAACAAGATGACAGGGTTCTAGAGCAATTAATCGATATATTTAACGATTTAAAATTGCCTAAATATAATAAAAGTTTTAACCCAGAAAATTCCGACACGCCTCTGCAAAAATTGGGTCTTCAAGTCAATACAGATATTAGCGCGTTAGAGCGGGTTTTGAAGTGGTACGAACAACTGCAGGATTTACCCATTCCCGAACACATCTGGATGCAGGGTCAACTCGCGGTAGCAGAAGGTTTTACGAATGCGGTTCGTCACGCCCACAAAGGTTTACCTTTGGAAACACCGATTAAGCTGGAAGTGACGGTTTTCAATGAACGCTTAGAAATAAAGATTTGGGATTACGGGCAACCCTTCGATTTAGAAGCAAGGGTAAAAGAATTTAGACAAGCCAATCAAAAATATCGCTCACTGTCAGAAGAGGTGCATTCTTCTTTCGTGAGTTAACTTCGGTCTGAGGATTTAAGTTACATTCAAAATCTTCTTTGATGTGATTGTCAAGGGCGGGTTTCAACAGCCAGTTTATTTAAGATAATTGAGCATTAAATAGTTTTTGCAGTTGAGCAAAGTTCACTTTCCCTTGAGAGTTGCGCGGCAATTTTTCTACCGGCATCCAATATTTAGGGCGTTTGAACTTACTCAATTTGTCCTCAATCGCGGCTTGCAGCACGGTTGTTGAAACCTCTGGATGGCGAGGAACGTAGAAAGCTGTAACAACTTGACCCCAATGGGAATCGCTCAAGCCGATGACGCAAACATCGCTCACTAAATGGGTGGATTGAATCGCCGCTTCTACTTCAGAGGGGTAGACATTTTCGCCGCCGGTGATAATTTTTTGGCTGTTACGTCCCACAATATTAATGTTACCCCGCTCATCAAGAAATCCTAAGTCATCCGCTTGAAAATACTGTCCATTGACAAAGGATTCTGGATAGTAACCCAACGCTAAAGAGTCCGCTTGGATACGAATGATGCCGGTTTGGTTTGTACCTAATATTTCGCCGGCAGTATTATGAATTGTGATTTTAGCGTGGGGTAAAACTTGCCCGCAACTATTCTCACCGGCTAAAAAATCTGCCGGTTTTAAAGTCGCAATTTGAGAAGCAGTTTCAGTCATTCCGTAGGTGGGTGCGAGTCGGATGCGGTGATATCTGGCAGTTTCTAATAATTCCACCCATGCCGGTGCTCCTCCTAAAAGCACAGTATGAAAGCGGGATAACCATTCGGTTGTTTCTGTATTTTGCAGTAGCCGGTGTAGTTGGGTTGGCACTAAAGAAATGAAAAAATCAGAAGTATCTATCTGACATTTTTCTCCGAATTCTACTTCTTTAAACGGTTGAATGACTAATTTTCCGCCGGTTGTGAATGAACGCAAAAATTGCATTAACCCGCTGACATGGTAAAGCGGCAAAACGCAGAAAAAATTAACTGAAACTTGTTGAAAATACTGCTTGAAACCGGCAACTGATGCCATCAAAGTTTCCCAGGTATGGGTAGCAAAGCGAATCTGTCCCGATGAACCGCCGGTGGGAATCATGATGGAGGAAGGAGGAGAGACAGAGGAAGAAGGAAGTAATGGTTGTGTGTTACCGGCATCTGATAGCTCATAACTTTCTCCTAAAATTAAATCGGGTTGCGTCAAATCGAGAACTTGTTGCCATTCTTCTTTAACCCAGTGAGGATTGCCTAGAAAAATAGGGCAGCCGGCACTAATTGCAGCAATAAAACTGGCAAGAAATCGCACTGGATATCGTTCTGCTAATAAAACCTTAGGCGGCGCTTCACGATTTGTGTGCTTTGTTAAATATTCATATATTTGTTTGCATAGTTGGGTAAACTGATAACTATCATACCCAACTAGCCAATCCTCATCGGCTCGTTTTTTTAAAAACTCTAAAGGCTGTTCCATAGCTGTTCAAAGCAAGTTTTACTTCCCTGATCAAACCAGTGGTTTACACCAAATCCTACGGCGCGTGAGGTTTGCAATTCAGCAGCGAGTTGCAGTGCGAACTTTTTCCCTATTGCGGTTTCAAATACTGATGAAAAAACAGTATCAAGTTTATATTCTCGGCAAAATTTCCGTAGTTGGGAAGGAAAACCGGCAATTGCCGGCTTAATCACAAAAATTCCTCGCCAACCCCGCTGATAACAAACTTGCATCTGTGTAAGTGTCGCCACCGATTCATCTAAAGCCAACGGGGTAGAATATTGATTGCTTAACTCTACCATTACTTCAAATTGGCTCACCGGCAGCGGTTGTTCTAAAAATTCAACAATATTAGATGTATCGCAAGCTTGCAGCCACTGAGTTGCTTGTTCCCAGTTTAATCCGCCATTGGCATCTAATCGCAGCTTGGCTGATGCCGGCAGCGCTTGAAGAAGCTGTTGAAATAGGTTAATTTCTTCTTGAATAGCTGCGACGCCAATTTTCCACTTAAATGTGCGGGAGCCTTGCTGCCAAAGCGGTTGCCATCCTGAAAGCACTGTTTCACCTGCCGGTAATAACCCGCTGTAGCTGAGGGGGTTTGGCTGCTGAGGTTTGGGAATTTGGGGAGATGCAATTGCTGCGTCTAAAGCAGACTCGAAACCAAATTGGCAAGCGGGTAATTCTGAAGGAATTGATAATATTGTTTCTGTTGTGATTTCTGCCGGCAATTCTTTGCAAAAACTTAGTGCTTGTGCCAAACTTTCCGATCCAAACCAAGAAAGGGGGGCAATTTCACCAAATCCAACTTTACCTGTCGCATCAATGAGGCGAATTATCACGCCTTCCCGGACTTCCCAAATGCCGTGGCTGGTGTGTAGGGGGCGTTTAAATGGATGCCGGTAGGGGCGAAATTCAAATCGGTAGCGCATCAGATTCTTGCAGCCGAAAGAAATTATGCAAATTTGCCATATATTCTTTTGGATATTCAAAATGAATATTATGACCCGTTTTGGGAATGATTGTTAGCTTGGAAACCTGACACAAAGTTGTTATTTCTGCATTAATACATTTAAATTTATCATCATATTCACCGGCAAGCAATCCCAGAGGAACTTTATTCTCTGCGAGTTTCTCCCAAAGGGATGACTGATTGCCGGTTCCCATTTGGCGAAGTGATTTAGCGAGTTCTAAGGGATTATTTTGTAACCGACGCTCGATTAATTTATCAAATTTTGGATGAGTTTGTAATGTTTCAAATAGCGGTTGCTTGTACCAATTCAATAAAAAATATTTGAAATCGTTTGTTTCTAATTCTCGCGCCCGTTGCTCATCAATTTCGAGACGTTGCGAACACTCTTTTTGTGTTTTCAATCCCGGCGAAGTTGACTCTAAGATAACTTTCTCAAACCGGCTTGGAAAATGAATGGTCATATATAAGGCTAATCGTCCACCCATCGAATAGCCGGCTAAAAAGCATTTTTTAATTTTTAAATGATCAAGTAAATTAATTAAGGCTAAGGCAGTCTTTGACATTGTATAGCATTCATCCCCCCCATTAATTCGGGTTTTTCCATGTCCGGGGAGATCAACTGCTAGACAGCAAAATTGCTCGCGCATCATCTCGATGATCTCGCTAAAATCGCTGCTGTCACCCATAAATCCATGCAAAAATAAAATCACCGGCTGGTTTGGGCTGCCGGTTAAAGAATAGTGGAATTGATAAGGATTAAACCCTTCTCGCTCCCCAATTGCAATGCCGGCAGGCAAACCTTCCCCACTGGAACTGAGCGACATTTCAGAACTCATACTTTTTTTAAAGGATGAATCCTAAACCCAACAGTAACCCGCTCCAAAAATGCAGAGTAACGGCAATAAATTTACAGTTACTTACCTTCACCGGCTCGTTGTAGTAACTGCTAACGTGCCGACATAACTTAATAGCAACCGGCAAACTAATAAACGTTAGCAATGTTATGAGCGGAAATACTCCTAAAGCCACAAATAAGCCAGTCAGCGCGTAAATACTGCCGCAGATCCAAGGCAAGATTTGAGCGCCTTTCGCAGTTCCCAGACGAACAATCGGCGAACGCTTGCCGGCTGCTAAATCATCCTCAACTTGATGAAAATGAGAGCAAAACAAAATTAAACTTGTGCTAATTCCTAAAATTATGGAAGCAGCAAGCGCAGTGAGTGACCACGTCTGAGTTTGACTGTAATAAGCTGCTGAAACTGCCAAAGGGCCAAACGTAAAAAAGCAGATAATTTCGCCTAAACCTTGGTATCCCAAGCGAAAAGGTGGCCCTTGATAAGTGTAGCCCATCGCGCAGCACAGAAGCACAATTGCGATTACCGTTGGATCGCGCTGCCACCATGTGATCGCAACTATCCCCAAAATCCCTACCGCTAGAAATAAATTCGCCAGCCAGAAAATTAAAGATTTGTTACCAGTCAAGTTGACGAGGGAATGGGCTTTATTTTTATCAATGCCGGTTTCTGAATCAAAAACATCGTTACTGAGATTCAACCAGGCAAGGATCGCAATCGCTGAAATTAAAAAGGTTGAAAATATCGCACTGTGCAGCGTTTGGGTTTCAGCCGCAGCCACCGCAGTGCCTAGCCAAATTGGCATGACTGCCACGCTATACATCGGCGGCTTAATCGCCGCCAGCCACAATTTAGTGTTTAATCGCTCAATTGTCTGAGTAGTCATCCGGCATTAATAATTCACGTCCAGCCAGCCCACTAATTTTACGACCTCAAGGGCGTTTAGGGGGAGAGGGAAAGAGTGAGGAAGAATTAAGAAATTGGAGTGTAAGGGAGAAACTCGTCAGTTAAATGCTTATTTGAATGGTTTTGAGGGAAGGAAACCGGCGCAATTATCGCAATGCCGGCAGCGCCAAGACTTCCCCTCACCGGCAAACCCAAAGGCTTCTAATAAAAACTGCCACCGGCACCTGCGTGTTGTCAGATATTGCGTCATTTGCTGCGTCGCGCTGGTGTTGAGTTGCGCGAAAGACTGGGAAGCTGACGACGGGTTAATTGAGTAATGAAACGGATCTTGCCAAATTAGCTGGCCGGCACAGTGCAGCAACGACAACGCAATCGCACCGTCGGGGAACTTGCGCGTCACGGCACTAATTTCTCCCCGTATCGGCAATTTTTTCACCAGTTGCTCGGCTTTTTGATATAGAGATCGCTGCTGGTTTGCAAAAAACTCGCGTCTTTGTTTATCTGCGGGATCAAGCCAGCCGGTGGGTTCGCTGACTAAAGTTAAAGCGTGCGCCGGCTTGCCATCTCGACCGGCACGTCCCACTTCTTGCACGTATTCCGAAAGCAGTGTCGGGACTTGGAAGTGAATCACCCAACGGACATCCGGTTTATTAATTCCCATCCCGAATGCGGACGTACACACAACAAATTGAACTTTATCGTTCAGCCAGTCAGCTTCCAGCGTTCTTCGCTCGGTTGGACTCAAGCCGGCATGATACGCGCCGGTGGCATAACCTTGTTCACTCAACCATTTCGCGAGTTCTTCACTATCCTTACGGGTACGAACATAAACTAACCCAGACTGCTTCGATCTGGCTTGGATAAACTTTAATAACCGCTGCCGGCGTCCTCGCGGTGTCCAGACAATTTGTACTTGCAGATGCAGATTTGAGCGATAAGGATTTATTCGGAAAACTTGCGGCTGTTGCAGCTGCAAAACGCTCTCGATAGTCTTCTGCGCGTGCGGATCGGCGGTGGCGGTGAAGGCGGCAATTGCCATTTTTGCGCCAGCCGGCTTGGATTTGAGCAGAGCCGATCGCACAGCACCGAGTCGGCGATATGCCGGTCGAAATGTCTCGCCCCACTGTACCAGACAGTGCGCCTCATCTAAAATCATGCCGGTGATGGGTAAGTGAGGTTTACTTAATACAGACCACACCGCCTCACTCAGCAGGGTTTCTGGCGAAAGGTAGAGCAAGCGTAATTGATTGCGATCTAAAGCTTGAAGCGTTTGTTTGCGCTGAATCGCCGGCAATTCACTATGTAGAAGTGCTGCCGGTAAATTGCGATCACGAAGTTCTCGCACTTGATTTTCCATTAGCGCCACTAAGGGAGAAACTACCAGGGTTAAGCCGGTTTGCAACAGTGCCGGCAACTGAAAACAAATTGATTTACCGCCGCCAGTGGGTAGTACAATTAGTGCGTCTTGCTGTTGCAACAAAGTCTGAACAATTTCCCCTTGGGGCGATCTAAAATCGTCATATCCCCAAATTTTGCGGAAGATGTTACGGACATCACTGGAAGATTGGGTTTCAGGAGTTAGCATTTCGTTATAAAAATAAAAGAAACGGTTAGCAATTATGTGCCGGTGAGAAATCCGCACCCGTTTATTATTTTCTCATTTATTGGAGTGCCGGTGAAAATAGTCCGCAGCGGCTAATTGTGCCGGCAGTATATCTGGAGGATGAAATAATGGAAATTGAAGTTATCGCTCATCGGGGATTTTCTGCAATTGCCCCTGAAAATACGTTAGCAGCTTTCTCGGCAGCAATTCAACACGGCGCTGATTCCATAGAGTTTGATATTCAGTTAAGTGCGGATGGTGTGCCGGTTGTTATCCACGACGCAACGTTAGATAGAACCACTGGAACTGCCGGCAATGTCAACGAGAAAACTTTAGCTCAGTTAAAGACGCGGGATGCCGGCTCTTGGTTTAGCCAGCAGTATGCCGGTGAGCGAATTCCTACATTAAAAGAAGTTTTAACTGCGGTTAAATCGATTAAAAAATTTATTTATCTCGACGTTAAGAAACATTGCGAATGGTCAAACTCAGCAATTTCTGAATTTGTTAAACTCCTGGTTGATGAAGGTTGGGAAGAGCGTTGTATTATTTCATCTTTCAACGAAGTATTTGTGGATAAAGTTCGCAGCCTGTGCAATAACGTAAAGCTGGGGTACATTGTTGCAGACGCTCAACTCTATCAAAGCCAATTGGAAAAAGCTGCAAGTGCCGGCAACACGGTAATGATTAGCGCTTATGATGTTTTGCTAGGCAACCCTTCCCTAATTGAAGCTAGTCAAGAGCGAGGAATTGATATTGTTGCTTGGACTGTTGATAGCCGAGAAGATTTAAAAAAATTAACTGAATTAGGAGTAACAAGAATTATTACAAATTCATTAGTCGGAGAATTCGATTAATCGAAATAAGTTTTAAATATTTATAACTAAACGCATTAAATTGTCAACAGTATCAGCGTTTATCTACATCTGCGTTTATTTTTGTTTATCTGCGCTTTAAAAAATTAAATTTTGCAAAAGTTCGGAACCTTAATGAGTCGCTCGTAAAAAAACCACTTGCCAATGCGGTTTGTAAATTCAACCGAATATTCTTCCCCATAAGTTTCTGAGAGAAACTCCATCACAACAAAAGGAATCGGCCCTTCAGTATGAGGGGTGTAGCTGCGGCGGGCATAAGAATGGGGCCAGGGTTGCACCGGCTGCACATACATATCAGGTGCTTTGCAAATAATGCGTCCTTGGATGCCGGCACACAAAGCAAAATTAGACACAACTAAAGCATCTTGCATTCGCTCAGGTAATGTCGTCACTATCTGACGCAAAGCGGCTGCTAATAAAGGCTGGTCTGTATTTTCTAGAGCATCATCCAGCAGAATAAAATTATCAGGCAGTAAAGGCCAGGTAATCGCTAGCGGGCCGGCTGGAGTTTGAGGAATCCCAGGCATAAGCAAACTGACACTCGAATTATCAATATTTTAGGATGTTTGAAGGCTTGGATGCCGGCCTATTGGTACTCGATACATTTAGGGTGAATTTGCACGATTTCTGACAAATACGAACACACTGACTCGAACGATCCCAGTTCAAAAACAAGAATCGAATAGCACCCACCGCCAAGATTGCCGGCATTCTTATCATTAGATTGATAAAAACAACAGCCTTTTTTGCTATAAATACATCAAATTACACACACTCGTTGTGTTTAGTTGTGTTTAGATGAGGAGTTGACCGGATGAAAACAGTGGCTCATTGGGGTAAACCTGTGGCACTGCTTAGCGTACTCTTGCTTGGCGTCGGGAGTTTGAATGCTCCCGCCAGTGCTGTTTCTAAAACAGCCCCTTCCAATCTCACTCAGGATGCAGATCCAAGTTCATTACAACTGGCCCAGGCCACACAAAATCTTTGCCGGCGCGTGAATGTGCGGCAAGGTTTAGCTGTTCGCGAAAGACCAGATCCTAACGCCCGTCAAACTGGCGGTGTCGGCTTTAACACCCAAGTGACCCTTGCTGAAGGTGCCAGAAGTATTCCAGGGCCAGATGGCCGCCTCTGGGTGGAAATCACCGCTCCTGTCCGGGGTTACGCCTCTAGCGGCTATCCTAACAGCCAGAACAATCTCGTGAGCTGTTCCGGGCCGGTAGGCACCAATCCCCCAACAAACCCGCCAGCGAATCCCCCAGCGAACCCGCCAAGCACCGCCAGCCTCTGCCGGCAAGTAGAAGGGCGTGTCGCTCCGCAAGGTCTGGCAATTCGTGCGGATGCATCTAGAACATCGGCATATCGAGGTGGTGTGCCGGCAGGCGGACGGCTTACACTCGTCCAGGGTTACAGGCTTATCCCAGATAAAACTGGAGAGCGCCGCAACTGGGTGCAAGTAACCTCTCCCGTTGCTGGGTACGTTTCTGCTAGCAGTTTGATCATGTGTCGTTAGACATCAAGATTGCTTAGTTCTTTTGCTTGAAATCCCCACTCAAAGCTGAATAAAATTACCCTTTGAGTGGGGATAAAATATTTGCTTTTTATTGACAATAAAACATTAAAATGAGACGATATTTGCACGTACTTAGGTTATTTTGGAGCGCTGCAATTTCAGCAGAGCTAGAGTACCGAGTCAACTTTGTTCTCTCCACTCTCAGCAGTTTGGGCAATCTTGCCGGCAGCTTCTTTGCGCTATTTTTGTTCTACCGAACGGGCTATTCTTTCGCCGGCTGGAAGTGGGAAGAAGCCCTCGTGGTGCTGGGTATTTTCACCGTACTCCAAGGCTTCTCGACAACCTTTCTCGTCCCCAATCTAAGCCGCATCGTCGATCACGTCCAGCAAGGCACCCTTGATTTTGTACTTCTGAAGCCCATCAGCAGCCAGTTCTGGCTTTCGGCGCGTACAGTTTCCCTTTGGGGGCTACCCGATTTGATTTTCGGAGGTATTTTGCTAGGGTATGCCGGCAGCAAACTCAGTCTGGAGATCAGCAACTATTTCCTGAGTGCTATTCCGCTCTTTTTTGGCATGGTGAGCCTTTACAGCTTGTGGTTTATCCTAGGCGCGATGAGTATTTGGTTTGTCAAAATTTATAACGTTACGGAAGTTCTCAGAGGTTTGCTAGAAGCCGGTCGTTATCCGATGGTGGCTTATCCGAGTGCTTATCGTTTCTTTTTTACTTTTGTTGTGCCGGTTGCCTTTTTAACGACAGTGCCGGCTGAAGCAATGCTGGGTCGTGTGCAGTTTGGCTGGATCGTGGGTGCCGGCATCCTTGGTATTATTTTACTGTTTGTTTCTATTAGGTTTTGGCGGTTTGCTTTGCGCTTTTATACCAGTGCTTCTAGTTAGCGAAGCGTGAAGAATTGAGGAAGTTTTTTAACCACAGATGCACACAGATAAACACAGATGATAGCGCAGCGTGCCGTTAGGCATAGATAGATGATTTATCTGTGGGTTGCATCTGCTTTCGTTTAGTTTTATGTAAAAAATTACTTTTTACTTAAATTGGCAAGCAGCAGGGAATGATGATACATCCTCCGGTGGCTTTTGTTGCTTTTAGGATTTGAGCTGCACCGGCACAATCGCGGAACCGCTGCCGGGACATTTGTAGGGCCGGCATAAAATTTTCTGTGCTGAACATCCGTTTGACATAATCTGAACACGAATCGCCCTGATGTAACATTCGATGGGCGCAGGAAAAGCCTTTGCGAGGAGAAATATAGGTTTTATAGGCATCAATTGAGCTGATGGCTATTTGTCTGCCGGCGGCTTCAAAACTTGTAGCTTCCATAACTTTTTCACCCATAGAGAAAAGTACGCTTGTTACCTTTTACCAAACGTAAATACTTAAGTCTCTCTACCCAAAGATTGAGTTTTGAAGTCAATTGTCACGATATAAAGAAAAAAGTCAGAAACAAAAATATCTGAATAATGGAAACTAAACAGCTAGGAAACACCGGCATCAAAATCAGTGCGATTGGCTTGGGTGGGATGCCCATGTCCTTAAGTAGCAAACCTCCAGAGGAGCAATCAATCGCAGTCATCCATAAAGCGCTCGACCTCGGCGTTACGCTGATTGATACCGCTGACTCTTACTGTAAGGATGAATCCGATAAGCACCACAATGAACGACTCATTGCTAAGGCGTTGCAGCAATATGCCGGTGATACGAGCAAAGTTATTGTTGCTACGAAAGGCGGTTTGATGCGTCCCGGTGGCAGCTGGACGCGCAACGGCAATCCTGACCATTTGCGCGAGACAATTCGCATCAGTTTTGAAGCGCTGGGAGGGGAAAAACCGATTGATGTTTGGCAGTATCACGCCCCTGATCCAGACTACACAATTGAGGAAGCCCTCGCGCCGGCAAAAGAAGCGGTAGAAGCCGGCAAAATTCGCTACGTCGGTGTCTCTAACTTTTCAGTTGAGCAAATCAAACGCGCTCGTGATTTGGTTGAAATTGTCTCGGTACAAAATCAGTACAACCCTTGGAACCGGGAACCCGAATCTGACGGGGTGCTGGAGTATTGCGAACGTGAAAATTTAACCTTTTTTCCTTGGAGTCCCCTGGGTGGCAGCCGGCGCTTTACTCGTGTTGAAGAGATTAAAGAAATTGCACAGCTTGCCGAAGAAAAAAGCGTTTCAGTTTACTGCATTGTTCTGGCATGGCTGCGGGCAAAATCGCCCTGTGTCGTCCCGATTCCCGGCGCTAGCAAAATTGCCAGTATTGAAGATTCTGTGCGTGCCGGCGATCTGAATCTTAGTGCGGATGAAGTGTGGCGCATCGACAAGGCGACGGCGTGATTAACCAAATATGTATGTCGGGGCAAAGCATTTGGGGGATAACTGAGAATTCAAAATCCAAAATTTGACCAATCAAATGTTTCACCTTTCTTCTTGCTTCAGAAGTGCTGAAGGGTGAAGCATTCGTTTGTTCATCTTGGCGCAGTGAATCCAGTATTTTGGCAGAAATGCTTCACTCCTACGGGATTTAAAAAGATGGGAAGAGACATCGGTTGTCAAAAAAATTGAGGGGATCAGGTTTAAGAAACCTTTGAATATAGAAGATCCCAGCAAGAATTGATAAAAATTTAGTTTGTGACAAAAATTTTTCACAAATTCATATTTTTTAGCCTGGTTGCTAGGGATATCTGGGCTATAGTAATGCAAACATTGTGACGAACCGCCAATTTGAATAACTTTTTCAAGAGGAGGGTGGTCACGTATGGATAAGCAAACCAAAAAGATGATTGCTGACTGAACTCTAGATTGTGGAGAAGCCGGCTATAAATGAAAGCGCGTGAAGTGTTGAAGCGTTACCAGGAAGGCAGGAGAGACTTTCGTGGGGAGGATCTGCGGGGGCAAAACTTCAAAAGTCAAGACTTTTCAGGGACAGATTTTAGCGAAGCGGATATCCGAGGTGCAAACTTCACTAAGGCAAATCTTACGGGAGCGAAGTTTGTAAAAGCAAGAGCCGGTTTACCCAAACAATGGGTATTAACTCTGTTACTCGCTTGCTTTGTTCTCTCAGGGATGGCAGGCTTTTTTGCCTTAGTTATAGGTACTTACACAGCATACATATTTGATGCCAGCAATCTCAAAAACATGATTTCTGGGTGGTTTTTTTTAGTTATGTTAGTCGGGTTTGGTTTCCTAGCGATTCGCCAGGGAATCAATGCTGTTGCCATCGCCATCGCCGTCGCTGGAGCCATTGCCGTCGCCGTAGTCTTTGCCGTCGCTGTCGCCGTCACCGGAGCCGTCAACGTCGCTGGAGCGATCGCTGTCGCCGGAGCCATTGCTGTCGCCGCCGCTGGAGCCTTCGCCATCGCTGGAGCCATTGCCGGAGCCATCTCTGTCGCCATCGCCATTGCTGTCACCGTCGCTGGAGCCTTCGCCATCGCCGGAGCCATTGCCGGAGTTGGAGCCTTCTCCTTCTCCGTCCCCGTTGCCGGAGCCATCGCCATCGCCGGAGCCATTGCTGGAGCCTTCGCCGTCGCCATCACTGGAGCCTTCTCCTTTTTAATCCTTTCTGCTTTCCTGGGCTGGCGTGCGATCAAAGGAGACAAACGAGATGCTTGGATTCGTACCTCGGCGGTTGCCTTTGCTGCCACGGGCGGCACCAGTTTTCGCTACGCTACCCTCACCAGCACCGATTTCACCCAGGCTACACTGAAAAACACAGATTTTAGAAATGCGAATCTTACCCACACTTGTTTTAAAGATACCCAAAAGCTGGAGTTCGCTCGTCCCGGTAACACCTATCTCAAAAACCCCCAAGTGCGAGAACTGGCGATCACCGGCAATGGTGCCAACCAAGACTTTGATCGGCAAGACTTGCAAGGAGTTTACCTCAAAGGCGCTAATTTAGTCGGAGCTAGTTTCATCGAAGCCAACTTAGTTAACGCTTGCTTACAAGAAGCTAACCTTGCTGATAGCAAACTGGTACATACCTTACTCGATCTGGCAGATTTCACTGGCGCTACCCTCACCAGCGCTTATATAGAAGGTTGGAATATTAGCCTTCATAGCAAACTAGATGGGGTGCGTTGTGAGTACGTTTTCATGCGTTTACCGCCAGAAAAGCGACCTGCTTTTATCGCCCTTCCCCCTGAAGAAAGCCGCGATCCTAACCCGCGCCGTAAACCGGATGACTGGAACCAATTCTTTAAAGATGGGGATTTTGCCGATTTTATCGCCCCAATGCGGCAGACGCTTGACCTGTATCACAACCAACCCGTTGATCCCCGTCTCGTTGTCCTGGCCTTCCAGCAACTCATCGAAGACAACCCCCAAGCTGAAATCGAGTTAGTTTCTATCGAAAAGAGAGGAAAAAATAAAGATAAACTGCTAATGAGAGCGGAAACCGCCCCAAAAGCCGATCATTCTGCCTTAAGTGCGGGTTATTCGCATAATTTGCATACCTCGCAAGCGTTACCCCCGGAAGCGTTACAACTCTTACTCACACGTTACGAGGCAACCATTCAACTTTTAGTCGGCCTTTTGGAAGGCAAACAATACATTCCAAATATTCATATTTCCCCCAAGTTTACTCAAGGAGGTACAACCGTGTCTAACGATTCTAAAAACTTCTCTATTTCTGGTTCAGATAATGTCCGAGTTGCTCAAGGGGATAATAGCGTTACTCCCCAAGGTGATCAGGCCCAAGCAGTCCAAGGTGACAATAACCAACAGGCTCAAGGGATTCCCCAAACTACCGAAGAACCTTTGACGAAAGAAAATGTCATCACCCTGCTAGCAGAGTTAGAAAAATTAATTCAAGAATCAGATTTACCCAAGGACAGTCAAGAAGAAATCAACACTTATCTCAGTGCTGCCAAAAAAGCGATTGATAAACCCGAACCGAAAAAACAAGCTGCGCTAATTAACTTAGAACAAGTCACAGAAACTATAGAAACCGCAACTAAAACCGTCGGTGCCGGAAAAACTCTTTGGACAGCTGCCAAACCCATTATTATTAAAGTTTCTACTTGGTTAGGTGCAGTCGCCGCCGGCTCTATTTTAGGTGGCTTGTGAAACACTAAGACAACCTTAATAGGGGCAAGCTTACCAAGATCATTGCATTCGCAATAAACATCGGTAAACCTGCCCCTATTAAATTTCTATCAATCCATCCTTGAAAGACAAAGCATTTGGGTTTCAAATGAATAGAAATCACAAGTATTTAGCACCCAAATGCTTCGCCCCTACTTCTATACCGTTAGGCTGAAGGAATTTTCTCAACGCGGGCTGCTGCTTGCATCGTTAGCTTGCCGCCTTTGACATCGAGCCGGTTAATTTTCAGAGACATTCCTTCGAGATCGAAGTTACTGAAGTCGAGAATTTCTGCCGATTTTTCTAACAAAGCATTTGTTAATTCTGGCGAAAGTTCTTTGTTTTCAGCATACTCAACATCCTCAAGCACGACTCCTTGACCGTTGGGGCGTACACGAGGCACTGCTGTAAAAGCGATTTGCTGAGTTTCGTTGCTGTCGCGCAACAGCACCGTTGCATTCAAACCTACTTTGTTATCGCTTGGAAGGGTAAAATTTATCTCTTGGGTATCAATTGTTGTAGGCTTGCCATCAATATTAACCTCCATATTTTTCAGCATACCGCTGATATAGTCGGAGTTGAAAGCGCGGTTAATATCTGCTTCTGTAAGAACAACCTCCGCAGTGCCATCTGCCGGCTTGGTCAGTTCAATTTGACCCATAGCAGCCTGCATTGGATTGATCCCAACGCGACCCATCTGCATTTCTATTTTTTCCATCCGCAGGTCTTGTTGCATGACCATCCCTTCACCTTTGATCTGAACAGCATCGACTTCTCCTGTCATCAGCTTGAAGGGATCTGCTTTGATATCGACCTCTACATTATCAACTTCATCGAGTTGGCTGCTTATCCCAATTTCTGCTGCTTTATTTAGCGCTTGCTCGTGCAGTCCAGCTTGTTCCTTGGTCACGTTGGTGTCTCCGGTTGTCCTTTGCTTCGATTAATTTAGGCGATTTTCCCTAAGAATTTTATCTGCCTGCCGGCGTAACAAAGAGTGTGTGACGATCTACCTGAAGAGGAATTAAGAATTCAATCTGAGAAACTGATAATTAAACATTGCCATTTTAGGCAAAAAGAGGAAGAATTTAGTAGAAAAATAGAAAGGGTTTTATCGTTGTTTTTTGAGGATAAATTATGCCGCAGTATTTCGGAAAACTTCAAGTAGCTGAGCAGCCGTGGTCAACTTTAGAAGCCGTACAATCTGTGCGACAGGACGATCGCAATGTTTACTTTGATTGTGCCGGCCCTCATTTCAAAATCAGCGTGCTGGCAGCCAATTTAATTCGGGTGCGAATGACACCCACCGGCACGTTTAAACCACGCCGATCTTGGGCGGTTGCACGAGATGATGCAGAATGGCCGGCTGTGCCCTACCAAATGCGGGAAACCGCTGAGGCTGTGGAAATCGAGACAGAACAGATGCGCGTATCTGTAGAACTTGACAAATGCCGAATTACGTGCATGGATAAAGCGGGAAACCCCTTTGCACAAGACACCGGCCTAGGCACCGGCTGGCGTAGCGGAACGATTGCCGGTTGGAAGCAAATCGAAACCGATGAGCACTTCTATGGTTTTGGTGAGCGTACCCACTTGCTGGACAAACTCAGCGAGGTGAAAACCAACTGGACAACGGACGCCCTCGATTATGGGGTTCTCAGCGATGAAATGTACCAGGCGATTCCCTTTTTCATCGCTCTGCGTCCTCATCTTGCTTACGGCATTTTCTTCAACACCACCCATTGGAGTCAGTTTGACCTGGGTGCAGAACAGCCGGGTGTTTGGCGGATGGAAACCCGTGCTGAGGAGCTGGATTATTACATCGTCTACGGGCCAGAGCCGGCGCAAATCTTGCAGACTTACGGTGAGTTAACGGGCAAGATGCCGCTACCGCCAAAGTGGTCGCTCGGCTATCATCAATGCCGGTGGAGTTATGAATCTGAGGAAATCGTGCGCGAACTGGCTGAGGAATTTCGCAACCGGCACATTCCCTGTGATGTAATTCATCTCGATATTGACTATATGCGCGGCTACCGCGTCTTTACTTGGAGTCCCAAACGCTTCCCCGATCCCAAGCAATTAGTTAGCAATTTGGCAAAGAATGGCTTCAAAGCCGTGACGATTATCGATCCCGGTGTGAAGTATGAACCAGAGGGAGATTACGCAGTTTTTGATGAGGGAGTGGAAAACGACTGTTTTGTGCGAAAAGCCGATGGTCAGTTATTCCACGGCTACGTTTGGCCAGATAAGGCTGTTTTTCCCGATTTTGCCCGTCCTGATGTTCGTAAATGGTGGGGGGACTGGCACAAAACCCTAACGGATATGGGAATCGCCGGCATCTGGAACGATATGAATGAGCCGGCACTTGACGACCGACCATTTGGAGATCCGGGTAATAAAATTTGGTTTCCCCAGGATGCACCCCAAGGCCCAGATGAGGAACGCGCCACTCATGCAGAAGTGCATAATTTATACGGATTGATGATGTCGCAGGCGTGTCGGGAAGGCTTAAACCGGCACCGTTCCACCCAGCGATCATTTGTCCTCACGCGATCCGGGTATGCCGGCATTCAGCGGTGGTCATCCGTTTGGATGGGCGACAATCAATCGCTGTGGGAACACCTGGAAATGTCGTTACCCATGCTGTGCAATATGGGGCTTTCGGGCGTGGCATTTGTCGGGTGCGATATTGGCGGGTTTGCCGGTAACGCCTCAGCAGAATTATTCGCCCGTTGGATGCAAGTGGGAATGCTCTACCCCTTGATGCGCGGTCATTCTGCAATGAGTACGGCACGACATGAGCCGTGGGTATTTGGCGATCGCGTCGAGAAAATTTGCCGCGAATACATCGAGTTGCGCTACCGGCTGCTGCCTTACATTTACACGCTCTTTTCCGAGGCTGCAACGACCGGCGCACCGATTCTGCGACCGTTACTTTATCATTTTCCGAATGATCCCACTACTTATAAGCTTTACGATCAAGTCTTGCTTGGCCCTTCCCTAATGGCAGCCCCCATCTATCGTCCAGGCGTTGAACACCGTGCGGTTTATTTGCCGGCAGGCGTGTGGTATGACTGGTGGAGTGGTGAGCGTTACGAAGGATCGACGCATATTTTGGCACACGCACCTTTGGAACGGATGCCCCTTTATGTACGGGAGGGCGCAATTATTCCCATGATGCCGGTGATGCAACACGTTGATGAGCGTCCCCTGGATGAATTAACCTTGCGAATTTGGCCGGGAAATGGGGAATTTACGCTCTATGAAGATGACGGAAATACGTTTGAATTCACAACCGGCGCGTGGGCAATGACAACATACCGTGTGCATTCAGAAGGGCAACAAATTATTGTTGAAATTGCCGCGCCTGAGGGGAATTGGAATCTAGCCCCCCGTGAGGTGATTGTGCAAGTTGCCGGTGTAGGAGAGCAGCGTTTTTCTGATGATGGAACAGCTCGAACGCTGAGGTTTTAGAAGGCTATTTTGAGGTGGGTGATCGCTCTTGCCGCAGAGAGTGATCGCCTCACAGCAATGAGGGTCTATTCTCCTCTACAGTTATTTCCTCTGGGGTTATCCAGACAACTTTGCCATCCCACGATTACCGGCAGCCGTGTGGCATGACTGAAGGATTTACGCATATCCGGGCACAGGCACCGCCGAAGCAGAGGCGGCTGAGCGCTCATTGTATTCGATAACGTTAATCTCTTTAAAATAAATTCATCCCCTAGATAGATGCCGTATCAGAAAATAGCCGTATACTTTAATTGCTATTTAAAAAAACTTTATCACTCTTAAAAAATATAAAAGTTTAACGCCTCTGCTTTTATAGTCGGCTGTATATTTGAGGTGATCTCAGACAAGTCCTGCGTTGAAATTGCTTGAAAGCCTGAAACGCGCAGAGGTGCATACTTTACAATAACAATCATTCACTGATAAAGTATTCTTAATAAAGCAATTTTATTGAGTCTAAACCTACGCTAATACAGAGGAATGGCTCATGGCCTTGCCCTTGAATCTATAGTCGGCAAGTCTAAGCTGCACAATTGGGAAGATAGCGCTGTTATAGAGAAAATTGCAGAAATTAACAGCCGGCACGAATTGTGTAAGGACAGACTCATAAAGTTTTGGGGAGTCGGGAGACCGCAAAGTTTAAGGGTGCAAGCGCTCACACTGAACTAATTAGGTGAAAAAACTGTGGGAATGTGCATCCAAGAACGACTTAACTGATGGAACTCAGTTAGGGGTTACTACAGTCAAGTTTTAGAATCTTTATAAAACTGCTCCTGGTGGAAGGTAAACAATGATTGCTATCAGCAAAACGAAGAATCCTTTCAGTTTTGAAACAATTCTGGAAAGCACGCGTGAGATCGCCCACGAAGTCGTTGCCATTGAGACGATCAAAGTAGACCAAGACGCCTGTTGGCCGGAGCAAGGAATTCGCGCGATGCAGGCAGCCGGCTTAGGGGGTTTAGTCATACCAAAAGCCAAGGGAGGACTGGGACAAGGTCTTTTAGCACTCACCCAAGTGTGTGAACTACTGGGAGGCGAGTGCGCCTCAACCGCACTTTGTTTTGGAATGCACAGTGTCGGCGCAGCAGTGCTTGCCGCCAAAGCCACTCCCTACCAACAAGAGCGTTATGTAGAACCAATCTGCGAAGGCAAACACCTCACCACCTTAGCGCTGAGTGAACCGGGAAGCGGGGCACACTTCTATCTTCCGCAGTGCCAATTAACGGTAGAGTCGCCGGCAATGTTTCGCGTCAACGGACAGAAGTCTTTTATCACGAACGGAGGATACGCGGACTCATACGTGATTTCCACCACAGCGGCAGATGCTAATGCCGTGGGAGAGTTTTCCTGCGCGATGATATCCAATGGCGCAGAAGGGCTGATCTGGGGGGCACCTTGGGCCGGCTTGGGAATGCGGGGCAACTCTTCGCGCTCAGCAGAACTGCGAAATGTGCCGGTGCCGCGCCAGGATCTTCTCGGTACGGAAGGCGATCAAATCTGGTATGTATTCAATGTCGTCGCGCCCTACTTCTTAGTCGCTATGGCCGGCACTTACTTAGGCGTCGCTAGCGCAGCATTAGAGGAAGCGCGGATTCACTTGTCCAAACGCTACTACACCCACAGCGGTTCAACTCTCGGTCAGACGGCTGTGATGCAACACCGGCTAGGCACACTCTGGAGTGTGGTCGAGCGAACTCGCCGGCTGATTTATTATGCTGCCACTGAAGCTGACTCAGGTGGCCCGAATACACTGCCAGCGCTATGCTCAGCGAAAGCGGAAGTGGCTGATTGCGCGGTCAATGTCGTGAACGAAGTGATGACAATAACGGGCGGAATTAATTATCGAGACGGTTCTAAGTTAGAGCGCCTGCTGCGTGATGCGCGTGCCGCTCACGTAATGTCCCCAACAACTGATATCCTGCGAACATGGGCCGGTCGGGCACTGCTCGGTCTACCGTTGCTGGGAGATTAAGGAATGACAGGTAAAATCGTCATGGTGCAGGTAGACCCCGCTACCTTGACGGTACTTCATAAAAGCCTCAGCTTATTGCCAGAGGAATTGCTTGAGTTTGAGCTAGATCCTGAACCGTTGCTGCAAAGCTTGGAGGCGGGAGAAATTAAGCTAGATGTGGTGGTGCTCGGTTCACTGGTGAGTGAGCCGGTGCAAATTGCTCAGCGCGTTCAATCTGTGGATAAAGACTTGGCGGTGTTGATTCTCAGCGATCCAGCTTTCCACCAGCAGATGCAGCAAGCATTGCAATTTTCACCTTTTTTGGGCAATCAAGTCAGCTGTCGGTCAACTGCTGAAGGCGAAGCTTTGGTGATTGCTTTACAAGAAGCGATTACGCGAACGAAGCAGCGCCGCAGTTATCGCTCAATGCTAATGGCGGCCCAAGCCAGCCTGTCTAACGCCTCTGCGCCGCCACCACAGCCGGCGCAGTATATGGAGCGACTGCTAGATCGCGCTCCTATCGGGGTTGTAGCCGTCGATGAGGGGGCAACAATCTTGACTTGGAACCGATATGCGGAAGAACTCCTGGGGATCAGCGAACGCGAGGCAATCGGGACTTTTTTTGGGCAATTTTTCCCCGAATCGGAACGCCAGAGTTTAATAGACTTTATTAACCGCTGTTCTACCTCTGAAACGCGCTTTTCCCCTGAAATTTTCCAAATCGATGCCGGTGATAGCAGCTTCCGATTTCTGGAAGTAACCGTTGCACCCATTACAGGACGCAGCGGTGAGGGGGGTTCGCTGCTGATTTTTCAGGATATCACCGACCGCAAGCGTTCAGAAGATGCTGTGCGAGAATCAGAAGCGCAATTGAGAGAAAAAGCGACCGAGTTGCAACAAGCGCTGCACGAACTGCAAAAAACTCAAGCGCAACTAATTCAAACTGAAAAAATGTCGAGCCTTGGTCAAATGGTGGCTGGGATCGCTCATGAAATTAATAACCCCGCTGCCTTTATCTACGGCAATATTACATACGCTCAAGAGTATCTGCAAGACTTGCTGAATTTAGTAGAGCTTTATCAGCAGGAATATCCGAATCCAACCCCAGAAATTCAAACTAAAGTATCAGAAATCGAATTAGAGTATCTTGTTGAAGACTTGCCCAAGCTGCTAAATTCTCTAAAAATGGGAGCTGAGCGAATTCGAGATCTAATTTTATCCCTGCGGAACTTCTCGCGACTCGATGAAGCCGAGGTGAAAAAAGTTAATTTGCATCAAGGCATCGATAGTACGCTTTTGATTTTGAGTAACCGAATCACACCGGAAGGAATTACTGTTATTAAAAATTACGGTAATTTACCGTTGGTTGAGTGTTCGCCGGCTCAGATTAATCAAGTTTTTATGAATATCATTGGCAATGCTATTGATTCGCTACAGGAGCAAAAACAGCAACCTTATAAAGAAATTGCGATTCAGACAGAAACAGTTTCTTCTTCTCAAATACAAGTGCGAATTCGAGATAATGGCTCTGGAATTCCCCCGGAGATTATAGATAAAATATTTGACCCATTTTTTACCACAAAGCAGGTGGGTCAAGGGACGGGGTTAGGGCTGGCGATTTGCTTTAAAATTATTGAGAAACATGAAGGAAAAATTAATGTGAATTCTCAAGAAGGCCAGAAAACTGAGGTGACGATATCCCTGCCGGTGAAACAGTCAGTTCCCTGGGAGATTTAAAGATAATTTTAATGTTGATGAAGATTTTTAGCCGGCAACCCTATCACGAGTTGTCCAAACTGGCAATTTGAGGTCAGTGTTTATATTTTATATTTTAGATTGTAAATTTTAGAGCAAAAGCCAATTAGGTTACTTAATATTCATATAATATAACAGCGGTTCTAACTCGCATTCATCCACGATGTAGGGACGCAAATTAGTAACGGATCTATGCTTAGCACCCTAAAAGATGGATTGCACTGCATTGAGAATTACTAGAAGTGTGTAAAATTATCTGAGATTTATATAGGGCAAGATATGAATCAGCCTGCTAAGATCAATAAAGTGAAAAGAAATTTAGCCCCATAACATTGTTTCTTACCTCTCCTTAACCCTCTCTCTAACCCAACTCTACAAGGAAGGCAAAAAAAATATATTGTTCTTCAAAATAAGGAATCTGCCTAAATTTTTGATTTTGAAGGATGATTGCCCATCTGTAATAGTTCGGATAGAGGGTGAAGCAAGAGAGACTGATCAGACATTTAATGTTTACTAATTCCTAACTGCAAGGACACTCTAATGAACCCAAATCCCCTAGCCGTATTTGTACCCTGGTTGCATATGCATCAGCCCCCCATTTGGGTTGGTGATCATCTCACCGGCAACCTGGAGAAAATGCTAAATGGCGAACCAAATTCTGAGGAACACTGGAACGCGCAATGGTTTGCCCAAGCCTACAAAAATCCCGCCCGGTATGTGGAATTATTGACGCAGGAAGGGCATTCGCCGCGCATCATGGTGGATTATTCCGGCGTATTGCTGGAAGAGTTAGCACGACTGAGCACCGGCATCTTCAATCATCTTCATGTCGATGGTGAAGTAATGGGCGATGTAATTGGCTTGTGGCGTCGCGTTTTAAACAACCATCCAGACGCCGTGGAATTTGCCGGCACCGCTTACAGTCATTGCTATTTTCCCGCTACTCCAGAACGCGATCATGAAGGGCAAATCATGGAATGGCGGCGCGTATTTGCAGACCTTTTTGGTCAAGAAGCGCTGTCACGAGTCCGGGGATTTTGGCCCCCGGAAATGGGAATGACCGGCAATCCAGCCGAAGCGTTACGGTTTATTCGCCTGCTGAAAAAATGCGGCTATGAATGGATTATTTTACCGAATTCAGCATTAGAACATCCGGAAGGGTGGAGTGTGCCGGCTTTGGAAAATCGCGTCCACTGGCTCGTTGTGGAATCAGGCGGAGAAAGTGAACGTATCCTCTGCGTGGTACGCGATACAGACATGGGAATCCGGCAGCAAAGTGGTCACAATGTGGATGGTTGTATTAATGACATCCGCTATCGGGGGAAGGTATTACAAGATGGAGATGTGCCGCCGTTAATCGTACCAACTTCTGACGGCGAAAATGGAAATGTGATGATGTTTGAGTATTTCCGCAACACATTTGCACCAATGTTTCGTAACTCAACATCTTGGCAAGATATCGAGTTTATGACAGTCAGCCGGTATATCGATCAATACTTGCAAAATGGCCCTTCAACCGAGGTAAAACTCAAGCCTGCCGGCGGATCTTGGATTGGCGGACATCAAAGTTGGAATGAAGGCGATCGCCGGCAACGGGTGTTAATGGCTGTCGAACAGTTGAGTCAAGATTATGATTTAGCAGTGCAAGAAAAGCGGATGGACACTAACCAGTTACCGCTGATGTTGTGCGAAACCAGTTGTTATGTCTACTGGAATTCTGATTTTTGGTTTGATCAAGCAGATCGCTGCGTCGCTTGGGCGCGTAATCTCATCGCTTGATGCAGTGCCGGCATCATCCATTCTTCAAATTCCTAGAAAATGATGCCGGTATCTGGCCTTTTTTGTGAGGCAATCGTGTTCCTCAAAATTTGGCCGGTTCCTCACCAGACAATAAAAAATGAGAGTTGCAATTAAACTAGGGTGCAAGACATTGCGACCCTACTATTTTAAAATTTCCTAGTTATCAGTAGGAGCGTTAATCTTCACCAAACTATCAGCATTGAGCCTGATAATTTGATTATTTTTTCAGGAAATAGGAGGAAATGAGGGTTTCATAAAGAGTGATCAGGTAGCCAATGCTTACCTTACTTGTGACAACTCGTTCATCGGTTTGTCTAAACCTTGAAAAATATTTTTATCGTTATTATTCGGATTCAGCAAACAGTTATCTCTAACTTGATAAGAAGTTCGTTGAACATAGCCGGCCATCACAGCATACTGCAAATCTGCCAGAGCGTCTATGTCATCCAAGCCGCAACCTGCATGAAAAAGTTGCTGTAGTTCTTCTTCAATTTCAATACTCAAATAACCTGTTCTTAAAACCTTTAAAACAATTTTGCGAATCATCATCACCTGTACAATCTTTTAAAATTGGCTGATCCTATGGAGTAAGTATGGCTTTTATATCCAAACTGTGGGGTGATTTACATTTCTTACCTCTTGTGATTCCTTGGTTTCAAGCCTCGTGACAAAGATCACCCCCATAGCCGGCTATTCAGGATGCAGGATATCGGCAACCGGCTAAGCTTCAAAGTCAAAGGCAAGCACGCCCTCTAAACACGGTAGGAGTGCGGTTTTGACTCGTTCGTGTTCCGGATGCGGTAGATAAGCGTCACGCGCACCGGCACTCTCGAACGTCATCATAAATCCGTGGGTGTAGCCTTGGTTCAACCCTTCAGAACTCGAATATGAGCCGCCGGCATAATAAGTGATGCCTGGAATCAATTCTTGGAGTTCACTGAGTTGCTTGAAAAGTTCTGCAATCTTCTCTGGTGCTACTTCGGGTTTAAACTTGAGTAAAACCAGGTGTTGAATCTGAGGCATTGCTGACGCTCCTTTAAACTTCTGCGGTTATCATACCGGCATCCGTGCGGTTGTAAAGGGGCTGCCGTTGCAAAAAGTAAGCTTTTTCTTAAATGTGGCTTCTGAATAAACTGTTTTTAAATGTGTAGCTCCAATGACTTAAAATTCTATCTCTATAGCAATTTTTTAGAGAATCTCTAATATTTTACAACCACAAAGCAGCCGTTCTGCCGGCACCATCAATGCAGAAATTCATATTTTTTCAGTTAATATCTGGGAAGAATCGGCTGATTAACCGATACGATACTTAAAAATCCGCTATAGTCTCAAAGCGGAAATTATGAGGAACGTATATGCTACCAAACTTGAAATGGGCTAAAGGAGCTGCCGGCCTTGTCTGGGCGCTTGCCATTACTAACCTGACAGGGTTAACAAAATCTGCACAAGCGGCAGAAACCGTTGTCGTTCGTAAAGGCCCATTTACGGCATCATTTAATGTTGCTGACCTTAAAACAATTGCTGAAACAGGAAAAGTACCGCCGGCTTTGCAAAGTTATGCCAATACCCTATCGGCTGAAAAGCGGGGCAAAATTTTAGCAGCGCTGAAAACAAAAGTGCCCCTCAATGTTGTAGCGATCAGCAACTTGCTGAACACTCGAATCGGTAGCACCATCTTGGCCGATCTAGCGACGATTACGCCCCGAAAGGATGCAGCCGGTGTGCAAGCACTTCGCGCTGCACTGGTATTGGGGGCAAAAGATCCAGCCGGTCTTTCCATCATTAGCTTTATCGAATCTTACCCTAGCCAGCGCCTCAATATTGACTTGGATCGGGCATTTGAAGTCATGGGAAGCTTGAATACCCCTTTTTGGCAAACTCAGCGATTTATGGCCGCGATTGCTCCTCAATTAACGCCTCGCGAAATTCAGCTAAATTTACCGTTTGATCCCTCCCAACCGGGAACCGCTTCGGTACAAGTGCTGAGTTTAAATCTCAATGATTCGCAGCGTCAGCGCACTATTCCCGTTGATCTATACTCATCAGCCGGTGCAACTGCGGAAAAACCCGTGATTATCTTCAGTCACGGCTTGGGATCTGACCGCACAGAGTTACGCTATTTGGCAGAGCACTTAGCATCCCACGGTTATGTGATTGCTGTCGTCGAACATATCGGCAGTAACAGCACCCAAGTTAATACAGCACTTGCCGGCGGTTCTCTTCTGCAACCCGATGAGTTTTTAAATCGCCCCAAGGATATTAGTTTTACTTTAGATGAACTAGAAAAATTAAACCTATCAGCCGGCCCGTTTCAAGGCAAACTCGCAACTGATAATGTCATGGTGATTGGGTATTCAATGGGGGGTGGAACCGCCCTGTCTATTGCTGGAGGTGAGTTACAAATAGCCAGCGTAAAACAGCGCTGTCAGAGCGATTTGGTCAGATTGAGTCCGGGAGTGGGACTACAGTGTATTGCCGGCGGACTTCCGGAAAACACTTATCAACTGTACGATCCACGCATTAAACGAGCAATGGCGATGAATCCAATTAGCTCAATAATTTTTGGCGAAACCGGCTTAAGCAAAGTGCAAGTTCCCACCCTGATTGTCACCGGATCTGCAGATAAGACAACCCCCGCTTTAAGCGAACAAATACTCGGTTTTTCCAAACTTCCCGCTCCCAAATGGCTAGTCGGTTTTGTCGGAGGAACTCATTTAAGTATTAAAGATCCCGCTGCAACAATCGATCAGACAACAAAACCAAATACTGTTCTCACCGGCGGTGAATTGATTGGCGATCAAGCCGCTAGTGTTCGCAACTATATCAAAGCTATATCATTAGCAATGGCTGCTCAACTGACGGCTGATGCTGACGACTACGCTATCTTTCTAACCTCAGATTATGCCCAGTACGCTTCCACACAAGCGATACCCATTCGCCTTGTGACTGAACTGCCGGCGGAGGCAGAAGCCGTGGTGCAAACAGTTCTCCAAAATGAATCCCCTTAAGACGTGCCGGTTCAAAACGCATTACCCAAAACCTCACGTTCTGAGATTAAAAGTTTTTCCTCAGTCCCCTTAATGGGGACTTTATTAATTTATTTGCAAAATTCCCGCTTTATTAAGCCATGAAAAGCGAGCGCATTGCGAAGTCATAGTGGATTTAACCAAATGCTGAAAGTAATCTAAAACTTTCTCTCATCCTCTTATTTTTGGTTTTCATTCAAAATCTGTAGCATATCGTAAGAAGGCACTTCTGTCTGACCATTTTCTGGCTCCTCACTAGAAACTTCTAGAAGCACTCTCACTCGAACTTTTCCCGCTTGCCAGCTTTTACCCGGTCTCAAAATTTTGCAGGTTAAACCCTCTTCTAGCAAAGTTTTTCTGTCTTCTTCAGATAGGCCATTTAGAAATCTTTTCGTGATTTCTGTCATCAGTTCGCCGGCTGTAAACATCGGGTGGGCGATTAGATAACGATTGGTCATAGAATTAATATCTACTGATAAAACAGCATTTTCCTCACACCCTACCAACTCAAATCCGTTTTTTGCATTCATATCCAATCCCTATATTTGTTGCGTTAAGCTGTCAAGCATTTCTTATTATTTCGCTATTGATGAGCGACCAGTCCCTCTAATAAAGCTGAAAAAAAATGAGTCTCAAGAAAAAAATTGCAGTTTTTCCAAAACTCAACAGTCCAACTTGGGAGATACTTAACTTTTTGACTGACTCCTTGGCTTAGGACTCAATCGGTCAATCGCTGACAAAGCTGATTAATCTCTTCAGTTAAGTCTGCCTTCATCCGTCGCAAATTCTGAAGTCGCTGCTGCAATTTGCTCCAAACTTGCAAATAGAACCGGCAGCATCACTAAGATTTTGATAAATTTTCTTGAACTATTGAGGGCTTGAGCTTCCTCACACACTCTCTAATCACGTCCGTGTAAGTTCTGCCGGTCATTTCACAATATGTTTCCAAAATTTCTGATTCTTCTTTGCTAAAGCCTACGGATAACCGTCTTGTTGTCCATTTTTTGTTAGCCATGATGTTAAATAGGTTCTAATATGGGTTTAAATAGAGTTTAACATTAATGGTAAGATTACTTGACCGGCTGGAAACTTACAGACGCGCTTAAAGCGTCTCTACAAAGGTTAACTGCCACAACCAAACGCCTACCCATCCCTCGGATGAGATCAAGGCACCTTGCCGCCACTTGGGAAAAACACGCTTAAACCTAAAATGCTCAGCCCTGTAGTGCGCTCCCTGTCTGGGTCTACACGTAGCGATGCCCTGACTAGACATTGGTTCAAGGCTTGGCTGTTAAAGCCAAAGTTTTTGATACCGGCCTTATTAGGAATCGCCACCCTGCTAGCGTCTGTATGGTTAGCCGCAGCAGTGCACGCCACAAGTTACCCAGGCGTTAACCAATTGCTCAACACCAACACTTGTCCGTCTTGCGATCTCAGAGGAGCTAACTTGCGAGGAAGCTATTTAGTCGGAGCAAATCTTGCCGGTGTTGACTTGCGCGGTGCGGATCTGACAGGTTCCGATCTGCGACAGGCTGACTTGGTTGGTGCGGATCTCAGAAGCGCTAACCTCACCGGCACGAACTTGAATGGTGCCAACTTGGTGAATACTGATATGCGCGGAGCCGACCTCAACGGAGCCGACCTCTCCGGCTCTGATCTCACCCGTGCTAACCTTACTGGAGCCAATCTACTACTAACTCAGCTCTCAGCTTCTGACTTAGCGGGAGTTGATCTCAGTAATACTGATTTAAGAAATATTTATCTAGAAAATACTAACCTCCGAGGCGCGAACCTAGCAAGCGCCTATATGGTGAGTGCCGAGTTAGTGGGAGCCAACCTCCGAGAAGCCGACCTGAGCAGCGCCAACCTCAGAAGCGCTAATCTTAGAAATGCTTCCCTTCGAGAAGCCAACCTTAGAGGAGCAAACTTAAGCCGCACCAGCCTTCGAGCCGCTGATCTAACTCGCGCCAGCCTTCAAGGAGCTGATTTATCCCAGGCTGACTTAGAGGATGCCTCTTTAGAGGAAGCTGATCTCAAGGGAGCGAATCTGGTTCAAGCCAACCTAGCAGGGGCTAAACTGGTTCGTGCAAACTTAGAAGGCGCTAACATTAAGGACGCCATTCTGACGAATACCGAGCTGTGTAGCGCAACCTTGCCCAATCGCAAAAAACACCGCTGCTAAGCGTGGAGCTTGGGGCATTGGATGCGGGAGAAAGGATGAGGGAAAGAAGGAAGGAAAAAGCCGACCCTTGTAAGGGTAGGGAGAAAACCGGCAAAGACCGACAGCTTTTTTCCTTCTCCAGCCTGAAATTTAGATGCTGATTAGCTTAATTGCGCCTTCTTGTAAATTGGGTGATTAAATTGTTAGTGAGTAAGGATAGGTGTGAGTCTTTTAATATTAATGCGACGTTAATTGCGGCGGCCAGCTATCCTTTGCTCGACGAACCGCGCTTCAGAACTTCTGGTGCCAGTTAATTCGTGGCTATTTTCTCGCCGGCACTCCTGTGCGCCGACTCTGTCTGTTTTCTCTTTTTCTTAGTCTATCTGCATCGCCTGAGATTATGACTAAAGTGTGTAACCGGCCTCTTCTTTAACTATTCGCCGGCCCGCTCGAAGGCACTGGCTGTTTGATATTTAGCAAAGTTTTACTCTCAGTCGGACAAATAATTTTGCTGTGTAAATTTTTCCGTAACGAGTCTGAGCATTCCTGACTCTACTCTCTGCAAAGAATTTACAGTGAAAGATAATTTTAGAAAAACGGACAGATTGTTACAATTTGGGATGATTAAACCCACACAATACAGTCATGAAGCGCACCCTTCAATGCATCTGCATCACGACCGCTGCTGTCAGTTTATGGGTTCAAGTGCCGGTTTTCGCCGTCAGCGATCGGCTAGCCCAATCGCCCCAGCCGGCACCGGCATCAGGAGAGCAACCTGCCCAATCGCCCCAGCCGGCACCGGCATCAGGTGAGCAACCGGCCCAATCGCCCCAGCCGGCACCGGCATCAGGTGAGCAACCTACCCAATCACCCCAGCCGGCACCGGCATCAGGTGAGCAACCCACCCAATCACCCCAGCCGACACCGGCATCAGGAGAGCAACCTGCCCAATCGCCCCAGCCGGCACCGGCATCAGGTGAGCGAGTCGCCCCTACAGAATCTGGAGATATTCAATACTGGCTAAACCGAGGGCAGTTTCTGCTGAGCAAAAAACAGTATGAAGAAGCGCTCACCGCTTACGATCGAGCAATCAGCCTTAGACCGGACTCAGCCGCTGCTTTAACCGGCAAAGGGGTTGTACTTGGAGAATTAGGCCGGTATGACGATGCGCTTGCGGCTTTGCAGCAGGCAATAGAACTCAAATCTGATTACTCTCTGGCTTGGTTTGAACGCGCAATGGTACTCAAGGAGCTTGATCGCAACGAAGACGCCAATCAAGCCTATGATAAGGCGATTGAAGTCAATCGGGATTGGGGCAACGAAAGCCTTGAGTCTGCTTGGAGTTACAAAGGTTCAGTATTGTGGAGGTTAGATCGTAAAGAAGAAGCGATTGCAGCTTTTGACAAAGCGACCACCGTTAATCCTGAATTTGCCCTAGCTTGGTATAACCGGGCTACCGCGCTTTTGCAGTTGGGACAGTATGAAAACGCGATTAACGCTTATGAGCGAGCGCTGCAAAGCAAGGGTCAGTGGGGAACTGATACCGGCCCTGCGAGTGCTTGGTACAATCGGGGTTTGGCCCTAGAGCAGCTGGGCCGGTATGAAGATGCTCTCGCTTCTTATGACCGAGCGTTGAGAATTACTCCCAATCACCTTAAGGCTCGCCAACAAATGGCTAACTTACGACGCCGGTTGGAAAATTAAACATTCACCATTCAAAATTTAAATTTCTCAATTCTGTTGTTTGTGACTTTTCCTGGGTGCGTCCGTGCAGCAGCAAACACAACACAACGGAGGTAGAGGCGTTGTTTGCAACGTCTCTACACCGGCTGTTAGCAATTATAGAGCTTGCTTTTCTCTAACGATGCCGGTCTGGGCGATCACACTTTCACCGACTCAATACGAGTTTTGCCGGAAAATGCGCGAAATACAAGGACTGTTACTCGCAAGAATTTGTGAATGAGCCGGCTTTTATGAAAAAATCTTAAAGTTATAAAAACTTTCCTTTAATTTATTATAAAATTTGAATTGCCAATCTTAGAAAAAACTATAGAAATTTGATTGATTTTATAAAAGTATTTTAATAAAGTTGCCTTAAAAAATTCTCTTTGTTATAAAATTAAAATATGGAATTTGAGTGTTGTGCGTTAATGAACGAACTTAACTCTTAAAAAGTACAGTTCCAAGCGCCAATCTAAAAAAAAATCTTAACCTACACAGTATGACCGATCCAAGCTTACGAAAAATAACCGACCGTCTTTCTAAAACACTGACTCAGGATAGGACAGTTCAAGAAACGACAAATGACTTGAGAGAAATTCTAGATGTTGATCGGGTAATTTTATATTACTTTTACCTCCAGTGGAAAGGGCAAGTTACCTTTGAGTCTTTGAGTTCTCCGCAGTTGTCTGTCTTTGGAATGACGGGAGCGGATGATTGTTTTAATGGCGAATATGCGGCTTTATATGAAGCGGGACGAGTGCGAGCCATTCCAGATATTGAATTAGAGCCAATCCACCCTTGCCACAGAGACTTTCTCCGCAGTATTCAGGTTCGAGCGAATTTAGCCGTGCCGGTGCTCAATTTCAAAGGACTGTGGGGGCTGCTGATTGCCCATAACTGCCGCGATACTCGTGTTTGGTTGCCGGCAGATATTGAAGTGATGAAAAAATCAGCAGAAAATTTAGCAAAAGTTTCTTCAATTCGAGATAGTTAACTTTTAGTTCACTCATTAGCTCATGTGCCGGCACAACCAAAGATTTAGAGAGCATGGCGCAAATTAAACAGTTATCATCTGCTTAAACTTGAAGCTCAATTGCGCCGGCTCTCCCTCTTTTCTGATGCCTACGCTTCAGGCTCAACCCCCAACGCCCTCAACTGCTCAGCCAACCGCTCAGCACGCTGCCGTTCAGTTTCAGCCTGTTGTTGAGCCAACTCCTTCTCCTGTCGCTCAACTTCCGCCCGTTCTTCTCCTGTTAGCAATAAATTACCTTGCTCATCCCACCAGCGCAGCCACGGCAGCGTTGCATTTTGATATTGCCCTTGCCAAATTCCTAACTCCACGCCCAACGGGGGAATTGCATAGTGTCCCCGCTCATTAGGAGATATTAACTCATAATGACCGGCAACAAGTTGATACACCTGAACCTGCGCTTTTTTCACCTCATAAATCGCGTAAAAAGGAACACGAATTGCCTGTTCGTAAACCCAAAATTTACCCGTAACAGGTGTTGTATCTCGTTCTTCTTCGCCCTTTCCAGAAACAAATTCCAGCACAATTAAGGGCGCAACATATTCCTGCCAAAGCACATAAGAACGCCGCATTTCACCATTGAGAACCGGCGGCACATTCGGCACATAAAACCAATCCGGTGCCTCAGCGCCTCTTTCCGGTGGATCAGTGATTCGCCAGTAAATGCCGCTATCTTGCCCGATACAATATTGACCGTCTGGATGTAACTGCTGCAACATCGGCATTATCGAATCCGTCAGCAAAATACTTTGGGGATGCTCCTGAAGATTTTTCACAAAAGTACCGTCAGAGTCGGGAAGTTGAGTGTGATCTGGCAAACTCGTGGGCAACTCAGGTGTAAAATTCACCGGCTCCACAGATGAGGTGATTTGACTCATAGCAACTTCCTGCTAATAGAAAAATGAGCAATCAGTAATATAAACTTACCAATTACTCATTACTCTAACAATTTTACGCACCCTCAAGCCTTCGGCTTATAAGTCGAAGCAACGTGCAACTCTTTCAACTGCTTCGCATCCACACCAGACGGCGCATTTGTCAGCAAACAACGCGCTTGCTGCGTCTTGGGAAATGCAATGACATCCCGAATGGACTCTTCGCCGGCAAGCAACATCACCAGCCGGTCTAAACCGTAAGCAATGCCTCCATGCGGCGGCGTTCCATACTCAAACGCCTCCAGCAAAAAGCCAAACTTACTATAAGCTTCCTCCTGCGACAAACCAATCGCTTCAAACACTCTTTCTTGAACTTCCCGTTGATAAATCCGCCGCGAACCGCCGCCGATTTCATAACCATTGAAGATCAAATCATAGGCTTGTGCTCGTGCTGTTTTGAGATCGTCAATATCATCCGGATGGGGTGCGGTAAATGGGTGGTGTAAAGCCTCTAAACGCTTTTCGTCAGCATTCCACTCAAACATCGGGAAATCTGTTACCCAAAGCAGATTAACTTTATCTGGAGGGATCAGTCCCAACTCCCGAGCAATTGCTAAACGCAGCCGATCTAAGGTTTTATTGACAATATCCGTCGGCCCTGCCCCAAATAGCAGTAAATGTCCGGGTTTTGCACCCGTGCGGTTGAGCAATTCTTGCTTTTGTTCCTCGCTCAAATTGTCTTTAATTGCGCCAATTGTATCGATTTCGCCATCATCTCGCACTCGGATATAAGCTAAACCTTTTGCGCCGGCACTGCAAGCTTCATTAAATAAATCTCCGCCCGGTTTAATCCGCACATTGGAAATTGCCGCATTTCCCTCTGGAATCGGCAAAATTTTCACAATCCCACCCGATGCGATCGCCCCGGAAAACACCTTAAATCCGGAGTCTTTCATCAAATCCGAAACATCTACTAATTCCAGATCAAAGCGTGTATCGGGTTTATCACTGCCATAGCGATCCATCGCTTCTGCGTAGGTGAGGCGCGGGAAAGGACGAGGCAATTCAATTCCCTTGACAGTTTTGAAAATATGTGCCGTCAGTTCCTCGTTGAGCTGGATAATTTCTTCCTGAGACATGAAGCTCATTTCCATGTCTAGCTGAGTAAATTCTGGCTGCCGGTCTGCCCGTAAATCTTCATCGCGGAAGCACCGCGCGATTTGGTAGTAGCGGTCAAACCCGGACACCATCAGCAATTGCTTGAATAGCTGCGGTGACTGGGGCAAAGCAAACCATTCGCCGCCACTGACGCGACTCGGCACCAGATAATCCCGCGCCCCTTCTGGCGTTGAGCGAGTCAGCACCGGCGTCTCAACTTCAATAAAGCCTTGCTGGTCTTCCAAATAGCGGCGGATCGCTTTAACTACTTCGTGGCGCAGCTTGAGATTTTCCGTCATGCGTTTGCGGCGCAAATCCAAATAGCGATATTTCAGCCGCAAATCTTCCCGCACAGACTCGTTATCCGCGCTGGAAACTTGGAAAGGCATCTGTTTGCGAACCGTGTTGAGCAGTTCAATTTTATCGGCGTAGATTTCGACATCGCCGGTTGCCAGTTTAGGATTGAGAGAGTCTTCTGGGCGTTGCGTCACCCGACCCGTGAATTGAACGACGTATTCACTTCGCAGCGTTTCTGCTTGCGCGTAAGAGTCGGGAGTCCGCACGGGATCGCTAACAATTTGCACAATGCCGGTGCGATCTCGCAGATCCAAGAAAATCACGCCACCATGATCGCGGCGACGATCCACCCATCCACAGATGGTGACTGTTTCTCCAATGTGTTCTTTTCGGAGCTGGCCGCAATAGTGGGTACGCATAGGTGTGGATTCAGAATTCGGGCTTCAAGATGGGTCGTTTAAACGGTTGGAGAACCTGCAACAAGACGCAGTTCCCCACCATAACAAAGGTTAGGTTTTCCATTATCTAGCATTAGGGGTCATTCTGTCTGACAGAATCAGCGAAGTGTTGTGAAATGCCGGCCTTCCCTTTACGGCTGTACTATCTCTGCCGGCAAGATCGCACCGGCTAACGTCGCCTCTGTCAAATCCGCCCCCTCTAAATTTGCGCCGGTGAGATTAGCACTGCTCAGATCGGCACCCCTTAGATTAGCGCCGGTTAAATTCGCCTCAATCAAGTTGGCATAGCGCAATTGAGTGCCACTCAGGTTGGCTTTCTCCAGATTTGCCCGCCGGAGATTCGCATTTTCTAGGAACGCATTCTCTAAACTGGCACCCGTCAAGTCAGCACCGCTCAAGTTAGCATCGACCAAATTAGCCCCCTTCAGATTCGCTTCCGTCAGATTTGCCTGAATCATATCGCAATGGCTTAACGCGGCATTATTCAGATCAGCCGCATTCAGTTGAGCGCTGATGAGATTGGTGTAGCCTAACTGAGCACCACTGAGATTTGCACTATTGAGATTGGCTGATCTGAGGCTGGCATCCTCTAGATTCGCTTGCTTCAGGTTTGCACCGCTAAGATTCGCTTGAATCAGATTCGCATTGAGCAGCAGCGCCCCTTCTAAATTCGCCTGCTGAAGATTCGCACTGAAAAAATCAACACTTTTGAGCTGGGTTCCTTCTAAATTGGCACCGTTTAGCTGCGCGTTCCCCAGATCCGCACGACTTAAATTTGCTCCTTTGAGTTGAGCACCGGCTAGATTCGCTTCTCTTAAATCACATCCCTGACATTCCTTGGTTTGCAGCAGCCGGTTGAGGGAATTAGTCTGGCCACTTCCTTGACAAGCTGAGCAGATTGCCGCTAAAAGCAGGACGCTTGCGGGGATTGTTCGTTTCATTGCTGCTACCGATATCGCTTTATAAATCCGATTGGATCTGGGCTGAGATTAGAGGATTAGGGAACGTAAACCTCTGTCTTTGGAGAAAAACTTACATCCTAATAAAAATAGGGGCACGATGCACCGCACCCCTATATTCTCTCGAAGCCATTAATTAATGACTGGACTTTGCAAATATTTGCTTATACGTTTGAGTTATCGTCAGAGCGAGGGGCAGTCAGCGCTTCCCAAGCTGCTTTAGCCGCATCAGAGAGACGATCCCCAAAAACTGAAATTTCTTTGAGAATAGACTCCCAGTTTTTCTGGGCATCCATTTGGATGAGTTTCATGGTGTATTCAATTCGCTCTTTGTCAAACAATTGATTTTGTTCAACTGCTGTGCGGGCTTCGTGAATTGCGGTGAGATAGGCGTCACTGGTGAGTTGACTGGCTCCTTGAATCTCTGCTTGCGCCCGCTTTTTAATGGCTTCAATCAATGCCATTGTTTCGTTTTTAACCTTGTCAGTTTCGTTTGGCATCTCTCGATTGACCATGTCTCTTGTCTCTGTACTAACTTCGACAAGTGAGCTTTCTGGGGGAATGTTTGATTCGGTAGTCATGAGAGTTTCTCCTAAAAAGTTGTTAGCCGTTAGCCATCAGGTTTCAGGTGTTAATGGTTGATTGGCATTAAGGACAGAATTGATTACCGGCTTGAGAATTACGGCAGTTGTTGCTCTAGCTTTAATAAATTCTCAATCCGCGCTTCTGTTGAAGGGTGGGTAGAAAATAAGTTGCCCAAAAACTGCCCTGAAAACGCATTCATAATCAGCAACGGTTCAAAGGCGGGGTTGCCGGTTATTGGCATCTGCCTTGCATTGCTATGCAATCGCTGCAGGGCACGAGCGAGAGCACGGGGGTTGCCGGTTAGTTTAGCAGAACCGGCATCGGCTGCAAATTCCCGCGTGCGAGAAATCGCCAACTGAACCACGGTAGCGGCAACCGGCGCTAGCATCACCGTCAGCAGCACCCCTAAAGGATTTGGGCCATCTCCGTCGTCCCGCGAACCGCCGGCAAACCATAAGCTATAGCTAGCAATTTGTGCCAGGAAGGAGATCGCACCGGCAACTGTCGCGGCAACCGCTTGGGTTAGGGTATCGCGGTTGTTGATATGACTGAGTTCATGCGCGATGACGGCTTCGAGTTCATCTTCTGGCAAAATATTCATAATGCCTTGAGTGACTGCAACCGCTGCGTGTTCGGGATCACGCCCTGTAGCAAAGGCATTGGCACCGGCACTCGGAACGATGTAAATTGCCGGCATTGGCAGGCCGGCTCGCTCACTCAATTGCTGTACCATGTTGTGCAGATCGGGCGCTTGGTCATAACTCACCGGCTGGGCACCATAAGCCGCTAGGGCAATTTGATCTGAGTAATACCACGATCCCAGGTTTGTTACAGCCGCCAAGGCCACCCCGATCAGTGCGCCGGTTGTTCCCCCAATCACCCAATAACAAATCGTAATCAACAGCGCACTGAGCAAACCTAACAAGGCAACCGTTTTAAATTGATTCATCGCCGATTCTCCTTAAACGGCATTTGCGAAGAAGTGCAATCGGTTCACTCTCGCCACACACTTGCCGTTTGTTGTGGTTGCTTCCATTCTACCGACCGGCTTCTAGAGCCTAGGGAAGAAAACCCCAACTTATGGGTACGGATTCTACTTTGGTAGGGCGCTCAGCTAGTAAAGGCTAAGGACTGGAAACTCAAAACTTAGTAGGGCGTTCATGGGTTAGTCAAGAAACCTTGATGAATGAGCAAAATTGGATTATCTGATCCAGAATCAGGCAACACTCATTGACTACTGTGACCAAGTGTTCAACTACTGTGAATTTATTTTTTTGGAGAAACAACAAAAGTATCAAGCAAAACCAAATAGGCAAAACTAACAAGCTTTATCTATTTATTTTGTTGAAACTTTTAATTTTTTTCCATTAAATATGCAAAGTAAATTCCTGATAGCTTTGAACTGTCTCTGGGGAAAGAATGTCGATTTACCATCAACCTCCCATCCTACGATCTGACCTAATCTTGTGCGTGAATCAGGTTACATCTTTCGTTGGGAGTTTTGCGTCGCACGATTTAAACAGCGCGTCAACCGGCTCAACGATCAGAGGATAGCAATTTTAAGAATTGTCGAATTAAGCCGATCGTGACGGATGGAAGTTCGAGTTGAGGCGTTAAGCCCACATCATCGAGTTGTTGAAAGTATTGAATTGCCTGGGGATTGAGCTTAGCGAGGCGCTTGCCAATTTCTGGGCCGGTAAATTGTGATTTTTGCCCCCAAATAATCGCGGTTGGAGTCGTTAGCTGAGTCACGTAAAGGGACAGATCGAAACATAGATCGCCGCGCACAAATGAAAGTGCGGCGTATTCTGCATTTGGTTGGGTTGCTGATTCGAGGTAGGCGTCCACAATTTCCTGATACACGCGTTCTGGACGGGCAAACTGCCGGTTTTCCAAGAAGTTGCGGATACCGCCACTGGTGGCGACACCGGCACTGTAGAGGAGTTTATCTAATATCGGTGTACTGACGATCTGAGCAAAAATGCTGCGGCTGTAATTTTCCCCAAAGTCTGACAAGCCGGCAGGGGTGGTTAAAATCAAACTCTTAAATAAATCGGGGCGCTTGATGGCGGCGCGGATGGTAAAGGCAGCGGTGAGGGAAGAGGCAACCACCGGCACGGGTTCGGAACAGGTTTTTTCGATGAATTCGATAATCGTGGTGATATAGTCTTCAACCTGGTAATTCCGCTCTGGATGCTCGGATTGTCCCCAGCCAATTAAATCGGGGGCTAAAATTCGGTAATCTGCGGCAAAGGCTGGATAGACTTTTGACCATTCGTAGGAAGATGAGCCGCCACCGAAGCCGTGAAGGAAGACTAGGGTGGGTAAGTTGTTTGAGTCGGAATTGGATGCCGGTGTCAGCCAGGGTTCTCCCGTCGCGGTGTGGTACACCATTCTGCCAAGGGATGTAAGCGTGGAGTGCCGGTCGAAGCCTGGGGGTAAATACATGAATGAACCTCTTATAAGTCAGTGATCTGCCGGTTAGGAAGGGGTGCGTGTCGAGTGATTGTCACTAAAATTGTCTGCATCGCGCCCTTGTGTCCAGTTGTCCACTGTTCTTAGCAATTAACCGCAAACTCGGAACAAGGAACGATTCAGAAAATTGGACAATTTCACTATTGACTTTACGCTTTAATTCTGCATAAGCACCCAAGCTTTAAGGCTAAGGAATTGTAAAGCTAAAGTTTATTTTATAAATATTTAGTAAAGACCTGCCGGCTTTACTGTGTGCGGCAGTATGCAATTCCCCTCAGCAGGTGATTTCGGCTGTTTCATGCCTCGTGATGGGATTGCTCGTAAAAGCTGATCACAATTGTCGAAATCAGAGATAATAAATGGGGGGTAAGACCCCTCACTGACGTTTTTAAACCCAATTTGGCTATAAAAACGCATTGAAAGATCCCCCAATTCTCCTAGAAGAAGAGAGCTGGAAGATATAGATGTGAAAAGGATTCTAGAAGATACGGGTAATCCATAGGTCTTTATTCACAGCAGGAATCTTTTCAAGGCAGTCGGTGGTAGTAGCTGGCAGTTCAGCGACAAGGTGTGACCTAACGCACAGTTCGGTGACACGAAGCAACGCTCACAGAAACTCTAAAATTTCTTAGGGTTTTTGGTTAGAAAAAACGCTTGATTGTAGCATATTAGGCTCAGATTAGACAACACTTAAAGAAACTCTAAACCTTTTCAAAGAGTAGAGGTTCAAAAAAGTGGTTGAAGTTGTCCAGCTTGGACTTAAGAGCCGATCGCCAAAAACAACCCGTGATTTTAGATTTTAGATTTTGTTTCCGGAATTGAGAGTAAAAATCCTTGAAGTTATCCAGTCTGGGATGAGCTATACAGCCGCTCAAAAACAGTGTAAGGAGGATGTAATGGTAGAGAAATGTCGGCTTCAATCGAACAGTATCAAAGAGCTTGAAACTCCTCAAGAACCAGCAATTGATTGGATAAATCTCCCGACAATTGTGGTGTCTCATGGTCTAGCGAATGCGATGTTAGACAAGGGCGTAAAAATTGATGAACCCGCTTGCATTCGCCTGGATCTGGAAGATTTGAAATGTTTTGAAGCAGTAGATTCTCAGTTTGAACAGTGGGGCGTAACCTTTACCAATGCAATGGCCATTCATCCCTCAAACCCAGCGTTTCCGCCTCATTCTGGCAACACTGTATTAATTGGAGCGCCGAAAAGTGGCTCTTTGGAAGCGACGTTCTCAAGTCCCGTTTGCTATGTCAGCGCCTTTGTCACCAGTTCCAGGCGGGCTGTTTTAGCAGCTTACGATCAAGAAGGACAGAGTGTGGCTCATGCAGAAATTCCCGGAGCGAATTTAGCCGGCTCTGAGTGCTTAATTGCTCCCAACACCCCATTAACTGTGAAGGCATCTAATATTTACCGAGTGACGTTCTTTACTTTTGATGGCCATTTGACGGTAGATGGCTTTAGCTATCGCCTTCAAAACGGTTAACCGAGCCGGTGCGTTGACCAAACCGGCATTCTCACAAAATCTGTGGGTGCAGCCGGCATGATTAAGCTGCAACGCAAAGTTGACGGAGGCAGGGTGGGAGGAAGCGGAAGACTCAAATCTTCCCCACAAGGCGCTGCGAGCCGGCAAACCCTCTGTGCCGGTGACATCCCCGAACTTCTCAATATCAAATAAAGCCGCAAAAAATTTACCATTTGCGTTGTTCAGCAGGTATCGTAATATAGCTAGATACGATGTCATGGCAGTCAACAGGTAAACTAACGTGGCACAAGCTTCAACTCAAAGACAGCAACTCATCAACCTGATTCAAGGTTTGTCGCGTCCAAAGTACAAACTTAAAGGTTTTAAGCGGCTCTCCCTGCGGCGATTCACCAAGTCGGGAGGGACGCTTGCAGTTTTGGCGGTGATCGTTGCCCTGCTGATCTGGAACTGGAAGCTTTTGCTGGCTACCGGCACAGGTGTGCTGGTGATGCTGGGAGTCTACCTGATGCAGCAGTTCGACTGGAAAAAAATTCCCCGCTCAGACTTACGCAAATTTTTTACCAGCGCAACCGGACAGTTAACCCTAGCAGTGGGTACTGGTGGGTTAGCAACGCTCAGCAGCTATTTGGCTATTTCTATCTGGGTGGACTCTGATAGCTCTTGGATAGCCGCCGGCGCAATTGTGCAAGGCATGGGGACGATGGCTGTGTTAGTGCTGTTGGTTTGGCAGGTTCTAGGACAGCAAGCGAGTGGAGATGAATCTAAGCTAAACCAGCTGGTCACAAATTTGATTGATGCAGATCCGCTCAGCCGGCTCATTGCAGTACGGCAACTGACTCATTTGGTAAGCCGCGATCCCTTCTATCAAACTCACCGGCAAACTACGCTTGACTACTTCCGCCTGATGCTAAGCAGTGAACAAGAGCCGGTGGTTCGAGAGGCGGTTCTTGAAGGATTGCAGGCGTTGGACTATCCCAAACCGTTGAATATAGGTGCTCAACCCCTGTCTATTCCTGCCGGCAAAAAACGAACGGCTGCGGCTGCGCCTCAGCGTATTTCTTAATCGCTTTGTTAGGGGATTAGCCGGCTTGGGTTAATCCCACAGATTCATTCTGCCTTTAAATGCGCTGGCTGTTTGCCCAAGATTAGGGGGTTTAGACAAATTCTGTGAAAAGAAAATTATTATAACCCAGGTTGATCGCCTATCGTTTTAGCTATTTACTGAGAGAAAGCGATAATTTTTTAATGGAAATGCCGGCACGGAATCACACAAATTTTGATTAAAGAAGGAACTCATTTTAAGGTAAAGAATAAAAGAGGTTTTTGGTTATTTGTATATAAAACTTCTGAAATTTTCATATCTTCTAATCTCCTAAATGTAGTAAAATTTTATGAATTTTTAAACCTTTAAGCCGGTTAAATTAACTAGAAAATTAAAAAGCCGGTTTTAATGACGGTTGTAAAAATATAGCAGGGTGCAAATTTTGGATTTAAATATCAATGATGGCAAAATCGCACATCTACCCGTTAAACACTCTAAATCGGTTGAACCCCCAAAATCTTGCAAGGTTGACTCCTTACTCAGTCCAAACTCTAATTAACTGGAACAGGAAACCTAATCAGGTAATTGTCTTGGAGTGAGTATCTATGTTAAATAAGAATTCTTTCATTCGTTATTTATTGTCATTTCGCAGCGCCCTGGCGGCCTTATTTCTGGCTGTTTTGGTGACTAAACCGGCACCCCTTAAAGCTGAGATACAAACTGAGCCGGTGAGAAAGACTCATCAACAATCGGTTGTTGGGAATGCCGCGTCAGACATCGCCCAAGAACCGCAGCCTCCACAGCCAATCATGGTAGAAGTCCGGGAACTCAAGGGGAATGTGGTGTATGGGCCATCCGGGCAACCCGTTACACTGGGCCAGCGATTGCAAGCCGGTGGGGGGGAACTGATCACCGGCGATAACTCCAGCGTTCGTTTATTTATCAATGACCATATTGGATCGGTGGAAGTGTCAGAGAAAACAAGGCTGACGATCAAAACCCTCTCTAATGGCAACACATCCTTTTTTGTGAGTGTAGGGAAGGTTAGGCTGTCCGTTGGAAAAACTTCAAATGACCTCTACAGCGGCAATCAACCTTTACAAGGAAGCGAAAAATCCTTACTCGCCCAAAGCAGATCAGGTCGGACTTATCCATTAAGTATTGAAACGCCTGCCGGTATTGCCGGGGTGCAGGGAACCTCCTTTGGGGTTAATGTTGGCCCTGACGGAAAAACCGGCATTTCCACCCTTCAAGGAAGCGTCGCCGCCCTAGCAAAGGGGCAGGTGGTATTAGTGAATCCGGGTCAGTATGTTGTGATCAGCCCTGGAGACGCGCCCACACCCGTGCAAAAGACGCCTCCGCGTGCGAAATTTAACTCGCTTCATGTGAGAAGAGTTAGTGGGAATGCGGTGCGTGTCGTGGGTCAAGTTGATCCGTTAGACTTAGTATTTATTAACGGTAGAGCCATAGAAACCGAACCGGATGGGCGGTTTTCAACCTTAGTGGAACGACCTTTAAGCCGCCGGCTGAAGTTTGTCATTCGAGGGCCTGAAGTGCGAGAAACATTTTATGAATTAGCGGTTAATTAGCATAAGGTTTTTAATGGTTAATAAAAATTGAAGGGCCGGAAATAGAAGATAAAAAAGTTTCTATTTTGTCAAATAAAAACTTGCCGGATGAACAGGTTTTAGTTTTGACGGCAATGCGATCACTGAATAAAAAGTTTTGAGTTTTTTGAATTAGGGTGCTGCTGTGAGACAATTTTGAGTTTTGTAGGCGGCGGTCAAAATTAAAACATCAGTCAAGCTGGGAATGAAAGCGAGCTGCAATGTTTTAATTTTGACCGCTCAGCGTTTTATTGTGTTCTAAATTTTAAGTAAAAAAATAATAATTTTGGCTTGGAAATTAGGACGAATAGCAAGATTAACGCTGGCAAAACTCACCGTTGCACTGAAAGAACTCATCATTTTTACAGGGTATTAGCATGGTGGTCAAAAGCTGGATTCAGCGGTTTCAGAATTACCTAGCCGGCAATCATCCCAGATTTCCTGGGGTGGTGGCGGCGGCTGTGGCTTTGGGGATGTCACAACTAGGTTACTGGCAGCAATTAGAGCAGTTGGGTTACAACGCTTTATTTAAAATCCGTCCGCCGATTGGGTGGGATGAGGGAATCGCCGTGATCGCGATTGATCAAGCAAGTTTGCAAGAGTATGGCCAATTTCCCTGGCCACGTGCTCGCTACACACAACTTTTGCAAGCTTTAAAAAAGTCACCACCGGCAGCAATTGGATTCGATATTTTATTTGTCGCGCCCAGCCCTTTAGACGCTGCAATGGCACAGGCGATAGCGGATCAAAGCAATGTTGTCTTATCTGTGGCTTGGGACGCGGAAGGTAAGCTACTGCCACCTGTGCCGGTTCTTGACAAAGCCGCAGCGAATGTCGGTCATATTTTGCACGACCCTGATAAAGACGGGATAAGCCGGCAAGCCACCGTGTTTGTTGAATCGCTACCGGCCCTCGCGCCCGCGATGCTAGATGTCTATAAAACCCGTGCCGGTGTTCAATTAGCGTTACCCAAGCCAGTTGCCGGTGAGAAAATGCCCAAAGTCTGGATTAACTGGCCCGGAACAACCCAAGCATTACCCACTTATTCCTTTGCAGACATCGCAGAAGGTCGAGTTGATCCCAGCATTTTTGCCAATAAATTAGTTCTAATTGGCCCAACGGCGACCGGCATCGACCCGCTGAGATCGCCACTCAACCAAAACCCACCGACTTCTGGAGTTTACCTCCACGCCGCCTTGATCGATAACTTATTAAATAAGCGGCTGCTGCAACGAACACCAGAGTGGGCGGACATTCTGCTGTTACTGGTCATAGGAGCCGGCACCAGTTGGCTATTGTTTAACCGGCAGCTTAAGGAACGAGTTGTCATCGGCTTCATTCTACCCCCGGCTTGGTTTGCCGTCGCCCTCACCGCCTTCATCTGGGGCAACTTGTGGCTGTCGGTTGCCGCCCCTATTGGCACCATTTTATTAGCCGGTCTTGGAGTGCAGTTGCGCGAACAGTATGAAAAGCAACAGCTAATGAACTTGTTTGCCCAACACGTCGCCCCAGAAATGGCAGAAGTGATTTGGGAACGCAAGGAAGAAATTTTTGAAAACGGGGAATTAGAAGCCCAAGAACTCACCGCAACGGTCTTATTTATGGATATTCGGGGGTTCACCACAATCTCTGAAAGCTTGGCACCGCGCGAATTGCTCACCTGGCTGAATTTATACCTAGATGCGATGGCTAGTTGCATCATGGAACATGGCGGCGTTATTGACAAATATATTGGGGATGCAATTATGGCCGTCTTTGGCATTCCCTTTCCGCAAGCTCAAGAAGAAGACGTGAAACGAGATGCCACCGCAGCAATTGCAGCCAGCGTGGCCATGCACGAGCGTTTGCAGGTGTTGAACGAACGTTTTAAAGAAGAAAATCGCCCCTTGATTCGGTTTGGAATTGGCATCCACACCGGCCCTGTGATCGCCGGCACCATCGGGGGAGCACAGCGGCTGAGTTATTCAGTTCTCGGTGATACAGTGAACGTAGCGGCGCGATTAGAGGCGATGACAAAGAATTTGACTTCCGACAGTCCTTATCAAATTTTGCTCACTGATCGGACGTTTGGTTATGTGAGCGATCTTTATGCCGGTCAAGAATTTGGTGCGATTCAACTGCGGGGCAAGGAAACAGAAACGATGGTTTATTCGATCTTAGGTAAGCTGCCGGTGGAAGCCGGCTAGCGGGTGGGTGTGATGACACAAAAACTTAGTTGCAGTCTAATCGGCAGCCGGCTGAAATTTCCAGGCTTGAAAGACGAATGAGACAAACAAACGTCATCTGTCAATATACCTAGTCCCTCATCCCTCAGCCCCTAAAATAAATGCAACGCTTGAAAGCAAGTCCCGTAGGTGTGGGAGTTAAATATTTGTCATGAAACAGAGTTCTTTTGCTTTACTGAGCAGGATTATTATCGTTGCCGCCGGCCTTACCCTGGCAACTTCTGCGCCGCCAGGGTTCAGTGCCACAGCTGCAAAAACCGGCCAAACCCCTGCAAAACCGGCATCCCAGCAGCCATCCGAGATTGAAAAGCCGACTCTGCTTTCTCAGTGGCAAGAAAGCTGGGATACTGCTGTGATCATCAACCCTGTGATTACCAATCAAGAAGCAACCGCGTTTACAATCCAGCTAGAAGTGCTCAGCAAGCCGGCAACAACCTACGCGAATGCTGTTTATCAACTGTTTGTCCGTCAAAATGATCGATGGCTGCCGGTTTATACCAGCACCGGCGCACGACTGCTTCCTAATCAAGCCGGCTCACTTGCCTTAGAACCCGAAGTCATTCCCATCACACAGGTGGTAAGGGTGCTGGGTAATGACGCAAATATGGGCAATTTAGCTCTCAAAGCAGTGGTGCAGTTGCGATATGACCTCCAAAGCGGCGCGAAGGAGCAACAGCTACAGCTAGAGACAAGCCAATCCTACGGCTTGACGAAGTTGCCCACAACTGCTCAGCAAGGCAACACCGGCACGCCTGCCACGGCACAAACTCCCATCCAGCAAGGCAACACCGGCACGTCTACCACGGCACAAACTCCCATCCAGCAAGGCAACACCGGCACGTCTACCACACCCGCTACAACCGCTCAGCAGCCTTTAACAACGGGTTCCCCGATGATGGGAAAAGGGCAATTTAGCCTAGGCATCCGCTCTTCCTCCGATGTGATTGCTCGCATTTCCCTGAAACCAAGGCGAAGCAACGGCTATTTACGAGAACGCTTTATCGGCGATTTTCGCTACAAGCCCAACCAAGGCGCTAAATTCATGCAGGGGATTTATCCGGGTGATCGGGTTGTCGTGCGCTTGTACGATTTGGAAAACCGCGCGATTGGTTACAGCGAGTTTGAACTGCTATTTGAAAACACGGCAGTTAATTTGGTCGTGCCCAGCGATCCCGCTCAATCCCGTGCGGTGCGGACTGTTTACGGGATGGACACCAACGCTGATGGCTCAATTGATCCCAGCACTGTTGTCTACGACTATTTCACCAAAATTAGCAGCGATCCTGCCGGCTCTGAAAGTGTTAGCTTCCTCACCAATTTAGATACGATTGACACCAGCCGGTTTCAAGCTGAGGGGTTACTCGCGCCGCCTCGCACCAGCATTTATACGCCTTCCTTGGGTAGTGGGGCTTTTTCTTTAGCAAATCGCACGGTTAACCTATTCGGTTCAGATTTGGCACCGGCTTTAATCGCTCAACCGGGGAAAGTGGTTCAGGTAATTAACCTCAGCGATAGCAGCACCTTAACTTATGACGTGAGCCAGTTGGTGGGACAGTATCGCGATGAGGGCGTCAGTCAGGGGATTCAAGTCCGCTTTGCCGATGTGCCGGCAGATCATTGGGCCAAAGATTTTATTGGCGAGTTAGCCGCAAAGGAAGTTCTCAAAGGCTTTCTTGATGGCACCTTTCGCCCGAATGAGCAGGTGACGCGGGCGGAGTTTGCTGCCATGATTCGCAAAGCATTTAATAAGCCCAAAACTCGCAATGCGGTTGCCTTTGCCGACGTGCCGGCTAGCCACTGGGCAGCCAGTGCCATTCGCGAAGCTTATGAAATGGGCTTTTTTGAACAAGGAAACTTTAACCCAGATAAAAAGCTAGACCGGCTTGACATTTTGACGATTTTAGCCAAGGGATTGAACTACTCGGCCAAAGGCTCTCCCGACTCAATTTTGCAGATGTACAGCGATAGCAGTACCATTCCGGCGGATGCCCGGACTTTAGTCGCAGCGGCAACGGAACAAGGCTTGGTGGTTAATTATCCCAATCTTAAGGTGCTGAATCCTAAGCAAATGGCGACGCGGGCTGAGGTTGCGGCGTTTCTCTACCAAGCGTTGGCAAGCACCGGCGATGTGGCGAGGATTGCTTCACCCTATGTCGTGGGAGGCGCGCCAGGTGCCGGTGCGGCAGGTTCCAGCAATCAGCCTTAGCCGACGGTTAATCATCTAACGGGGCGGGTTTTCTGGCTCGCCCTGATCGGCTGTTGAGAATTTTACAATGGGCACATCTAGAAGATGCCACAGTTTATTCCTGAAAAAATTGAGCCAGAGATGAATTTTTTAGAGAAGCAGGCTCTGTAATAAACCTTTGGCAAAAGAATCTGTGTGGGATCGGGGTTTTGCGCGAGTTTGGCAGAAATTGCTCGCTGATTTCCCTGGCTTACTCGCCCTAACCCCGATTTTTGCAAGAAGTCTCATGTAAAGAATGCTGTAGCGCCGACTTTTAAGCAGTCTGCCAACATTCGTTTTATGCTGAAATTTAGCGAGATCGAGGATAGGCAGATCATCCAATCATAGGGCAGTCAATATTTATGCGTTATAAAGTTACTCACCGGCTCAGAAAGCAGCAAGACGACCAATTAGCGATCCTAGAAGTAGGTGCGATTCAGCCTATCCAAAATTCCCAGATCGGCGGTGAGGTTGTGATGGGTAAAATTGAGTCCGTACCTACACAGCAAGCCGATAAAAGCCTTACCCACAACTCTGGGGCGAAAGAACTCGTTTGGCAGCGCCAAGTCAAAGTTGGAGATCAGCTGGTATATCATCAGGTAAAAGATGATGGATATGGCTGCTTGAGCTTTTTCCGCGCCTCGGTGAATGTCAGTGCCGGCGCTGAGGTGGCGTTGCAGAATGCTGCCGATGGGCGCACAACAGAAGCATCGCCAAACCGGCACGCGCTGCTAAACCAAACCTCAAAGAGGCATTTCACACACAGCGTTCAAAATTCCGAGTCTTCAGTTGCCACCCCAGACTATAAAACTAATATCCGCAAAGCGTTGCCAGAAATTGAGCAATCTGTTATTCCTCAAGATTCTACCGATCTGCCGGCAACTGAACCCGCTTGCGACTCCTCATCAATACGCAGTGCGGTTAGTGTGGGATTGGCGGTTAATCTGCTAGCGCTAACGGTTGGGGGATATTTATTACAGTTTTCTCCTGCCGGCACTGAAGCAAATGTTGCAGTTAAAACAACCGCACAACATCAGCCGGCAACCGTTCAGAATTCGGGTGTGCCGGCACAGTCCATTCCTTCAAATCATATTGATGATTCAGACGTTTCAGGGCCGGCGCAAGCTCTACTTGAAGCGCAAGCTCACCAATTGTTGCAAACTGCCTACCGTCACGCAGTTGCCAAAGATTTTGCCGGCGCATTAAATGCGCTCAAACAAATTCCCCAGGAAAGCTCAGCCTTCGCTGTTGCTCAAACCAAAATTGTTGAATATAGCGAATTACAGCACCTTCAGGTTGAAACGCAAGCGCACCAATTACTGCAAGCTGCCTACAATCTGGCGGGGGAAAGCGATTTTGCCGGCGCAATTAGCTTCATCAAACAAATTCCTCAAGGGACTGTTGCCTACGCCAAGGTTGAACCCAAGTTAGCTGAATATAGCGAAAAACAGCGCATCCGGGCAGAAACGAACAGTTGGAACGTTGGGGCGTTGCGAGATCCCCAGCCCCACAGCGTCATGGTTTCAACACTGGCTGCCCCTGTGCAAAGCAACAACCTTGCCGGTGTTTCTGCTGCTGTTTCATACCCCATCGGCACACGGGTGCTTTCCACAAATCTCAACCCCGGCAACATTGTCCAAGAAATCGCCCCTAAACCAGCATTTCTATCTGTTCCGGAAACCGAGATAGAGGGATAAATTTTCTTGACAACTAAATTGCCGGCTCGTGTTGTCACCGGCTGCTATGCGCCTATTGTTGGGCGTTTGCTCTGTTGCGACTGCAATATTTACGCACTTTTACGGTTGGCAATTGAAGTGCTGAGCTGAATGAATCCTGAGCGATTAGAAATAGAGGCGGATAAAAGAAGGTGGGGGCATCAACTGCCGGTTAGTGACAAGCTGGCCACTATCCTCCACCAGATGGTGCGCTTTTACACCAAAGATATCTGAGGCTGTAGCAGCGCTCGCTGAGTTGATTAGTTCTTTTGAATATGACGGTGTCGATCACTGTCAAGCAAAGGCACTCTCTCACTCTGGATTCCGGAGTACCAACGACAGCTTACCTTCCTCTTCCGATTATGCCACCGATTACTGAATTAACCCTGGCCATACAAGAGTCAGAGTCTGCTGAAGATTCTGCCGGCAGCATAGAGTCCTCCCCCCCTTCGCTGTGCGCGGAAGAATCTGCAGTGAACACTCAGGACTCTGCAATGCAACTGAGCAGTCAATTAACCCTGCCTCTACACGAGTCGGAGTCTACTGAAAATACTGCCGACAGCGTTGATAAGTTTGATTCAATCAACATGGAAGATGCCACCGGCAGCGTTGATCAGTTTGATTCAATCAACATCGAAGAGACCACCGGCAGCGCTGAGCAGTCGAATTCCCTCAATTGTGAAGATGCCGGCAGCGCTGAGCAGTTGAATTCTCCCAATTGTGAAGATGCCGGCAGCGCTGAGCAGTTGAATTCTCCCAATTGTGAAGATGCCGGCAGCGCTGAGCAGTTGAATTCTCCTAATTCTGAAGATGCCGGCAGCGCTGATGAGTTGAATTCTCCCAATTGTGAAGATGCCGGCAGCGCTGATGATTCAGCCATCAGCGTCGTTGCGACATCCCTAGCATTTCATGAGGCTAATCATGCAGCTACGCCCCAAATCTCCAACCTTTCTGTGCGGCTAACACTTTTGGGACTTGGAGCCGGTGTTGCTGCCAATGCTGCGGCTTTAGGGTTCGCCGGTTATAATCTGTTCCTGGCTCCTCCTTTAGATCCTGGACTGGAGACGTTTGCCAAGGCAACAGAACAGTATCAGGCTGGAGATATCAAACAAGCGGTTGCGCTGGCTAAATCTGTTGCTTCATATAGTTCTGCCTATCATGAAGCGAATACCGCTATTGAAGAGTGGCAGCAAACTTGGCAAGTAGCCACCCGTCAAGTCACGATGGTTGAACAAGCTTTTAAACAAAGCCGGTGGCGGGATGTGCTTGAGGAAGCTGACAAGATCCCGAAAATTGCTTCTTGGCACAAAAAAATCGAGCCAATGGTTCAGCAAGCGGCAGTCAAGATGGATGGGGAAGTCCAGAAGCTGTTAAAAACCGCATCTGAACAGGCAAACGCTAAAGATTTTACTGGCGCTTTAAAATCGCTGAAACAAATTCCCAAAGGATGGCCTGATTACGCCCCAGTAGAAGCCAAAATTGCTGAGTACACTCAGAAGCAGCGCATTAAAAGTGAGGCTGTCGGACATCAGTTATTACAACAAGCTTACAACCGGGCAGCCGCTAAAGATTTTGCCGGTGCTATGGCTTATCTGAAAAAGGTTCCTAAAGGAACAACTGCCTATTCTACTGCTCAAACAAAGCGGGCTGAGTACGGCAAAAAGCTACGCATCCAAACTCCACCTAATTCCCCAAAAAGTAACCGGCAGGTTCAATCGGCGCGGCAGCCTCAAAAACGAGCTGCGATATCAACTGAGCAGTTAATTAGTAGTAATGATGGCGTGTCGGCTGTTTCTATGCGTAGTATTCAAAGTCTCAACCCTGGTGATTTTTTACAAGAAATTAATCCGATGCCGGGTGTTTGGAGAGGGTGAAAAAAGATGAGAAGTGACTGTGCAAAACCAATTAACTAAGAGCCGGTAATTAAGGCAGCCGTTTAAAACTTACGCTTGCCTTTTTCTCTTTTTACTGTGTTCTCTAGTTTTGTGAAATTGGCATCTGTTCTTCTTATTTGAGAGTTGTTTGCCCTCATCCGTTAACAATTGGACTCTGTCCCATTTATTACAATACTAATAAGGCGATTAAAAGCAGTTTTTTGAAACTCATTTTTTATATAGAAAACGAGTTTTTGTATTGAATATATACAGAGATACTGCTAGAATTATTTTATTTATCAGCTTCTGCCGGCATACATTTTTTTAATCAACCGCAATTTGGTTTGACTAGCAGACGGGCCTGAAGTTAAAGCGATTAATTTTTATATTCGGTTAGTTTTTCCTGGCTGATTCGGAGGTTTACGAAGGCGATTTAACCAAATTTTTTGACAGTTTCATCTTTGCTTTTAGCTTATAGCGAACGGTTCGGTAAACGACATAATAATCGACCTCTACTCCACATTCGTCCCGAAGCCATAATTGAATATCTCCATAGGTTCTGAATACCTCTGGATTTTGGAGTTTTTGCTTAAGGCGCTCTATGGCTTCTGCCGGCAGAGAACAAGGTTTGCCGGCAGGCTTGTAAAGCTTTAGTAAGCCTGATAATCCGTCAGTTTTATATTTTTGAAACCAACGATAAATCGTTGAAGGATCTTTGACTAACAATTTAGAGAGGGCTTCCAACGTGGTGACTTGACCCGACTTCAGCAAGTACAGAGCCTGGAGCCTTTCTTTTTTTTGAAGGTTACTCTCTTTCTTAAGAAGAGTTTTGAGTTCGACGGCGGTTTCAGAGATGTCTAATTTGATCTGGTTCGCCATGTGACAATTTCTCGGAGTCAAGTGAAGCTAGCTTAACTCAGGCAAGTTTATCACCAACTAGGAGTTTCTGGAACTTTTCTGAAAAAACTTGGCATCAGGACAGCTTTTGTCAGGAAAAGGAGATGGAGAATGTACTTGTGCGACGGATGGCCGGCTCTTGAAGCGCATTCTCGCTTTTGCTGTATCCTAATGTCATAAGAACTCACTGACCTAAACAATCCTCAATAACAGCAGTTAGCGCATTTATTACCATCAACGCATCAAGTAATATTAAGGAAAGCGGCAATGAAACTGCCCAATATTGTTGATACTCCTCCCCTCCTACAACTCGTGCAGTGGATTACTGACCCTTTAGGATATATGGACGCCAATGTTGAGCGCTATGGGGACATCTTTACTGCAAGGCTTGGCAAGTCTAAAACGATAGTGTTCGCTAGCAATCCACAGGCGATCCAAGAGATTTTTAGTGCCGATCCTCAGCAGTTTGATACGGGTCGCGTTAATCAGACTATACGCCCTTTGGTGGGAGATGAGTCTGTATTTCTGATAGATGGTGAGCGTCACCGGCGAGAACGCCAGCTGTTAATGCCTCCCTTTCATGGGGAACGGATGCGAACCTACAATCAGCTCATTCGCAATATTACAGAGCAAGTAACCAGCCGGTGGAGTGTTGGGCAGACATTTTCAGCGCGTGACGTGATGCAAGAGATTACCCTGCGGGTGATCTTACACGCGGTATTCGGTTTGGATGAGGGGGAACGCAGCCGGCAACTGCAACATCGGTTGGGGCAACTGATGGATATGACCAGCTCTCCGCTAAAGTCTAGTATGCTGTTCTTTCCGTTCCTGCAAAAAGATTTAGGCGCTTGGAGTCCGTGGGGACAATTCTTACGCCGGCAGGAAAAGATGAATGAACTTCTCTATGCTGAAATTCGGGAACGCCGGGAAAATTTAGACCCCTCGCGCACAGATGTGCTGACGCTGCTGCTGCTGGCGCGTGATGAAGCCGGCGAGGGGATGAGTGATTTGGAATTGCGTGATGAACTAATCACGGTGCTAGCTGCCGGTCACGAAACCACCGCAACCGCCTTAGCTTGGGCGCTGTACTGGGTTCACCGGCAGCCGCAGGTGCGAGAAAGGCTGATAGAAGAATTAGACAATGCCGGTGGCAACCCAGATCCCACAGCTTTTTTCCGCCTGCCTTATCTATCTGCGGTGTGTCAGGAAACACTGCGAATTTATCCAGTAACAGTGATCACATTCGCTCGCGTTGTCAACTCTCCCTTCCAACTGATGGGTTACGAGTTAGAACCAGAAACGCAACTGACTTGCTGTATCTATTTGACGCACCAACGACCAGAGTTATACCCAGAACCGAAGCAGTTTAAGCCAGAACGCTTTTTAAACCGGCAATTTTCGCCTTACGAATATTTGCCTTTTGGGGGAGGCAGCCGGCGCTGTTTGGGGCTAGCTTTGGCGCAGTTTGAAATGAAGTTGGTGCTGGCAACTGTATTGTCTCAGTGGCAATTGGCGCTGGCAGACAGCCAGCCGGTGAAACCTGCACGCCGGGGTTTGACTTTAGCGCCTGCCGATGGAGTGCGGATGACTGTTACGGGTCAACGTTTGCGTCAGGCTAGTTTGATGTAGATTGAAGGCCAGAGCGCATTTGTATTGATACCTCATGGATTTTTTCAATCGCTGTACGGAATCTACTGGTGCGGCTAGTGATAGAAGAGCGGCGATGTGCAAATTCATCTGATGCCTGTTTAGATTTCACCTGTTCTAAAATAGACCTATACCGTGTATTCATTGCTTCTTTAACTTCTTTTTCTAGCTCTTGCATTTGAGCAATCACGATTGACCAAACAGCTTCAGCCACTTCTTTTCGGAACTCATTTGTTTTATCAATGTAGTGTTTTTCTAGCGTTGCACGAATTTGGTTAGTACGAGCCGTCATATCCTCTGGACGGATAGCTTCAGCAGGATTGTTAATGTGTTGACTTTGCATACGTGCAGCTTTTTCAAGTCCTGTCAGTATTTCATTTCCTCCACCAAAAAGTGGAGAAATTTTGCTCCCTCTGTAAACCAATAACTCATCTAAACGGGCTGCTCTCTCCATAACTACCCCGTCAACTTTGCTTTGAAAACGATTTGCTATGTCCTGCATGAGTTCCCTAAAGCCCGAGGAAACAGTTAGATCATATTTAACATCACTGTATAGCTCTTCTAATCGATTGTTAATTTCTTTAACCAAATCTTCTACCACATTAGTTACCTGCTCTCTAGCAATTTCCAAAAATCGCTTCTTGAGTAGCTGATTGAGATTGTCAACCACATTAATCTCTATTTCAAAGTAATAAGGATATTTACGCAAATAGTTATCAGAAATAATTCGCGTGTACACTTTGTAAGCATCAGTAAGATCGCCATTTTTTATCTCTTTTTTCAAACTATCCTCTAACTCTTTAGCTTGAGCCTGATCGGTAAACATAGTACTTCGAGCATTCGCAACTCGATCTCGAATACTACGAAAACTATCTTCAAATTCTCTTTTTCGTTGACTCATGAGTTCTGTCGTCAGCCGTCTAGCTTCTTCTTTTTCACTTTGCTGTAGTTCACCTTGAATCATGGACTCATCGGCATCCTTTTGGCTACGCAGATAGTTAAGAATAGGCTGACAGAAGTTTTGCTCAACATTTCCAACTGTGGTTTCCAGAGTAACTCGACGCAGATCATCCTGGAGAAATTCTAAAACACTGTCACGCAAAAATGCTATCTGACTTTCTTGAAGAGCAACTTTGTGTTTTCCTTCATAACGGGTATCTAACAGTTCCTTATAGTCTGAGAGGTGTTGAATCAGTTTTGGATCGCAAGGCATCTCCTCCTTACTGGACAACTGTGCCAAAAGACCATGAAGAGCATTTGTGGTAAAAAAATTGTAATCGTCGGGAATAGCAAACTCTCTCATTTTTTCCTGGAAGTTAGCTAAGGAGGATTTTTGCTGCTGGGATGTCAATGAATCCCATCGATTCAGTACCCAAAATGTTTTCCGATTGAGCTGCGATTCTCCAGCACGAATCTTCTCCATAATTTCCATTTCATCTCTATCAAACAAGCGCGTCGCCATCAAAATAAAGATAATCGCATGAGCATCTTGATTGACGAAGCGAAAAGTTACCTGGCGATGCCGTGGATTTGGAACACTGACACCAGGCAAATCAACTAAAATCACATCTTGAGGAATATCAGTTGATTTGATAAATACTTCTACTCGCTCAAGAAATATAGCCTGAGATTCGTCTCTAACGAGGTGCTGCATTTTCTCAATTGAGCAATTTTCAATATAGCGCTCATCACCAAACTCATAGGTTTTGCGTTTTTCTAAAAATAACTGAAAATTGGCTAATAGCCTGCTTCCTCTACCTTCCTGTGCCATTGGCTGAACTCTTTCCAGCAATTCATGTACAGGTGCATTTTCCAGTTGTGGTACACGAAATGTTTCAGCAATTTCCTTTCGGTAAAGCCCGTCCAATGCTTCTATCTCATTTATGTTGAGATAGAAGACTTTTGCGTATTCCTCATCAGAGCTACTTTTAACATAAGTAGGAACTGCTGTTGTCACTTCTGTAGATTCTGGTAACAAATATCGCCCTAAAAAAGCGTTGATTAGAGACGATTTACCAGCACTAAACCCCCCAACAAAGGCAATAGTAAGATTGGGGTTTCGTAGCCGCGAAATATCGCGATCAAGAAGAGCAAATCGTTGTGATGTTTCTTGAGGCAATTCGTTAAAAAAAGCACTATCTCTGTATTTAATATCCTCATAAATACTTTTAAGATTCGTAAGTTGCTCTAGAAGTTTTTTGCGATTTTGTTGGTACAGAGAAGCATCCATAAATCTTTCCTCATTCCTTGCCAATTTTTATACTTGAATACACGTAGATTGCCGAAATAATCAAAGCGTATTGCACAGTTCAACTAGATTCCCCTAATCTTTCCCAATTCAAAGATATAAACTGCTCTAGCATTAAATACCCAATCAATATCTTCAAATATCGTCCTAACCTAAAAACGAAGCCAGCTAACTAAAAGCTATCCCGTACCCTGCGTTACAACAAGTTAATCTACATGGAATTGTACCGCAGATAACTCCTGACTACCGCAGGCACTGACAAAAATACACATGGACTACACACTGCTTGTTCACTGCTATTAACTACATCCTGCCAGCCGACCTTATTAAAGTCATTTTTGCTAAGAGGTTGATTCAATAGTGATATAGTGAGAGTTTATTCTTTCACTTCCTACTCTGCCAAATTTTTATCAAGTTAGCTGGCCTTCCGGTATAGAAGATAACCTTTCAACAACTGCCCTCAGCAGCAACTTAAGCAATCTAACGGTCGTGTTCAGCGGCAGCAGATCACCTTTGCATCTACACCAAGATATCTAAACTGTCCGCTGCAACACAGTTGTTGTCCCGTGCCACAGCGGTAGTTGATTTACAGCGTTTCAAGCAGGATCGATAACTTAACCCCGAACTGGGAGGAAGATGGAAAACTCAGTGCCTTGTCCCAATTTCGACTGGACTTCCAGCCGGCCACCATGTTTCTCGACCACAATCTGACGCGCGATCGCTAATCCTAATCCTGTTCCCTGACCCACCGCTTTCGTGGTAAACAGATGGTCAAAAATGCGCTGCATCACCTCTTCCGTCATGCCAATACCATTATCAGAAATGTTAATCATCACCCACTCGTTATCTTTCATTTCTGTCCGAATCGTGATGCAATTGGGACTCGCTTGAATCTCCTTAAAACTACATCCCTGATTCGATTCTTCCAGCGCATCAATCGCATTGGCAAGGAGATTCATAAACACCTGATTGAGTTGTCCAGGGAAGCATTCAACTGCCGACAAGTTTCCATACTCTTTGACCACTTTGATCTCCGGTCGGTCATCATTGGCTTTCAATCGGTGTTTGAGAATCAAAATTGTACTATCAATTCCTTCATGAATATTAAAGGGAACTTTGTAATCTTTATCCGCTCTGGAAAACGTTCGCAAGCTGATGCTGATATCGCGAATTCGTTCTACTCCCAATTTCATCGAGTCGATTAACTTCGGTAAGTCTTCTTGCAGATATTCTAGATCGATTGCTTCAATTTCATCTTCAAGTTCTGTGTCAGGATTGGGTAGTTTTTTCTGATACAAGTCGATCAGTCTGAACAAGTCTTGAATATAGTCTTGTGCTGGGTCTAGATTGCCGGCAATGAAACCAACTGGATTATTAATTTCGTGAGCGACTCCAGCAACTAAATTCCCCAGAGCTGACATTTTTTCGCTCTGTACAATTTGTAATTGTGCCTGCTGTAAATCTTGTAAAGCTTGTTGCGCTTCTTGATAGAGTCTTGCATTCTCTAGAGATATTGCAACTTGAGAAGCCAGCAGATTAATGACTTTTAAGCGCTCCTTGGTAAATACCCCTCTCGTGAGTTGATTTTCTAGATAAAGTATTCCCACTAGGTTATTTTGATTGAGAATCGGTAGACAAAATACACTCTGAGGTTGATAGGTGAGCATATATTCTCCCATTAACCCAGGAATGTCTGTTTGCAAGTTCTCGATGAAAATTTTTTGTTGAGTATTCTTAACGTAATAGATAATTTTTTTGGGGATGTCTTGACAAATATCTACTGGTTGTGATTCAAGGATATTTTGGATATAAGGCGAGGAATTGGCGTCAAGATGAATCGATGTAATTGCCCTAACTTGCCATGTATCTTTTTCGGGTAAAATGAGTACCGCTTTTTTGGCTCCAGAGGTTTCCACGAGAATTCTGGTTAAGCTAGCAATCAATTCATCCAGTTTAATACTACTAGAAATAGCTTGGGCAGCTTTGAGGATGGATGCGAAATCAAGAGCCTCGGAGATACTCGTAGCGGTGGTGGAAGAGTGAGTCGATAACGACGCAGAATTCCGATGGACACTGGTAATAGTTTCTAAGGGATTGAGATTGAGTTCTTGCTGTTGCAGGATGGGTTTGAGGAGTTGAGGATAGCGTTTTTCTAGGTCATTGATTTTCGCTTCTGCGCCCCAGCGAGCATAACCGTAGTAGGCTTCCTGCATATAAGTTTGGGCAATTTTTTCTTTGCCCCATTCCAAGTAGAATTTGGCGGCGAGTTCGTTGGCGAGGGCTTCCTCTTGGATATAACCGTTTTCCTTGGCTCCTTGAATTGCTAAATCATAAAATTCTAGAGCTTCTATTTTGCAATTAAGGAGTTGATGCTTTTGGGCTTCAACTAAATGATATTTATGCAAGTAATTCATAGGGCCATAATCTGCCCAGTCTTTTAGCTTGGCTTGATTTTCTTGCATTCGCTGCCATCGCGGCTCTGACTCCGACATTGATTCACCAGGAGTGGCCAGCACATTCAGAGAATCATAGAAATAGAAGATCGGTTCAACGATACTTCCCATCCCTCCAGCCAAATAGTGTCGCGTTTGAGCGGCATCGTGTTCGGCTTTAGCAAAGTCTTCCAGCCAGTAATTCAAAGTGAATCGATATAGGTAGAAGAAGGAGAGCCGGTAAAAATCGACTTTGGCCTCAGCCAGGACTTTTTCTTCATAGGTATCCTGGCGTAAGGGAATTTCGTCCTCTGACTGACCCAAGAGAATTTGAGCCGCCTGCCAGTACGCCAACACACAGTTTGCTGCTGTGACTTGGTGGAGGTCGCACAACTGTTGGTAATAGGCGCGAATTTGCGGTTCGAGTTCAGCGAGCGGTTGACCGTACCAATAAGCATTGAAGCAGTACAACTGCGCGTCGTAGCCCATAAATTCTAGATTGCCGGTTTCTAATCCAGCTTGATAGCCTTCCAGCAGAATGGGCAGCGTCTCTTGCAGATGGATCGTCCAGTGTCCCACATATCCTCCCATTAACAGGGCTGTTGCGGCTCGAATATTTTTGGCATCTGGCTCTGAGGCGAGTTGGTATGCGAGTTGCCCAAACTGAGGCACCTTGCTCATGTCTGCCCACAGGGTTCTGAGTTGGAAGGCATAACCGGCATAGCAATAGGCTGAAACCGGACTATTGCCAAATTGAATGGACAACTTGACTTGTAGCGCAACGACCAGGAAATAAAGCTTTGAGCCGGTCATGTAACAGACGGGTGTCAGGCGAGCCGCATTTTGCATAATGGCGAGCTGCTGGGGATCGGTCATTGCCGGCAGATGAAGGAATGACTCAATGGAGCGACCCTCAATTAAGGCATCGATTTCCTGCTTCACCTTGCGAATATCGTCTAGTGTTGTTTCGTCTGGCAGATTCACACCCAACATCCGGAAGACCGATTGCCCGATCGCGATCGCCTCTAAAAATTGATTGCGGGCGACCAATGCCTGGATTGTGACTTGATAAACTTGCACCTGTTCTAAAGGCGTTTTCGCATGATCAATCACCGATTTAATCCACTGATCCATCTGCTCAAAATCGCCTACTAAGAAAGCGACCTCGGCAGCTAGGTCGTGCAGAGATAGGGTCATTTCATACTGCCGGTGCCAAGCGTCTGTTCCTAGTAGTTCCAGACCCACTTTGGCATATTCACGGGCAGCTTGATAAGCGGTGGCAGCTCTGGCTTTGTTGCAAGCCGTGAGGTTGAGTTGGGCGAGTTCGTCCCGTTCCTGTTGTTCCTCAACCAGCGTGGTTCCATAGTTCAACTGATTGACGATTTCAAAGATGCGCTCTTCTCTGGCGGCTGGGGAAACTTGTTGCAGTAGTAATTGCCCGATCTGGTAGTGAGTTGTTTGTTTTTGCTCGTCAGGGATGAGGGAATAGGCAGCTTGCTGAACGCGATCATGGAGAAAGCGATAGGAACAGTTAAACGTTGCTGAAGAGTTGACTTCAGCCACCTTCAGTTCTGCCGGCTGATAAAACTTATAGACCTCGGTGATGGGTAAAATCACTCCTTCTTGCAAGGCTTTCCAGAGGTCAATCGCAGTCTCTTCGGGTGATTGCTCATTGACAATTGCCAGGGTCGCCAAATCGAACTGAGCGCCAACGCAAGCCGCCAGTTTCAAAACAGTCTGCGTGGCAACCGGCAATTTTTGCAACTGAAGTGCCATGAACTCGACAACATCATCCGTGAGCGCAAGTAACTTCACCGTTGCCAAGTCGCACTGCCAATGTCCTGCCTGGTAGTCAAACGAAATATAGCCGTCCTCGTGCAGTGCTTTGAGAAATTGGGTGAGGAAGAAGGGATTCCCCTTGGTTTTTTGATAGACCAACTCCGTCAGCCGCTGAGCCAGTTCAATCGAGCAACTCAGTGTATCTGCCGTTAACTGATTCACATCTGCTTGGCTTAGGGGTTCCAGGGTGAGGGTATGGATCAGGGTTTGGGCTTTTTTGACCTCATCCAGCATCAGCATCAAGGGGTGAGTCGGGAACACTTCGTTATCCCGATAGGCTCCGATGATGAACAGATAACCGCGATCACGCTCTGTCAGCAGTAGCTTCAGCAAATTCAGAGAAGCCGAATCAGACCACTGCAAGTCATCCAGAAAAATGACCAGTGGATGCTCTGGCGTGGTGAACACCGTGATGAACTTCTGGAACAGCAGATTGAAACGGTTCTGAGCAGCGCTGCCGGAGAGTTCCGGCACCGGCGGTTGCTGGCCGAGTACCTGTTCGAGTTCAGGAATCACCTCGATCAGCACCTGGCCATTGTCACCCACTGCTGCCAGGATCTTCGCTTTCCACGCTTGCAACTGCGTGTCATCACTGCTGAGCAGTTGTCCCATCAGGTCGCGGAAAGCTTGGACAAAGGCGCTAAACGGAAGATTGCGGTTAAATTGGTCAAACTTGCCTTTGATGAAATAGCCATGCCACCGCACAATCGGCTTATGCACTTCATTGACGACGGCGGTTTTGCCAATGCCGGAAAAACCTGCCACCAGCATCAGTTCGGAGGCTCCGTTAGCAACGCGTCCAAAAGCCTCAAGCAAGGTTTGAACTTCTTGTTCTCGTCCGTATAGTTTTTCGGGAATCAAAAAGCGATCACTGATATCCCGTTCACCTAAGTTAAACCAGGCGTGTTTGCCGGCAACCTGATACGCTTCCTGGCATCTCATCAAATCATGCTTGAGACCGAGGGCACTTTGATAGCGATCTTCGGCATTCTTGGCCATCAGTTTGCGAATGATTTCACCGAGTATGATGGGCAAATCAGGGTTGAGATCGCAGATAGAAAGTGGTTGCTTAGCGAGATGGGCATGAACCATTTCCATTGGCTCGTCAGCTGGGAATGGTAACTGTCCTGTGAGCAGTTCAAAAAAGGTAATTCCCAAGGAATAGAAATCGCTGCGATAGTCAATCCCCCGGTTCATCCGTCCAGTTTGTTCCGGTGAGATGTAGGCTAGGGTGCCTTCTAAAACGTTGAGATTTTGAATCTCTTGGGTTTCGCGGGGCAGGAGGGAGGCAATGCTAAAGTCAATGACCTTAATCTGCCCAGTTTCTGGCTGAATCAGAATATTGGCGGGTTTAATGTCTTTGTGAATAATTCGTTGCTGATAGAGCCGGTGGAGGACATCCACAATTTGCAGGGCAATTGGCCAAAATTGTTCGACAGTCAGAGGGCAAGCATGAATGTAATCACGTAGTGAGATGCCACCGATGTCTTCCATCACCAAGGCATAGCCATTGGCATAGGGTTCTAGACTAATCGGTTGGACAATGCCTGGGATGTCGATATTTTTAGTGATCGCATACTGATTGCGAAACTGAACCAACTCGCTGAAGCTGGGATAGTCGTGCCGCAGTGTCTTAATCACCACCGGACATTGCTTCAACTTTTGCACTCCTCGATAGACAGCCGTCCTGGAACCTAGATACAGTTGCTCGACCAAGGTATAGCCAGAAATTTTTGGTAGTTGCTGTGCTAGAGGAGTCATAGGTGTATAAAAAAGGTTTTGATTTTACTAGGATGCCCTAAATTCTTAGTTAAGTAGCAGACTTGTTGGGAAATAAGCTGGTTTAAGGGCGGGCTTTCCGCTTCTTTTCCAAAGTTATGCTGCATCAAGATAAGACTTGTTGGGAAATAAGCTGGTTTAAGGGCGAGGTTTTCCGCTTCTTTTCCAAAGTTATGCTGCATCCATAGCGAAGTTCCCCAAACCGACTGTGTTCAGTCGTGGTGTTTAAATTGAGCTTATGGGAATGATGCCGGCATCTATATCTTAAAGCGAAAATCCGGCTTCCCCCACTTCAAGGAATGTTTGCAACAACTCTGCTGCATTATTGTATTCATAAAACTCTTAAGGATATTAGGCTAAACAGAAAGATTGCTAAGCGTTCAAGTCGTTGTTCTCATTCTTCCACTTGCATTCAATTCACATCCCTCAATTCTTTGAATGAAGCGGGAAGTTAATTTTTCATTAACCTCTATGACGACAGCAACCAATTCTGCAAGTCCGCTACAACCGAACTGTTAGACAGCAGAACATCTTCAAGAAATTTATAAGGAAACTGTAAAATTAACACTTTCGCAACTGACGAATAATCCTCAAAATTTCACCGTTTCCAAAGAACGCACCAAAATATGCAAAAACAATTGAGTGGTAGCTGGACTCGAAATCTTCTGATTTTGAGACAGAGGTTACATATAAGTGCTGTCCTCCTAATAGATTGCTTAGATGATCTACATAGTAACCATCTTTTAAGTTGCTAATAAAGACACCGCTGTTAAAATCCTCTCTTGACAAGCTAATGAACCACAGAATTTGCACCGAAGTAAAGCATCACGCAGTTGGCTTAAATCGTAAATCATAGGCTGGCTAGTGAATGGATCATGATCCGAGCGCCGGCATTTTACATCTAATGTCATTACAATTGCGTTGAATTGTAATTTTTTTAAGTGATGAGGCTGCTTAAAACACGCGCGGCTACCGGCAACCCTCGCACACCTGCCATCAATCTCTGTCGCGTGGTAGAGCCTGAGAATTTGTTAACTTTTATAAGATAAGCCCAGTCCAACTCTCATAAAACTTCAGCTATGCAAACGTATGATGTCATTATCATAGGGGCCGGTCACAACGGGCTGGTCTGTGCTGCTTATCTCCTCAAAGCTGGGTATAGCGTTCTATTATTAGAAAAACGTTCAGTCCCAGGCGGTGCGGCAACCACCGAGGAAGCCATGCCAGAAGAGGCTCCCGGTTTTAACTTTAACCTCTGCGCCATTGACCATGAATTTATCCATCTAGGGCCGGTCATCGAAGAATTAGAACTAGAAAAGTACGGTTTAGAGTATCTGTGGTGCGATCCAGTCGTTTTTTGCCCCCATCCCGATGGCAAATACTTCTTGGGACATAAATCAGTTGAAAAAACCTGTGCAGAAATAGGCCGGTATAACGAGCGCGACGCTAAAAAATACGCAGAATACACAGATTTCTGGCAGCGTGTCATTGGTGCGATGATTCCCATGTTCAACGCGCCGCCTAAATCACTTTTTGATATCGCCGGCAACTACGACATCGAAAAGCTGAAAAAACTATTTTCCATCCTGGGTGGGCCTGACAAAACGCTGGACTTTATTCGCACCATGCTTACCAGCCCCGAAGACATCATAAATGAATGGTTTGATTCGGAATTTTTAAAAGCACCCTTAGCAAGACTCGCAGCCGAACTCGGTGCGCCTCCCTCCCAAAAAACCATTGCGGTGGGTGCAATCATGATGGCAATGCGTCACAACCCCGGTATGGCTAGACCTCGTGGCGGCACCGGCGCTTTAGTAAAAGCATTGCTTAAGTTAGTTAAAAGCCTAGGCGGAGAAGTTCTCACAGATCAGCACGTTGAGCGAATCTTAATTGATGACGGTCGCGCTGTGGGCGTTCGGGTGGCGAATGGCACCGAATATCGGGCAAAACGCGGCGTTATTTCCAATATTGATGCGAAGCGAGTATTTTTACAATTGGTGGATGAAAGCGATGTGGATGCCGCCGATCCCGCTCTGCGTGAGCGTTTGGAACGTCGGATCGTCAACAACAACGAAACCATCCTCAAAATTGACTTGGCGATGGATGAACCCCTGCGGTTTGAGCATCACGAACACAAAGATGAGTATTTAATCGGTTCAATTCTCATTGCTGACTCGGTTAGACAGGTTGAGATATCGCACAGTGAATCGAGTGTTGGCAAGATTCCAGATTCCGATCCCTCGATGTATGTGGTGCAGCCGACGATGCTTGATCCATCAATGGCACCCCCCGGTAAGCATACGGTTTGGATTGAGTTTTTTGCTCCTTACCAAATTGCCGGCGCGGAGGGAACCGGCCTGAATGGCACCGGCTGGACGGATGAACTGAAGAACAAGGTGGCTGATCGCGTCATCGACAAGCTTGCCGATTATGCGCCAAATGTCAAGAAAGCTACAATCGCTCGCCGGGTGGAAAGTCCAGCGGAATTGGGGGCACGTTTGGGAGCCTATAAAGGCAATTACTACCACATCGACATGACTCTGGATCAGATGATATTCTTCCGCCCCTTGCCAGAGTTGGCAAACTATAAAACGCCGATAGAAGGGCTGTTTCTCACAGGGGCCGGCACTCATCCGGGTGGGTCTATTTCTGGGATGCCGGGACGCAATACCGCCCGCATCTTCATACACACGCAGCAGCCGATCGCTCAGACGCTTAGTGATGCGGCGAATTCTCTTAAGTCAACCGCAAAGGATTTGTTTAAGAAAACATGAGGGTTGGCAGGGGCATGGCAGTGCCATGCCCGTACAAGGGTGAAGAAGTTTCTGTAAGCTTTTGGGCAAGAACTTTGAAATTTGAAACCGGCTTGCTGGCACGTTTTTCATTTTTCATTCTAAATTGTTCATCCTTTGTACAGATGAATGGGATCACTTAAAAATGATGAACTGAAGTTAGTGTTAGCGATTATTTAGAGATGACACATCGTGTTTTAATTCTTGGCGGACGAGGGCGCATTGGCAGCAGTGTGGCGAGAGATTTACTGAACCATACGGATGCGCGAATTATGATTACTGGGCGTAACCCAGATACAGCGGAGCAAGTCAGTGATGATTTGGGTCCTAAAGTAGATTTTGTGGCTTTGGATTTGGCGGAACACGAGGTGGTGAGAAAGGCGATCGCCGATTCTAATTTGGTTGTCCACTGTGCCGGCCCTTTTCACTATCGAGATGCAAATGTTCTCAAAACTTGCATTGAGGAGGGTGTGAATTATGTGGATGTGAGTGACAGCCGCAGTTTTACCCGTAAGGCGCTAGATTGCACTGAGGCGGCGAAGGCGGCTGGGGTGACGGCGATTATTAACACCGGCATCTTTCCTGGGGTTTCTAATAGCATGGTGCGCCAGGGCATTGAGCAGTTAGATGAGGCAGAACGCATCCATTTAACCTATGTGGTGGGGAGTTCTGGCGGTGCCGGCATGACGGTGATGCGAACGACGTTTTTAGGTCTGCAAAGTCCTTTTGATGTTTGGGTCGATGGTCAGTGGCAACAGGTAAAGCCGTACACCCAACGCGAAACGATTCAGTTTCCCGCCCCTTATGGCAAAACCGGCGTTTACTGGTTTGATATGCCGGAAGCTTTCACGCTGCCTGAATCCTTCCCTGGCGTGAAAACGGTGATTACCAAGTTTGGCACCGCCCCGGATCTTTACAATCACATGACTTGGATCGTCGCAAACTTGTGGCCATCGAGTTGGTTGCGGAATAATGCAGTGATTGAGTTTCTGTCTCACGTCAGTTATCGCATGACGAATGTGACGGATCGGATTATCGGGACTGGGGTGGCGGTTCGATCTGAGGTATCGGGACGCAAGAACGGAGAACCGGCAACTTATTGCACGAGTGTGGTGCATGACAACGCCGCAGTTGCCACCGGCATTGGCACCGGCACCATTGCTGAGTTCATTTTGTCTGGCAAGCTGAATAAGCCTGGAGTGTGGCCGGTTGAACAAGCACTACCAACTGATTTATTTGAACACTGCTTAGAAACTCGCGGCCTGAAGATTCATCAAGAAACGTTGCAGCACTAACCGTCTTTATCTGTCTATATAGTTATTCATTGTTGCTGTAACAATTTTTAATTTGCTGAATGCTTGAATCTGCCTGCCGGTAGAAGTAAACGCTGGAGTTGTCAGCGTAATATGCTTCTTGTAGCTAAACGTCGCAGTACAAATTCCAAACAAAAAAGTCAGAGGAGGTATTTTATATGCAGCGAATTTTACAAACCTTGGGGCAAGCATTACGCAAGAGCGTTGTGATTGTGTGCTTGATGAGTTTAATCGGCGTGTCCGGTTTATTCATCTTCGCTCCTCAGCCAAGTTATGCAGCAACAGCCGTAAGTAAAAAGCCGGTTCTACCCGATCCTGATGTCCTCGATCCTCAAGCCGGTCTGAGTCGGGAACAGGCTTATGAAGAAGCCGTAAAGGACGCTGAGAGCGAGAAAAGCATCGAGAAGGTTTACGAAGAAAATTTAGAGGAATACAAAGAAGAAAATCCCGGCCCTAGCTTAATTGAAAAAGCCGAAGAGGCCCTTGAAAAGGTGACTGGCCAAGATTAGGTTATAAGGAACTAAATGGTAGGTGTGATGCTATATAATTAGCTCAATTTTTCCTTCCTGAGTTTCAACGATAACTCCATTTAAACTGTTGTTTAGGTGGAGTTTTTGATATTAAAAGTTTTATTTTTTAATGAAGATTTTTATATGTAATTGAAATAAATTTTAACTAAACTATAAAGATTGAAACTAAAGAAATGGCCAAAAATTTTTATTAAATAAAAGTTAAATAACTAATAAACAAATACGGGAAAATGTCACTCTTCAGAAAGATGTTTGCAGGGGAATTTAAAGAGTAGGTTTAAGAAAGAACTCGAAAAGGAAGCAATACTTATGAGTAACGACAGACACAATACAAACGAACCAGATGCCAACCGTGACCCGCTTTCCGGTCAGCCCGGAGCACATCCAGTGGGTACGGGGATTGGTGCAGCCGGCGCAGGGGCTGCCGGTACAGCAATTGGTGCAGCAGTTGGCGGCCCCGTGGGCGCGGTTATAGGCGCTGTGGTGGGTTCAGTCGCTGGTGGATTAGCCGGCAAGGGCGTTGCTGAAGCCATCGATCCTACCGTGGAAGATGCTTACTGGCGTGATAACTATACGTCTCAATCCTACGTTGAGCAGGGCATGGGATATGACGACTATCAGCCGGCCTATCGCACCGGCTATGAAGGTTACAGAACCTACTACAGCACTGGCAAAAGCTACGACGAGTTAGAACCGGATCTACAGCGTCATTATGAAGCGGATCGTGGCGGTTCACGCTTGGGTTGGGATAAAGCCAAGCACGCAACCCGCGATGCGTGGAACCGGGTTGAACGGGCGATTCCCGGTGACATCGACAGAGACGGACGCTAAAAGCCGGTGTTAACTGCGCTTGATAGCCTGGTAAATGGTTTTAGGGTTTTTGGTTTAAAGGAGTAATTTGCCGGTTTGTTCGGACACCGGCAAATTACAAAATAACAAATCACATCTGACAAAAAAAGCAGTAAGTAGCGCTTAATTTTTCAGCTATTTACTGCTTTCTACGATGGAAGGCTGGGTTGGTTCAACCTTGTCGTGATACCAGTTCATTAAAGGCGTTGAACTAATTCCGTGGATAATGACAGAAATTACAATTGTTGTATAAGTAATCCAAGCAAGTCGCTCACCTGTTTGATCTTTTAACCCGTGGCTAAATGCATAGGCTAGATAATATAAAGACCCAACACCGCGAATGCCAAACCAGCCAAAGAGCCAGCGGGTTTTTGGTTGCCAATACCCGCCTAGTGTACTCAGCCACGCTCCGAGCGGTCGAATTACTAAAAGCACCAATACGCCGATGATTAGGCTGTCGCCGGCATAAGTTATCATCGGTTGAAATCGCAGGAGCGAACCTAAGAGCAGAATGGTAGCGACTTCCATGAGTTTTTCAATTCGCTCTGTGAATTCTAGCTGAGAAAGCGATTTTTCCGGATCGTGGTAAGTTTTCTGAAAGACTACACCGGCCACAAAAACAGCGAGAAATCCATAACCATTGACAAATTCTGTGAGGGTATAGGTGAGTAAAATTGTGCTGAGGGCAATGAAATCTTCCATCAAATTATCAACGGGGCGGTATTTTTGAAGTTGCTTGTCAACCCAAACAACTGCTTTTGATACCACAATTCCCATGACGATGCCGGCGGCAATTGCCCAAATTAAATCGATGGCAACCCACTGTTTAAGCCAGTTATCCCAATTGTTATCTTTTAATGCGTGAAGCCCAAAATAGACAAACGGAAAAGCCAGCGCATCATTTAAACCACCTTCTGAAGTCAAGCCAAAGCGCAATTCGTCTTTATCTTCCATGTGGGCCATCTGAACTTCGGAAGCCAAAACTGGGTCAGTCGGTGCGAGAATGGCTCCTAGGAGAATAGCAGGACCCCAACCAAAACCTAAAATCCAATGGCCGGCAGCAGCAATGGCAAAGATGGAAATTGGCATTAAAAATCCAATCAGCCGCGCCGTTATATTCCACGCCCACAATTTCAGGGGTCGCTTCATTTTGAGGCCGCAGCTAAATACAGAAACAATAACAACAAATTCCGTGATTCGTTCTAGAAATTTGGCGTCGGGTCGTAAGTTAATTAGCTGAACTCCGTATTCACCTAAACCGATCCCAACAAGCAAATAAATCAGGGCGTAGGATAACGGTAACCGTGAAATCCAGCCAGAACCGAGGGTGACGAGAAGCAAAAGAAAGCCAATGACAAACAGGCTGACAAAGTAAGTATCCACAAAAGCGTTCGCACAGTTAAGGGTGGTTGCTTCATGAGTTTACTCTCACAACCTTTTGCTGCGAATCTTCCTTTTGGGAGGATTTTACAATCTAAATTGATCCCCGTTGGTTGTATAACCTGAGGAAGATGCACCCTTATTCTTAACCGCTTTTTAAGTATTGATTAAACCTCAACAGGAGATTTGTTAGTCACCGGCATCCGCTCAAAATTTTCTACCTCTCCTTCTACTTCAATCTTCTCATCTTGATTGGTAATTAAACGTGCACCGCGTTTGCGCGTGAAAAAGTTCCAGCCCCACTGAATCATGACGATCAGTTTGTTATCAAATTCAATCAGGTAGTAAATGTGAACGAACACCCAAGCCAACCAAGCTGGGAACCCAGAAAACTTCACGAAACCTAAATTCACAACCGCTTTATTGCGACCGATCACGGCTAAGCTGCCATAGTCAGAATAGCGAAAAGGTTGCAGAGATTTCCCGGCAAGTTTGGCTCTAATAAGTTTAGCGAGATACTGCCCTTCTTGCATGGCGACGGGTGCAACGCCTGGAAGCGGTTTGCCGTCCTCTTGGTGGGAAAAATTCGCCAAGTCGCCAATGACAAAAATATTGGGATGCCCTTTTACGCTTAAGTCCGATTCCACCATCACTCGCCCAACCCGATCCAGTTCTGCGCCGGTGCGTTGGGAAATGATTTGTCCCATTCCTGATGCTTTGACGCCGGCAGCCCACAAAATTGTTTGCGCCTGAATTTGTTCGGTTTCGTCACCGCAGCGCAGGGTAACAACATGGTCTTCAATATTGGTTACCAGCGTGCGAGTCCGCACGGTGACGCCCAAGTGTTCCAGCGATTTTTGCGCTTTTTCTGATAACTCTGGGGGGTAAGGGGGCAGCACTCGATCCATGCCTTCTAGCAATAAAATTCGAGCTTCTGTGGTGTCAATTTTAGAAAAATCGTTCTTGAGTGTGCTGTAAGCAAGTTCTGATAAAGCACCCGCTAATTCGACGCCGGTAGGGCCACCTCCAACGACGACAAATGTTAACCAAGCCCGGCGTTTTTCTGGATCGGTTTCTTTCTCTGCAGCTTCAAAAGCCAGGAAGATGCGACGCCGCATTTCTATAGCGTCTTCTACAGTTTTTAAGCCGGGTGCCATTGTTGCCCATTCATCTTTTCCGAAGTAGTGATGGCTGACGCCGGTGGCAACAATTAATGTGTCGTAGGGAATTTCTTGATTACGCAGTACAACTTTTTGCTCATCCGGGTTGATATCAAGCACTTCTGCCATCAAAACTTTTGTGTTTTTACTCCCACTTAATATGGCGCGGAGGGGGGAGGAAATATCGGCGGGAGACAGGCTGCCGGTGGCTACTTGATAAAGGAGGGGCTGAAATAGGTGAAAATTACGTTTATCAATGAGCGTGACTTCTACAGAGGCGCGTCTAAGTTCCTGCGCTGCATAAAGTCCGCCGAATCCGCCACCAACAATTACGACCTGGTGAGGAGACTGATTTTCGACTTCTTCTAACCTCATGGTGGCTCCTTTTTATAGAATAGGTTAATATCTGTTTCAAGAAAAAAGTTGACTTGCTTTACCGCCGGCTCGTTTTTTCTACAGGCATTTATATAATTTTATAGGGCATCGTTACAAATCTATAAGTATCGAGAGATACAGGGATCTTAATTATGCTATAAGAGGGAGTTTACTCTAACACGGTTGACATATTGCGCTATACATGATAGCAAATCTTCGTAAACTGTAGGGGTTAATTTTCCTGGCGCTGATATGCAAACGGGCAGTCTATTAGGACGGGTTTAATGGGCTAATCTTGAACTCCAAAGCCTTATCTACCATTAGCTTTGTGGTTTCCAAACGTAGTTGCCGGCTTTGTCAATGTAAGCGAACTGATCGTTAATTTTGACGGATGCCAGCCCATTTTTGAAAGGTTGAGCCTGATCAAATTGGGGCGGGATGATAATTTTGCCGGTTTTGTCTATATAACCTATCTTACTGTCAATTTCTACAGCCGCCAGCCCTTCAGAAAAGTTTTTAGCTTCATCAAATTGCAGTTGAATCACTGTTTTACCGGCTTTATCGATATAACCCATTTTGCCGCCTATTCCCACAGCCGCGAGTCCTTCAGAAAAGCCTTCCGCGAGAATAAATTGCGGCGGAATTACCATCTTGTCGGTTTTGTCGATATAGCCGAACTTATCGGTAATTTGAGCTGGGGCTAATCCTTCAGAAAAGCCTTCCGTGAGAATAAATTGCGGCGGAATTACCATCTTGCCGGTTTTGTCAATATAGCCCATTTTCCCATTAATTGCCACGGCGGCTAAGCCATCAGAAAAGCGGCGAATTTCATCAAACTGCGGCTGGATAACGATTTCACCGGCTTTGTCGATAAACCCGATTTTGCGGTTAATTTCTACGGCAGCCAACCCTTCAGAAAAACCCCAAATTAAATCGAATTGGGGTTTTATAACTATTTTGCCGGTTTGATCAATAAAGCCCCATTTGCGATCTATTTCGATAGCGGCTAATTCTTCAGAAAAGTCAGCAGCTTGTTTAAATTGTGGCTTGATCAGAGTTTCACCGGCTGGATTGATATAAGCGTAGTTTCCGTTTATGACAACCCTTGCTAACCCATCATTAAAATCTTCTGCCGCATTAAATTTTGGTTCAATAACAATTTTGCCGGCAGCGTTAATATAACCCCATTTATTATTTTGGAGAATTGGAAATCGTTGTGCCGGCTGTTGTTTTGTTTGGGATGTAGTTGAGGATTGGGATAGATTAGATGTTTGGGCAGTTTGTTGGGATTGACAGGATATTAATGTTAGGAATGTTAAACAGAGTAAGAAAGAAAGGGTTCGTTTCATTTTTTACTTTGACGAGGAAGTTTTGCCGGCATTCGGAGATTAAGAAAGGTTGCCGAGATTGAGGTGAACAACAGTATTTAGGGCTTAAAGGTGATTGAACCAATTTTCATCAATATCTACAACCTCAATTGTTTTAGTTTCAACCCCTAGCTTTAGGTCTTTTAGAATTAAGGAGAGTTGCTCACCATCAATTAAATCCAAAGCCGGTGCGCCATCTCTCGTTGCTTCTTTTTTCGCTTCAGTTGTAAAGGTGCCGGTTGTAATGAACAGTCCCTTATCTGTTCTGCCGACCATCGCCCCTCGGAAATCTCGAATTTCTGCCGGCCCAACGGAACCGCTATATCGTTTGCATTGGAAAAAGACCTGAAAACTTAATAAAGAAATTCTCAGAACACCGATACCATCAATTCCTCCATCACCTTTTTTACCTGTTACTTGAACTTTAATAAATCCTGAAGCTCTGAGGATGCGCTGGCATAGACGTTCAAACGCATCGGGAGGCATTTTCTGAAGAATACTCAACAGCTTCTCTGTCCATAAATTGGAGTCTACAGGTATCAGAGCATCTGGTTGAGCTTCATCTAATTTAATTGAATCTTTGCTCTTTCTAGGCTGTGATACCTGCTTAATTTCTCGCTTGTCAATAACTTGAAGATTTCGGCCTTTTTCAGTTAATGACCAAAAGCCACGTCCACTATTTTCAATCGCTCCATAGTTTTTGAGGTAAAGTCTAGTCCAGCTAAGACGAGCATAGATTGCGGTTTGCGGCCCTTCTTTATAAAGAATACTCTGCTGTTCTTCAGAGAATTCTTGGATTTCGCAAACCTTTTCGTATATCTCTCTAACATTACCCGATCCGCCTAAAGCTTTTAAGGCTTTGATAGTTGGCTCGAATAAATTATCATAGGTAGGGAGAGCTGGTTGAATCTCCATGCATCTAACGTTTTAGTTTAACCCCCCGCATTGAATAATCTAACAACTCCAGTGGATGCATCAGCGTAATTTCTTTACCTTGCGACTGCAAATGTTTCTTAATTTGTAAAGAACAACCGGGATTTGAAGACGCGATTAATTCAGCGCCGGTATTGAGCAGATTCTCAACCTTTTGCCGGCCTAATTCATCTGCAACATCTGGTTGCAGCATATTGTAAACGCCGGCACTCCCACAACACAAGGCAGCATCAACAGGTTCGCGCAGTTTTACCCCAGGAATTTTCTGCAATAATTGACGCGGTTGCAAGCTAATTTTTTGCCCGTGTAATAGGTGGCAAGCATCTTGATAAACGATTTTGAGTTCGCCATCAGCTAGGGGGGAAAGTTTAGTGGTTAATCCCACTTGGGCGAGAAATTCTTGCGCGTCTTTCACTTTGCCGGCAAATTCCTTCGCTTTCTCCCGGTAATTCGGATCATCTTGCAAAATATGACCGTATTCTTTTAAAGTATGACCACAACCGGCAGCATTGATAATGATCGCATCAACGTTCGTGCCTTCAAAGCTATCAATCATCTGTCTTGCCAAGGCTTGTGCTTGTTCAGTTTGTCCCTGATGTTCCGGCAAAGCCGCACAACAACCTTGTCCTTGGGGAACCACAATTTCGCAACCATTTGCGGTTAAAACTCGTGCAGTAGCTTCATTCACTTTTGAGAAAAATAAACGCTGCACACAACCTAAAATCATTCCCACCCGGTAGCGTTTTTCACCTTGGGCTGGGATAATCGTGGGAAATTCATCTCGGAAAGCATCCAGGGGAATTGCCGGCAAAATTTCTTCCATTGCCGCTAAGCGAGGAAAGACTTTTTTAAAGATGCCGCCAGCCCGAACAATTTTCTGAATTCCCAAGTTTTGATAGAGATAAAGAGGGCCAAGTAAAGCCCGCAGCCGGTTGGGATAGGGAAACAGATTAAAAATGATAGCGCGAATTACACGATCTGGCAGAGAACGCTCATAATTTCGCTCAATTTGTGGGCGAGTTGCCGCAATTAATTTGTCATATTGCACCCCAGAAGGGCAAGTCGTGACACACGCCAAACATCCCAAACAAGAATCAAAATGCTCAACTGTTGCATCAACAAGAGTGGCTTCACCTTCATTAATCGCATCCATCAAATAAATGCGCCCTCTGGGAGAATCCATTTCTTTGCCAAGCACTCGATAACTTGGGCAAGTCGATAAACAAAACCCACAGTGAACACAGGTATCAATTAATTTGGGTTCTGGGGGGTGATTCCCATCAAAATTCGTCTTTGAAAGTTGAGAATTGGCAGTCGAGTCTGAAACTTGCATAGTTTTTTATCCAACAAAAGCTTTTAAACATCAATCCTATCTAAACGCAAATAATTTGCATTCATCTGCATTCATCTGCGTATGCCTGCGGCACGCTACGCTATCATCTGCGTGCATCTGCGGTTCAATTAAATCAAATCTTTCCAACAAAACGCTCAGGACTTAAAATATTCTCCGGATCAAACTGCTGCTTAATTCGCCGCATTAAATCCAAAGCGTTGCCGGTGTATCCCCAGACATCCAACTGTTGCTTAAGAGAAATTGGAGCCACTAAAACACTCAAAAATCCCCCCGAAGATTCGCAGATTGAACGCATTTTAGAAAGCCGAGTTATCACATCCTCACCGGCAACCCGAATTAAGCCTAAACCACTGCCGGCATGAATTAAACTTAAACTACTATTTGGAAACAACAGATTCAACTGAGTTAAAACCGCCACAGCTTCAGAAGGTCTTACTCCTATTTTGCAGAGAATTTCTGAATTTGTGGGGGTTGAGCGCATTTGTTCGGGTAATTTCTGCCATAAAGCAGCCTCATCCGCCTCCACAAATGTTGTACTTTGTAACCCCAAGGTTTTGCCCACTTCCACAACTCGCTCTGACTGTTGTTTAACACTTTCTGCTATGCTTTGGAAGCGAACCAGCAATCCCATACCGGCACCGGCTTCTAATGTGTTCACCAACTGCGCTGAAAGCAAATCAGCGGCGGTGGGAGTCAAGGCAGAAGCCAGCAAAGTTTGAGTCGCTGTGGCAATGGCATCGGCTTCGCCGGTCAACAACACAGTTTGTGACGACAGGGATAGTGGATAAACCCGAAAAGTTACTTGACTAATAACCCCTAATGTGCCGAAAGAGCCGGTGAATAATTTCATCAAGTCATAACCGGCAACATTTTTCACCACCCGCCCGCCGGCTTTAGCAATTTGGCCATCTGAACGAACAAAGGAAAAACCAATGAGCTGATCACGAACGCCATTGTAGCGCTGTCGCAGCGAGCCGGTATCGCCGGTTGCCACAATTCCGCCCAAAGTCGCCATTTCTGGATAACTCGGATCAAGGGCGAGAAATTGACCGACACTTGCCAAGATTTGCTGTAATTCAGCAAACTTCATCCCCGCTTCCGCAGTGATAGTTAAATCGCCGGCAGCATGATCCACCAACTTATTTAAGCGTTCCGTACTCACGGCTAAATTCACACCCGCAGCTAAGCCACCCCAGTTGAGCTTGCTGCCACTGCCCAAGGGCAGTACGCCCCATCGCTGCCGGTGAGCACACGCCATCACTTCTGCGAGTTCTGCCTCAGTTTGGGGGTAGACAATGCAATCGATCTCGGCTGCCGGTGTGAGGCATTGAGCAATCTGTTCTTTACGAGATGCCTCTATATCTGCCCACGAACAGATGCCCGATGATCCTAAAATTTTTTCCAGTTGTTGCGCGATGGCGCTCTGATTTACCAATTTCTAATCCTCTCACTAAGAAGCATTTTAGAACGCTTGCCGACTGAAGAATCGCGAGAAAAAAGGAAACCGGAAAATAGAAAGCAATTCTCACTTCTCACTTTTATCATCTCACCTTACCGGCCAGCACTCCAGACTCTAGCACCGATTTTTAGCGGTTCTTACATCCCCACAAACTGCCAAACAATAAAATATAGAGCGGGAATGCCCTCTTAATGACTTTTCAGTGCAAGATGAGATACAACGATTTATAACAACTCGTGCCGATTGTCCCTGTCTTAAATTGTATCCCCCTTCCTTCCTATATGCTAATTCCAGGTCATCTAAGGAATCGGGTATTATCCCCTACTCCGCTACCCGAATTAATCATTTTTTATCTGGAATAGAGTAAATTCCTAATTAGGCGTGGCAACTTACATCATAAAATCGGTGAACTTGCAACAATTTACTCAGGTACTACAGTAGTGGTAGCAACCATGTTCAATCGTGCTTCTATTAGGGTTTTGAGTTTTGGGTTTAAGCACTACGAGGGAGGGGTGAGCCGCACCCTAACCACAAACTACCAATACGCACACAAAGCGTTCGGGCTGATAATTTGTTGTTAAAAGCCCAACCTGTGGGCACGTCAGCGCCATAGAAGTACGCGCTTTGGGGGACATATTTTTGACGAGTTCCCGAAATTGTCTGAGTGAACATTTCATCTAGACAAAACCACCGCGCCCCCAAAAAGGCGAGCCAAAAGTTCGCTGCTGCCATTCCCACTTACTCAAAACAGCGCTTGTGTTTTAGTTAGCGATCATGTCAACTGCCATCCGCATTTTGATTCTTGAAGACTCACCCGCCGATACCGAATTGATACTGCGCGAACTGCGCCGAGCAGGCTTCGCACCCAGTTGGCAGCGTGTAGAGACAGAACCGGACTACCTCAGCCGGCTACAGGAGAGCTTCGATATTATTCTTGCAGACTATATCCTGCCACAGTTTAATGCCCTGCGTGCGTTGCAGTTGTTACGAGCGAGCAACCTGGATATTCCCTTCATCGTCCTCACCGGCAGCCAAAATGAAGAAGTCGCCGTTGAGTGTATGAAACAAGGCGCTGCTGACTACCTGCTCAAAGATCGCTTAGCAAGACTCGGTCCTGCCGTCCTCGCCGCCCTGGAAGCCAAACAATTGCGTGACGACAAGCGCAAAGCAGAAACTGAACGAGAAGAAAGTGCCGCCCGCTTCCGCCGGCTTGCTGAAAATGCCCCAGATATTATCTACCGCTACCGCATCTTCCCCAGTCCCTGCTTTGAATACGTCAGTCCCGCAGCAGAAACCATCACCGGCTACACCCCAGAAGAACACTACGCCGATCCTGAGTTAGGGGTGAAGATTGTACATCCCGATGACCGAGAGGTTTTAAGACAATGGACGCTTCAGCAAAGCACCGATGAAGTTTTGGTCTTGCGCTGGATACATAAAGACGGAAGCATAATTTGGACAGAAACCCGCAGCATTTTAGTTTGCGACGAAGCCGGCAAGCCGATCGCCTTTGAAGGCATCGCCCGCGACATCACCCAGGCAAAGCTGGCACAGGAAGCGCTGCACAAAAGTGAGGCTCGCTATCGCGCCATTGTAGAAGATCAAACTGAACTAATCTGCCGGTTTTTGGCAGATGGCACCCTCACATTTGCCAACAACACCTACTGTCGTTTTTTCGGGTTTGAGCGTCAAGATTTGATCGGGTGTAGTTTTACCCCACTCATTGCCGGCGAAGAACAACAGAATATCCTAAAAACCCTCAATTCCTTAACCCCAGCAAATCCTGTACGTGTCTTGGAGCATCGGGTTGTTGTGAACGGAGAGCTGCGCGATCTGCAATGGACGAACCGGGCGCTGTTTGACGAGTCGGGCAATTTTGTCGAGTTTCAAGCTGTGGGGCGAGATATCACGGATCGCAAACAGGCAGACGAGACGTTGCAAAGCGCCCGCGAAGAACTGGAAACCCGCGTCGCGCAACGCACCGGCGAACTCCAGGAGCTAAATGAGCGACTGCAACAGGAGATAGAAGTTCGCTACCAGGCGCAAGAGGCGCTGCGGCAACGCTTCAGCCAACTTCAAACCCTTTATCAACTAGCCGATGCTGTGAGGCGAGCAGCAGCGATTGAGGAGATTTACGAAGCGGCTTTAAATGGTATCGGGCACTCTTTGCAAATTACGTGTGCCGGCATCTTGCTATTAGAGGCAGATAAGGGTTTGCGTTTCAAAGTCTGGCGCGGGCTTTCCCATGATTCTTGTAAGGCTTGTGAAGAGTATTTTTGCCTTGGCTCTAAGCAAAAAACCAAGAAACCGATTTTAATCACAGATATTGCATCTTTGCAAGCCCCCAATTTCTTGCCGGCACAAGCTGTTTTGCTGCGAGCCGGTATTCAAGCGTTGGCTTTAATTCCCCTGGTTTTTCAAGGCCGGCTATTGGGGAAATTTTTGCTGGGTTACAGCCAGCCTCATTTTTTCAGTGACGAAGAAGTACAGTTAGCTCAAACCATCGCCAACCACATTGCTTTTGCAACCGAACGCAAGCGAGCAGAAGCCGCACTTTGTGATAGCGAGGAGCGATTTCGCAGGGTTTTTGATGAGGCACCGATTGGCATGATACTTGCCGGCACAGACACCCGATTTTTTAAAGTAAATCGAGCTTTATGTGAGATGTTGGGTTACACGCCGGCAGAAATGACAGCCCTCACGGTTGAAAATATTACGCATCCCGAAGATCAGGGGAAGGAATTGCTGTATGTGGAGCGCGTTGTTCAAAGGGAAATTGACAGCTTTCAGCTCGAGAAACGCTACATTACAAAGCAGCAAAATGTTTTGTGGGTGCATCTGACTTCGAGCGTTATGCGTGATCCTAAGGGGGAAATCCTTTATGCTTTGGGAATGGTAGAAGACATTACTGAGCGCAAACAAGCTGAAGAAGCTTTGCGTGCCAGTGAAGAGCGTTTTCGCCAGCTTGCAGAAAATATTCGGGAAGTTTTTTGGATCATTTCAGCAGATAGGAATCAGCTACTTTATATCAGTCCCGCTTCTGAAGAGGTATGGGGACTCAAGCCGGAAACTTTATACGAAAAGCCGCACTCATGGCTGGACGCTTTGCATCCAGAAGATCGGGAACGGATCAGGGCGATTAAGGCGCAACAGAAGGCAGAAGATCCTTTGACTGTAGAGTATCGGATCGTGCAGCCTGATGGTTCAATTCGCTGGATATGCTCGCGCTCTTTTCCCATTCGTAATGAGTCGGGTGAGGTTTACCGCATTGCCGGCGTTGCAGAAGATATTACCGAGCGCAAGCATTTTATTGCTGAACTGAGCAAGGCGTTGGAAACAGAAAAAGAACTCAACGAACTCAAATCTCGGTTCGTTTATATGGTGTCCCACGAATTCCGCAACCCCCTGGCTTCAATTGTCATGTCGGTTGAATTACTCCAACGTTACGGAGATCGGGCATCTCAGGAGAAAAAAAATCAGTATTTTCAGCGAATCCAAGCCGCTGTTAAACAGATGATTGATTTGTTAGAAAATGTGCTGGTGATCGGTCGGACAGAGATGGGAAAACTCTCTTTTGATCCGGTGCCGGTGGATCTGGAAGCCTTTTGTGAGGAATTAGTAGAAGACTGCCAACTTAGAGCCGGCAATCTCCATACAATTACATTTATCTCTCACCCTCCCAATTCTGGAATAAACTCGCTTTCTCTATGTACCCATTCCTTAATGCCGGTGTCTCCAGTTTCTCATTCTCTTCCTTGCATGGATGAAAAACTTTTGCGGCAAATTTTAAGCAATTTGCTTTCAAATGCGATAAAATATTCGCCTCAAGGCGGCACAGTGCATTTGGTACTTTTCAATGAGGGAAGCGAGGTTATTTTTGAGATCAAGGATGAAGGAATTGGCATTCCCCCAGGAGATCAACCTTACTTATTTGATTCATTTCATCGCGCTACCAATGTTGGCAAGATTCCGGGGACTGGGTTGGGATTAGCAATTGTTAAAAAGGCGGTTGATTTACACGGAGGCACCATTACCGTTCATAGTGAATTAGGTATGGGGACAACGTTTACTGTGCGGTTACCTATTTAGTAAATTTCTAGGTTTCAGTTTTATTCAAAATGTTTAAATGCGAGGCCGGCAATATACCCACCTCACAAATATTCTGGCACTGTTGATGATTTTATCCGGACTGGAAACAAAGATTTAAAACAGTTCTGCTCCATTAAATTTCTGAGTATTCTGAACCTTTGCACCTTCTCCACAGGTGCGCGGTGTGGGAAACATTTTTCCGGGATTTGCTAACCCTTTGGGATTAAAGACTTGGCGCACCCACTGCATTGTTTCTAAATCGGTTGCGCTGAACATATCTGGCATATAGCATTTTTTATCTGCCCCAACGCCGTGTTCTCCGGAAATGCTCCCGCCAACTTTTACGCACAGTTTAAGGATTTCTCCGCCCAATTCTTCTACAACTTCCAAAGCACCGGCTACTGAGTTATCATAAAGAATCAACGGGTGAAGATTTCCATCACCGGCATGAAAAACATTTGCCACTCGATAGCCATATTTCTTGCTCAGTTCTTCAATTTCTTTGAGAACAAATGACATTTGTGTGCGGGGAATTACGCCGTCTTGCACGTAATAATCTGGGCTTAAATGACCGGCTGCAGCAAAGGCGGCTTTTCGTCCTTTCCAAATTTTTAAGCGCGTTTCTGGATCGCTGGCTGTTGTGATGCTGCGTGCGCCATTTTTAGTGCAAATATCTGCAACGCGCTGTTTGTTTCTGGCAACTTCGACTTCTAATCCGTCTATTTCTACCAGTAGAATTGCCCCAGCATCGCGGGGATAGCAGCCGGTGGCAACCACATCTTCAACGGCATTAATGCTGAGGTTGTCCATGATTTCCATGCCGCCTGGAATAATGCCGGCGCTGATAATATCGGAAACGGCATCACCGGCTTCTTCAATCGTGGTAAAATCTGCCAGCAAAACGCAAATCGATTCCGGTGCTTTGAGAATTCGCAGGGTGATTTCTGTGGCAATTCCCAAAGTTCCTTCGGAACCCACAAATAAGCCGGTGAGATCGTAACCGGGCATTTCTAGAAGTTCGCCGCCCACTTCTACAATAGAACCATCGGGCAGCACCAATTTTAAGCCCATCACATGGTTGGTTGTAACGCCATATTTTAGGCAGTGGACGCCACCAGAATTTTCCGCAACGTTGCCGCCAATTGAGCAGATAATTTGACTGGAAGGATCGGGTGCGTAATAGAAACCGGCACCGCTAACTGCTTGAGTTACCCAGTTATTAATCACACCAGGTTGCACAACCACTCGCTGATTTTCCAGGTCAATTTTAAGGATTTTTCGCATCAAAGCGGTGACGATTACCACGCAATTTTCCACCGGCAAGGCACCCCCCGATAAGCCGGTGCCGGCACCTCTGGCAACCCAAGGCACGCCGTTGCGATCACAAATTTTGACAATTTTTGCGACTTCTTCCGTCGTTTTCGGCAGCACAACAACAGCCGGTATCTGCCGGTAGCTGCTGAGTCCGTCGCATTCGTAGGTAAGCAATTCTTCTTTGCGCTGCACAACGCCGGTTTTGCCGACTGCGCTTTCAAATTCTTTAATAATTGGTTTCCAGTTACGGGGTTTGTCTAAAGCGATCATCGGTGGCTTCCTGCTGGCGACGGAGACAAGGTTAGCGGCATGACTTTGTTTTCGATCCTAATACCATTTTGCGATGCAATTCGCTTTATTTCCAAGGTTTAAAAATAGGTGAGGCTATGGAACGATAAGTCGGCTGAATATACAAACTAAAAATATCTAATCAATTAGAGAACTCTAGGCAATCTGAGTTAAATTCCTGGTGGGACGCGAAGCCGGCAATAACACGAATGTTTTTTGGCATCCGCTCAATCGTACAATGAGGTTCACGTATTCCATTAATTCAGGAGAAAGGGCAAATGCCAGGTGCAGTCGGTATGGTTGAAGTGAAAGGTCTTCCTCCTGCGCTTGCAGTGGCAGACGCAATGGTTAAAGCCGCCCGTGTTACGCTGGTTGGTTATGAAAAAGTGAGCAGTGCTCGCTACACGATCATTGTTCGGGGAGATGTCGCTGAGGTGCAAGCTGCGGTGGCGGCTGGGGTGGATTCAGTTAAGCGAGTGACGACTGAGGAGGATTTGTTACTCTCCTACCACGTCATTGCTCGTCCCCATGAAAATATTGATTGTGTTTTACCTATCCACTACACAGCGGCTACGGAACAGTTTCGAGTGTGAGCGGCGCTAGTTAATTTCAGTTGCACCTTCTTAGCATAAAGGTGCAACAGTTTTGATGGGAAGCCGGCAAATTAGCAACTATCGGTTATCTAATCTAGATAGCCGATCAGCTCATCCATATTGGCAGTAGTATTATCAGCAATTGGACGTCCCTCCGGTAAAGGCCGTAAGTGAATCATTCCGGAATTTTTTTTGAGAGCAAGTGCGCTTTGGGGAAGCGTATCTTGGATGTTTGTTTCGTTTGATTTAGCTGTTTTAGCCATGTTTATACGGTAACTCCTAACTCACTGTTCATCGGTCTGTAAATATTCGCACGCTCAGTTTTTACCTAAGTTACGAAGGCATAAAAAACTCAACGTTTATTGTGTTAATCTTAATTTAATTTGTTTTATTTATTAAACTATTTTTACAAAACTTTACATTAACTTCAAAGTGTTGACGCAAAAAGCCGGCTTGCCTTTGCCAGATTGAGCGAATTCAATTCAACTGTGCCGGTATTTCATTTAAGTAATAGTGACGCTGTGAGGCGTAAATTAAGCCATCAGATAGGTTTGCTCAGAATTCATGGGTAATACTCGCAACCGATGATTCTGCAAATCTGGCTCTAAACCAAGTTGCTGTAAAGGAATCACCCCTAGCAAAGCATACTTAAGTTCGGTGAGTTCCAGGCAATCAAATCTGCCTTCTCGATTTTCTACTACAAGTGTGGCATCGCCAAAAATCCGACCCCTTTTTACGCCGGCTAAGGTTTCTACGTTGGTTTCTCCGACCTGAATTAACCCCAACTGGCTGATCACGTGTGCCGGCAGACAAAGCATGGTTGCGCCGGTATCGACAACAACATTATCTAATGTAATAGCGCGAACTTCTTCAGATGGGATGAAACCCCGCTGATGGAGAACTTGATCGATGCGATTTGTGACGGTTAATGTGGTAATAACTTGACCCATTTGTTTTCCTTTAAGATTTGGCAGTACAAGTGTACCCATATTTTGATTTCTTTAAAGTTTGATTGATGATGTTTTAATTTTATCTCAATGCCGGCAGTTACTTTCAACACGAAATATTTGCTCCAAAGTTAGTGAGACAATTCTGATATTATTAATAACATTATCAGTTATGCCGTGATTCTCTTGGTGCATCTCATTAAACAACAAGTAGAAAATCGCACAACTCGCTCTTGGGAAGTTTCTATCCGAAATTCAGTTAGAGAAATTCAACGAAAAAACAAGCGCCGCAAAGCTGGAGGCTATTACTTAACTCAAGAATAATTAATGGAGACTTTAGAAGAAGCTTATCTAAATGCTATTGATGAAGCTTCCCTAGAAGTGGAAGAAGGGCGCTATGAAGCAGCAGAATTAGAACAACGGGTTAATAAAGAAGAGATTTTAACTCGCGCTTTGGGTTTAATTTTACCGGCAGCTTCATAATTGTCCTCAACTTTCTGCTCAAATGCCGGCTAAATCTCACACCGGCACCTTTTCTTCCTCCACTTCCACCGCGTCTGAAGCTGCCGGCAGAGAACAATAACCTCGCAAAGCATCCCGCGTCATTGCCAGCTGACTAACCAGGGAAATATCCTCCTCATTTAATAACCCCAACGCCTCATAAGGATTGTCTCGCTCAACCACCGGCAACTGATGCAACCCTCTAGCAGCCATCCGATCTAAGGCATCAGCAACCGGCTCATCATCGTAAGCTAAAAGAATTTCAGTTGTGCAGATATCTGCAATTTTCTGGTGGACTAAATAACTGATCAAAACATCGGTTTTCTCGCCTGATAAAATTCGATTCACATCTCGTAAAGTGAGAATTCCAATTAACCGGCCTGCCTCATTAATGACCAAGCTACTATGACAATTATGATTCGTTAAAGCTAAACCGGCTTCTATTAAAGTCGTTGTCCCAGATAAGATCAGCGGCGATTTATTCATCGCTTCTGAAACTCGAATATTTTGCAAGATTTCCCGCTTATAATCTTTTTCAATATTCAACCCAATTTGCTGCAAATTAGAACTAGAAGTTTTAACCGGCTTCAAACAATCAACCAGCCAAACACTCAATCCCACCGCCGCCATTAACGGCAACACAATTCGGTAATCTCGCGTTAATTCAAATAGTAATAATATCGCTGTGAGTGGAGCACGCGCACTGCCGGCAAGTACCGCAGCCATTCCCACCATTGCATAAGCCGGCGGCCCTGCCATCACTGATTGTATTGTTGGGATAGCTAAGACTAAAATCTTGGCATAAGCCGAACCCAAAGACGCACCGAGAAACATAGCCGGTGCAAACGTTCCACCCACTAAGCCACTTCCCAAACTAACCGCACTCATCACCAGCTTAGAAACCAGCAGGATCAGCAACAGTTGCAAAGAAAACTCCACATCTTGCAACATCGCTTCAATGGTTTCATAGCCAATGCCTAAAATTTGCGGCCATTGCAACGCCACCCAACCGACACAAGCACCCCCAATCATCGGATGAAGCCACCGGGGAATGCCACTGAACCAGACAAAAAGCGGCACTTCACCCCGAAAGCAACGCTGCGCTAACTTAACGGCTTGGGTGTAGGCAATTGAAACTAAACTGGCTAATAACCCCAAACCCATGTAGAGAGGTAATTCCAGAGGCGATAGCACTATATAATCAGGGAGTGCAAAAGCCGGCTGAGCACCCAATCCAATTTGAGCAATTAAAGCTGCCACCACTGCCGCCAACAGCACCACACTCACGGCTGAAGTGGCAAAACTCGTGCCCAGCACCACTTCCAGGGCAAAAAACACACCGGCAATCGGGGCATTAAACCCCGCCGCAATGCCGGCAGCCGCACCCGCGCCCAACAGTAATCGCTGCCGATCTTGGGAAACTTGCAGCGCTTGACTCACCAGCATCCCAAAATTCGCCCCAATTTCCACACTTGGCCCTTCCGGCCCTAAAGCTGCCCCAGTTCCCAAAGAAACCGAAGCCGCCACCATCTTAGTTACAGGTTTAAGAACGAGGGGAACCCCACCCTTTGGTTGCTGCACAGCCGCAATCATTGAGGAAATTCCAGGGCCAAAATCCGGCCAGCGCCAGCGCATGAGTCCGATGATTGCGCCGCCGAGGGTGGGAACACAGGCAAGTGTCCACGCGCCCCAAGGAGAAATGAACCCCATTAAACCCTCTAGCGTCAAGCTGTGGATCAGATCGATGAGGTAATGAAACGTAACGACGCCCATGCCGGTGCTGCCGCCAATCAGTACCGCCAAGATCATAACGACGGTTTCTGGGGTTGGCTGTAGCCGGTTGAGGAGGCGAGTTAGAAAGGAAGAAACAGAGGCAAGCGCTGGCTGTTTAGATTGCAGCCCATCAGAGGAGGTCAGGGCGGTCATTAAGGGAAGTAATTATAAATATTAGAGAAAGCTTAAGTTTTGTTTCTGTATTTATATTGTGATAGATCAATTAGCTGCCTTGCAAGGCCGGCTTAAGAACAGATACGTGAGATAGTTAAAGTCGGATCAATCCGGCTTTTGAACAGGTAAGTGCGCCAGATTCGCCCTGATGCACTTACCCATCGCCGGCTTAAGCCGCCGCCTAATAGCGAAAGTCGGATTAATCCGACTGAGAAATCATCAATCAGTCCTCTAAAGAGGACTTTTGCTATAAGACAGGGATTTCAATCCCTGGCGGGTAAGTGCGTGAGATTAGCCCTGATGCACTTACCCGCCGAAGGCTGATAGCAAAAGTCAGATCAAATCGAACTTATTTTTACGCCACCGGCACCGGCATTTTTACCTTTTGCCTCTCACCGATAACCGTCATTCGCACACCCCCTGCCGGCCCTAATGTTACGCCTCGGCGCACAGGTTGCACTGGCTGCTGATCAGCGAGGGATAGTTGCCAGTTAGATAAAATCGTCGCCAACACCAATTTCATCTCCAACTGCGCTAACGCCAAACCGATACAGCGCCGGCTGCCACCCCCAAACGGTAAATATTCATAGGGAGAGAATTGCCGGTCTAAAAACCGTTCCGGCTTAAACTGATTGGGTTCCGGATACACATCCTCGCGCTGGTGGGTGAGATAAATACAGCCGACCACCGGCGTCCCCTCTTCTAACTGATAACCCATCAACTGCACCGGCTGTTTCACAACCCTTGGGAAAGTCAGCATCGCAACCGGGCGAATCCGCAGGCTTTCTTGGCAAACAGCCGTCAGGTAAGGCAGCCGGAAAATCGCCATTGGATCGGGATTGTCACCCAAAGCATCGAGTTCTTGCACCAGCCGTTCACGGACTGCCGGCAGATGGTGCGTCCAGTAAAGCGCCCAAGCCAAACCCGTTGCCGTCGTTTCATGGCCGGCAAACAGCAGCGTCAGCAACTCATCGCGCAACTCCTCATCCGTCATCGGCTGTCCCTCTTCATCACGCGCCGACATCATCAAACTCAGAATATCTGTGCGCGAGGTATCGGCTTGCTGCCGGCGTTCTTCAATCTCAGCGTATAAAAGCGCATCAATTTCCCGTTTTTGGCGCAAATAACGTCCCCACGGACTCCAAGCACCTAAATCTCGTTGCCATGAGCGAATAAACAGAAAGCTAGCACCGAACGGGGAACTCAATCCTTCTAGCAGTTGCTTCGTGAGTTCTTGCAACTGCTCATAGCGAGGACTTTCGTGCAATCCAAACACCGCTTGCAAAATTACCCGCAGCGTAATCTTTTGCATCACACTCCGCGCAGAAAACGTTTCTCCCTGCGTCCAGTGGTTAACAGCTTGATTGGTAATATCAACAATTAATTGGCCGTAGTTCCGCATTCTGTCCCCGTGAAAGGGAGGCATTAACAACTGGCGATGCCGGCGGTGTCGTTGGCCGCCCAGCAGGATCATCGATTGATCCCCCACCAGTGGCTGTAAAATTTGGTTGGCTTCTCCCGGCGCTTCAAACTGCTTGGTGTCGCCGGTTAATATCTCCTGGATTGCTTGGGGGTTACTCACATAGATCAGGGGTGATCCCTTACGGGCCAAAGGCGTAGTGAAGATGTCCCCATACTGCTTCGCGCAGGTTTCCATATATGCCACTGGATTGGCAATCCACTGAATGAGCTGTAAAAAGGGATGAGTTTTTGGGCCAGCCGGCAGTGTCATAGCAGTAATTCCCGCTCAAATTTTATCAATCAAGGAAAGGAAGAAATTTTTCCCTGCGCTTATTGTAATCAAGCGGAAACAGTCATGATGGAACCGAGGTTTTAAGTACAAATGCACAGGAAAAATTGACCCACTGATCCTCTAATCCTGGTCTCTACCCTCACAAAAGCCAGCAACTTTTCCCTAAGCGCGATCCCCTATTACCTCTAATTATCTCTGCATGAAGCAGAAGTCATAAATTTCGGCAGCTTCAAAGCCGTAAGATCTTTATTAAATTACTCAACGAGTAACCTCATTTAGGTAGATCAGCATGACCTCAACAACCCCAGCATCAACAAAAGCCGCGCCAGATTTTTGTGAGGGAATTCAGCATTTTGGCGAAGCTTTGCCCGATTTCGACACTTACGGGAAAACCCCGGCGATTGCAGAAGGCAAAGGGGCAATTGCAGATCCCAATGATGCAGCCGCCGTCTTCCAAACTTTACTCGCTGCCGACGCCCTGCGCTATCTGACTCTGCAAGTCACCGGCAGCAAGGCTTCCGGACACCCCGGTGGTTTTGCTAGCCAAGCCGAAGCCTACGCTGCTTTGGTTATGCTGGGTTACAAAAATATCCTCACGGAAGTTGGACACCACGCCCCAGGCTTTTACAGCGCCATGTTCCTCGATCGCTCACTGGAGGATATGGGCATTGAGACGGTGCAGCAGTTGCGGGATCGCTTTCGGGAAAAGCACGGTCTTTTAGGTCATTTATCTGGTTACATTCCCGGCATTTTAGCCCCCGCCGGCCCTCTGGGACAAGGGCAGCACTTTGCAATGGCAGCCGCACTTTTACACCGCGATAAGCTTTTCCCGTTCACGATTGGGGATGGCGGCATGGGTGAACCTTACCCGATGAGCAGTATGGCGCACTTCAATACCGCTTATCCGAGTGTGACGAATTTCCTGCCGGTGTTGGTGTGGAATGGCTTTTCCCAAGAACATCACAGCATGGTTTCCACCAAATCTAATGAAGAGATGATTGCCTACTGGAAAGGCAATGGCTTTAAAGAAGTGATTTTGGTAGATGCCAAGGACTTTGACGATCAAAACCAGCCTGGGGCTTATGTTGATGGCACAGCGTTCTCGTTTAAGCAGCGCTTGGCATTTACAAAGGCGGTACTCTCAGGGGTTGATAAAGCGGCAAAGTCGGCGCTGGGCGGCACACTCACGGTATTTATTATCAAGCAATTGAAGGGTGCCGGTGTTCACGCGCTGGGGGCAAAATCTCACAATTTGTATGCAAAAGATACCCTTGACGCACCTCACATGATCACGGCGTTAAAACAACGCGCCCTTTCGCCGGAAGCATGGGCATTAGTGCGAACCAATGCGGAACGTGCGGGGGGTGGGCCGGCTGCTAAGACAGTTGTCACAGAATTTGAGTTGCCGGTGGCTGAGTTGGGTGAGTTGCCTTTGGAAGAGTATGCAGTTGGCGGTGCTCCGCAGGTTTCCACGACGGCGATGGGGCGTTTGGTGGGAAAAGTGGGACAAAGCGATCGCAACTTCTTGGTTACCAATGCAGATGGAAATGAAGCGTCTGGGATTGCCAATATTAACCAAGCATTGAAGATTATTCACCCAACTTCTGACGATCTCTATAATCAGGCACCGCAAGGGCAAGTTTACGAACCGTTGAGTGAAGATGCCTGCGCCGGCTTGGCGGTGGGATTATGTTTGATGGGTGCTCGTTCTCTGTGGTGCTCTTACGAGTCGTTTGCAATCAATGGTTTACCGATTTGGCAGACGGTAACGCAAGCAATGGCAGAATTACGCCGTGCAACACCTTCAACGGTGACGCTGTTTACTGCCGGCGCATTGGAACAAGGGCGCAACGGCTGGACTCACCAACGTCCGGAAATTGAGGCTTATTTTGCTTCAATGATGCGAAATGGCAATGTTTTCCCCCTGTTTCCACCCGATGCCAATAGCATTCAAGCTTGCTATGAATGGGCGCTGACGACGAGGAATAAGGGCATTGTGATTACTTCGAGTAAGTCACCGCTGCCGATTCACACCACATTTGAGCAAACTCGTCAAGGGTTGCGGGATGGCGCGGTGGTATTGCAAGAAGTGAAGGGCAGCGAGACTGAGAAAACGGTGGTGTTTGCGGTTATTGGCGACATGACGTTGATGCCGGTGTTTGAAGCGGCTGCTTTCTTGGAAACGGAAGGTTTAGGTGTGCGGATTGTTTCCATTATCAATCCTCGCCGGCTCTACCGGCCTCATGATGTTGCGTGGGATACTTGTTCACAAGCCGATGATGGTTTCTTAGATGATGCCGGATTTGAGCGTTTGTTTGGTGGCGGTGCGTTAATTGGTGTAACGGGTGGCGCGGCTGCCATGCTGGAACCGATTATGTTGCGGAGTAATAGCAAGCGCGATACGTTTGCCTGGAAGCGCGGGGAAACGACTGCAAGTGCGGGAGAGTTAATGGCGTTTAATGGGTTAACTGCGGAAGCATTAACAAAGCGTGCAATTGAGTTAGTTCATTAGATTGGATGTAATTTGATATTTTGCCTCGGCCTAATTTACACTTAGGTCGGGGCAAAAATTAACGGACGGATGAAAGAAATGGCAGAAGAGAGGAATGGTTAGAAGTTCAGTTTATTCCCAAATTCCTCCAAATTTTCAACGTCATGAACCCGCACTTATCAGAAAAAGTTCTGCCCCTTAAAGAACAGCGATTTCTACTTCCTGGCTATCAGACTTGGGAACAATTTGAAGCGATCAAAGCTCTAATGCCAGAAGTGCCGACTTTGCGAATCTCTTATCTTGATGGATCGGTAGAATTTATTACAAACAGCTCAGACCATGAAACAATAAAAACAAATTTATGTTCTTTACTCGAAACTTATCTTTTTAATAAAGGACTGAGCTTTATTCATAAAAGCTGCATTAATGTACGAGAAAAAGATAAAAGTGTTTCCTTTGAAATCGAAGAATCTTATAATATTGGAAAAAAGAAAGAACTACCTGATATTGCAATAGAAGTTGTCATGCTCAGGAGCGACATAGATAAGTTAGAAAAGTATAAGCGGTTTAACATCATAGAAGTCTGGTTTTGGGAAGATAACCAGCTTTCCCTGTATCGCCGGCAGGATGAGAAGTATGAACAAATTTCTCGCAGTGAATTTTTACCAGAGTTAGAGATAGACTTGCTAGCGCGTTGCGTAGGGATGCCTTCAAGGCTTGAGGCGAGAACAGAATTTTTGCAGGAAATCCGCCGGCAGCGATAGAGGAAGCGCCGCAGCCATCAAAAGATTATCGGCACACTTGCCGGCATAGAGAATGAGTCGGCTAAACTAGAAGTAATCATCTACCCCTGCCGGGATGAGCGCTGACAAGGGCTAAATATATTAAAGTGAACAGAAGGCTAACGCCAGACAACACCGGCATTCAAAAAGCGCGAAAAAGCAGGAAGCATCTCAGCTAGTAATTTTATCAAAGGAAAACTCGCCTGTGAGACCTGACTTGCAAGGATTGGAAATTTCCAAAGGAGAACTGAAGCGCCTGTGTGGAGTCGGATCTAGTCAGGTTTTAAGACCCCCGACTGCTGCTAAGTTTTTATCAGAAATTTCTCAAAGTTTGTTAATCAGCCTATTAATGGGAATTAGTGGAATTTTCTTAAATTACATATTTCCAGAGCATCTTATTTCACTGGTATTTATATATTTTTCAGCAACAACTGGACTAATAATTAGTGACATCCAAAAGTTCAAGTTTAGTAATAAAAATAAAAATTTGATTCATTTGTTTGACGACGTTGAGCGGTATAATGATGTCATTAGAGCAATTGACATCAACGATCAAATCGAAGCAGCCGGCAATCCAGAAGTCTATTTAAAAGATAGAGAGAATGTAATCGCAGCACTAGAATTAACGCGAGAAGATTTAGTGCGAGCATTGCGAACCGAACGGATTCTCAGGCAACACAAACATTTTATTTCTCGCAATCCTGAACTTTTTGCCAATAACTTAACCGCTTTAGCAGCCTTGCAAGTCAGTGACAAAGCAAGTGAACACGGACGACTACTGAATGAAGCCTTGCAAATTGCAGTCAGCGCTCAAGCTGAAATGAGAAAATTACAAGATCGACGGATCAGCTAAAGAAGCCGGTCTATCCGACTATTGCAAAAATATCGAATTAGCAATTGATCTTGAACCCCAACCCTTAAACCATCTGTGTTTATCTGTGTGCATCTGTGGTTAAAAAATCCAACTCCCTCAAATCCCTAACACCAACCATCAACCCATCTGCGTGCATCTGCGTGCATCTGCGGTTAAAAAATCTAAAACCTATCATAAGAAGACTGAATTAAACCGGCTAGCCGGCATCACAAGCAATCAAGTCCCAACAAATTTTAAATTAATTACAGCAAATTTCTCTCAGTATTCAATCAGAAATGAGAAAATTGCAAAGCCAGCATTCAAACAACAAATGACCAGCAAACCCAAAATAATTGTCCTCGATGACGACCCCACCGGCTCGCAAACCGTCCACGGTTGTCTCCTACTCACTCGCTGGGATACAGACACCCTGAAGCTGGGGTTACGTGACGACTCCCCCATTTTCTTCGTGCTCACTAACACCAGAGCACTCACCCCAGAACAAGCCACCGCAGTCACCCGCGAAGTCTGCCAGAATTTGAAAGCCGCGATCGCAGCAGAAAATATCCAAGATTTTCTCGTTGTTAGCCGTTCCGATTCTACGATGCGGGGACATTATCCCGTAGAAACCGATGCGATCGCGGAAGAACTTGGCCCTTTTGACGCCCATTTCCTCGTTCCTGCCTTCTTTGAGGGGGGGAGAATTACCCGCGACAGCGTCCATTATTTAATCGTCGATGGCGTTGAAACGCCGGTGCATGAAACCGAATTTGCCCGTGACTCTGTCTTTGGCTACCGGCACAGCTACTTACCCGATTATGTGGAAGAAAAAACCAAAGGACGCATTTCTGCCGGCAATGTTGAGCGATTTTTGCTGGAAGAAATTCGCGCCGGCAGCCTCGAACGTCTAATGAATTTAACCGGCAACACTTGCTGCGCCGTCGATGGCGAAACCCAAACCGATCTAGATAAATTCGCAGCAGATATTCTTACAGCAGCCGGTGAGGGGAAACGCTTTTTGTTTCGCAGCGCCGCCAGCATTTTAACATCCCTTGCCCATCTGGGACCCCAGCCGGTTGCCGCAGAAGACATGGCGCAATACGTGCGAGAAGGCAAACCCGGTGCAGTGATCGTCGGCTCTCATGTCAAAAAAACCACCCAGCAACTCGAAAGCCTCCTGCAAGCGGAAAATGTCGCCGGTATAGAGGTCGATATCATTACTTTACTTGATAACCACCCTGTCGGTTCTGCCGCCGATCCCAGCGAATTGCGTGCCTTTTTGCTACACCAAACCCTGCAAAAAATTCAGCAAGCGCACAATGCCGGTCAAACCCCAGTGATTTACACCAGCAGGAAAGAACTCACATTTGACACCCCTCAAACTCGCCTGAAATTTGGTGCGGATGTTTCCGCATTGCTGATGGATATTGTGCGGGGGTTGCCGGTAGATATCGGGTTTCTGATTAGTAAAGGAGGCATCACTTCCAACGACGTTTTAAGCACCGGCTTAGCCCTAACTTCAGCACGACTCCTCGGCCAAATTTTACCTGGCTGTTCAATGGTACGCACCCCCGCCGATCACCCCCAATTTCCTAACCTGCCGGTGGTGCTATTTCCTGGCAACGTTGGGGATGCCGATGCTTTAGCCACCACTTACCGCCGGCTTAGCAAATAGAAGCATTTCCCTCTCGTTTAGGCATCTCGCCCACCCCATGATCAGGGCGCACCGGCGCGTGCGCCCAAATCTAGATAGTTTCGCACTTTTAGACTCTTCTAACCGGCAAATACTATTATGAGAAATCTCTCCATCTCAAACATTATGAGTCTAAAAACTTTAACGATATTTGCCCTCTCATTACCCTTAATTTTAACTGCCTCAGTTGATGCTCAGAATTCCAACCATCTTCAACAGTTAATCAGTACGAACAAGTGTATGAGATGCCGCTTAAAAGAGGCCAACTTAAAAGGCATGAATTTAAGTGGAGCGCAGCTGACAGAAGCGTTTTTAATTGGCGCAAATTTGAATGGTGTTAACTTAAAAGGTGCCGATCTCAGAGGTGCTAATTTAAAAGACGCCAACCTGAGTAATGCCGATCTCAGAGGCGCAAATATGGATGATGCTAACCTAACCGGCGCTAACTTGATTAATGCCAACTTAAGTGAGGCTAAACTAAGGACAAGAGGCTTAACCGAAGTCAATATGGAAGGAGCCGATCTCACAGGAGCCGACTTAAGAGGTGCAATCTTATTTCGAGTCAACTTAAGAGGTGCCAACCTATCGCAAAGTAACCTAGGAAATGCTTACATCAGAGAAAGTGACTTCAAAGGAGCTGCTTTTTGTGGGACAATTCTACCCAATAGAAGAAACATAGGCCGGTGTTAAAATAAACCAGTGCCGGCACCTAAATCAACCGCTGATAAATATCTTAAAAACCCACAATTAAACGCGATTTGTCTATCAACCTGATCAGCGTTTATCATCTGCTTATTAGGTGCCGGCAAACCTTCTCAATCATTTAAATATACCTGCATTAATTTCCAGTTAAAAAAATATCATTCTCTCCACAAAAACTATTTTATCGGCATTCCCAAAAACTCCCGAATAGTGTTTATAGTTGCTTGCTTATCTTTCCAATCAGCATTCTTATTTAAACTTAAAGGCTGAGCGTGACCCGTCCGCAAAACCAAAACAATCCTTTGATTAATAGCAGCATCACGAGTTCTTAAATCCAGTTCAACATCTATAATATCTCTCAAAGGAAATTCAATCACCTTTGATTGACGCAAACCCTGTTGTTTAAGCGTAACAATCCCCAGCGTCTTGTCAAAACTGCAACGAACAGATTGACCCGCATAAAGCCAGATAAAAACACCAACCAAAATAGAAAAAATAGGCAGCAAAGGATACCAAAATAAGTAAAAAATCCAAGTATTCGTCACGGCAAGAGCAATGAGTAGAAAAGGAATCAAAATAACACAAAAGCCGGCAATGAACCAAAGCCCTAAAGGGCGGTGCCGGAGAATCAGTTTAGTGGGTGTTTTTTCCAAAATTTCCACAAGCACACCTGAAGACAAAAAATTAACCATTTTTGGGTTAATATAACCGAGAATTGGCTGCAAGTTCCAACCGAAAAGCTTAGAAATAAATGGCTCGCACGCAGGGGGGCCGCAACTTCCAATCTCAACCCTAAAATCGTATGACTTCCGACTCATCTCCCACCACCGTCCCAACTGTTCCAGAAATCCCCCGCGAAATCAGTCGCCATCAGCAAGTCCGGTTTAAAAGTAAAGATGGACGGCTCCTAATACTCTTGCCGCCTGAAAGCGAAAACACCGGCACCCAAACACCGGCAAGCAACTGGCAAGAAATCTGGCAGCAAATGAAGGTGAGGCTCAATGCCGGCGAACGCTTTTGGCAGCCCAACACCGAAGTCCACCTGATCGCCGGCGATCGGCTGCTGGATGTGCGCCAGCTGCAAGCCCTCGCAGACGCCCTCAGTGAAGTGCAACTGCAACTGACTCGTGTTCACACCAGCCGCCGCCAAACTGCCGTAGCAGCCGCAACCGCCGGCTACTCGGTCGAACAAATTTCCTCCCAAACCCCCCTGCAGCCTACCCCCGAAGCGCCGGCTCAAGCATTTGCCGATCCCCTCTATTTAGAAACCACCGTCCGTTCAGGCGTAGAAATTCGCCATCCCGGCACCGTCATCGTTATGGGAGACGTGAATCCAGGGGGAGCAATTGTGGCAGAAGGGGATATCTTGATCTGGGGACGGCTGCGCGGAGTCGCTCATGCCGGTGCCGGTGGTAAAGCCCAGTGCGCGATCATGGCGCTGCAAATGGAACCCACCCAAATTCGCATTGCCGACTTTGTTGCCAGAGCACCAGAAAAACCGCCGGCACAATATTATCCAGAAGTCGCTTATGTAACGCCCCAAGGAATTCGCATCACCAGGGCAGCGGATTTTTCTAGAACCCAGCTCATATCACCCTCAAGCTGAGCGTGCCGATGTGTTCCCCTCAATCCTTCCCTGTGCTACATTTAAACCGCTAAGCGCAAATTAATAGGGTTCTATTAATTTTGCCCAACGCACAAATATCAGAAAATAAATTTCAGGGAGCGCTCTGGTTTCAGTTAAGGCCAAATCTCGGTTCACCGGCAGTCTGTTCGTGAGTTTTACCATTTCATGAGTCGCATTATTGTCATTACGTCTGGTAAAGGAGGGGTGGGCAAAACCACCTGTACAGCTAATCTGGGAATGGCCCTGGCTAAATTGGGTCGCCAGGTGGCGCTCGTTGATGCCGATTTTGGTTTGAGAAATCTAGACTTGCTTCTAGGTTTGGAAAACCGCATCGTCTACACTGCCGTGGAAGTTCTCGCAGGAGAGTGCCGGCTTGAGCAAGCGCTGGTAAAAGATAAACGGCAACCCCGACTCGTTCTACTGCCGGCGGCGCAAAACCGCATGAAAGATGCTGTCGCCCCAGAGCAAATGAAACAACTCATCACTGAGTTAGCCAGTAAATACGATTATGTTTTAGTAGACAGTCCTGCCGGCATCGAGCAAGGCTTTCAAAATGCTATCTCCGCAGCCAAAGAAGCCCTGATCGTCACCACCCCCGAAATTGCCGCCGTCCGTGACGCCGACCGTGTGGTGGGCTTGCTAGAAGCCAATGGCGTCAAGCGCATCCACCTGATCGTCAACCGGCTGCGACCGGCAATGGTACAAGCCAATGACATGATGTCAGTGCAAGACGTGCAAGAAATTCTCGCCATCCCCTTAATTGGCGTCATCCCGGATGATGAAAAAGTCATTGTTTCCACCAACCGGGGCGAACCGCTCGTCTTATCAGAACAATCTTCCACCGCCGGCACCGCAATTGACAACATCGCCAGACGCCTCGAAGGTCAGAAAATAGAATTTCTCGATCTCTCTGGCAATAACGACGGCATCTTTGCCCGCCTCCGTAAACTGTTTTCAACCAAAATTAGGTAGCGAGTGCTGAGCTTTTGAGTGCTGAGTCCCCTGTTCCCCCTAACCCCAGTCCCCCCTCTCCCACCTAGCCCCTAGCCCCTAGTCCCATGATCAGCGAACTTCTAGAACGACTTTTTCTTCGAGCCGGCGCTGACAGCAGTCGTCAGGAAGTCAAACGCCGGCTCAAACTGGTGATCGCCCATGATCGGGCGGACTTGTCTCCAGAGATGATTGAATCTATGCAAAAAGAAATCCTAGAAGTTGTTTCTCGTTATGTAGAAATCGAGACAGAAGGATTAGAGTTTGCTTTAGAAAGCAGTCAGCGGGCGACAGCGTTAATCGCTAACCTGCCTATCCGCCGAGTTCGAGCCAAGACGGATGCACCAGAAACCGATGCTGATAACGAGATGCCGGTGGAATAGATTGCTGCAAACTTTCTCGATCCTCAATTCACCAGTCAGACTCCAGCGATAGGGGCTAGGGGCTAGGCTAGAGAGAGAGAGTGAAAAGGAACTAGAAAACAATAATATTAGAGTTTTAACCGGCTACTTCGCGGCTGCAGGCGCATTAATCAAAAAAATTAAAGACAAAAACTTTATAAAGTTTTAACAAAACTTGTTTTTTGAGTAAATTTTTACTCCAGGTTTAACGATGTATAAATTTACATAATCGCTGCACACCACCGAAATTTAAAAATCATCAGCGGTGTAGGTATTTTGTCGATTCCACTTATAAGTTTTTGAGTATAATTAGCGGGAACTTTTCCGTGAAAATACTGGGTTTTTTTTTAAATGTATGCGAATCTAGAAATTAGGGTGACATCTAGCTCCGAGCTAGATCAATAAACTTAACCATCTTGACGACTAATAGCAGCTTCTACCTATGCCAGAAGCCTTGCAGTTATCCTTAGGCGTCCTCTGGTCATCAAAATCTAGCCTTCCGGATCGACAACAATATGAAGCTTTTAGAAACAACCGCCACAACCGCAGTTGCCCTGACTGCACTCCTGGGCACAGCAGTCGCACCGGCACGAGGGTTCAGCATTACCCCCAACAACAACGGTTCCGCTTTACTGCAGTCTTTGCTAGGTGACACCACGGGACTGAGCAATTTTTCAGTCAACCCCATCAGAAACGCCAATGCCTTTGGGATTTTCGAGAACGATCCCTTTGAACTGGGATCAGGCATCGTTCTCAGTACAGGCAACGTTACTGAGATACCGGGAGAGAATACGGAAGACGGAAGAAACCTTGACTATGCAACTGATTTAAGCACCGATTTTGGCATTGAGGGAGACACTGACGACTCGATTAGCTTAGATATCAGCTTTGATGCCGACAGCACTGCAGATAAGGTGTTTTTCCAGTATGTGTTTGGATCGGAAGAGTTTCTGGAATTTGGCGGTTCCGAATTCAACGACGCTTTTGAGCTTTTGCTCAATGGCACGAATTTAGCGAAGTTGAGCGACGGGCAAGACGCGACGATCGCAAACCTCATCCCAAATCGCAGCGGAACTTACCACCCGGATTTTATCAACAATCCTGCCGGCCCGGATACCCTGACTAAATTAGATGGTTATACGAAAACGCTGGCCTTTGAGGGTCTACTTAACAAAAATTCTCGCAACACACTCACGATCAATATCAAAGATACTGCTGATGGCTTGATGGATTCAGCGGTATTCCTCAAAGGCGGTTCTCTCGGCACAGCGCCACCGGCTGAGACGGTTCCCGAACCCAGTGTGGTGTTGGGGTTAGTGGGTGTCGGCGCAATTGGTTTCCTCAAAGGGCGCAGAAACCAAAAAAAACAAAAATTTTAATCTTCACCGGCAAATAAGTGCCGGCACTGCTTGTAAATATTCAGGCGCTTTTTCCCATAGCAAAGCGTCCTGTAACGTTTTATGTAATTTTGCGCGTTTGACGCTTTTCTAAAAACACAAGCAAGAAGAAACGCTGCGATCAGAAAAACCGGCTGCCTGTAGCATTTATTCTATTTCTAGAACAAGATTATTTAAAACTATTTATCCCCACTTTTAAACTGCCGGCTCCATTGGAATTTTCCAAGTTTTAGCGAGCTGTTTATTTCCGATGCGTAAAGTGTCGCTTTTGACTAGGTATTGTTCAATAATTAACAGGATGTTGCGATTGTAAAGCTTCCTACAACCTTATTTACAATTTGGTTCAGTAACATCTCCCAGCTTTTTTACCTCTATCCCTCTCCCGATCCTTATGACGGCTATTCTTAACAAGGGTGTGTTCAGGAACACTGCCGGCATTCCGTACTTATACGAGCATTTTTATTTAAAAAAAGTAATATTTCTTTTGGAAAAGTTCATGCTATAAAAGATTGGGGCGTCTACCCTGTGGGGTCTTAGCCAGTGAAAAAAAGTGAACAATGGGCGGCCCATCTGTGGCGAGATAACTGCGATGAGAAAGCAGCGCAACAGGTAGCCAGTGATAGAAAAAAAGATAGTGAACAAAGTGTTAAGGGCAAAACAAGTCAGAAGTCAAAAATCAGGAAAAGACAGTGTTTTGTATCCTGGAACTTGGCTTTTGGATGCTTTGTTTTGCCCTTTTCTTGTATACTTTTACCGGCTTTGGCACAAGCGCAAAGTACACCGGCAGGCACGGTGATTGAAAACGAAGCAACGGGAACGTATCAAGATCCCAACACTGGAGAAATCAACGAGGTAATCTCTAACACCGTTACGATCACTGTGGCAGAAGTGGCGGGGATTACCGTAACCGCAGCCGGCTTTACAGAAGCGGATAGCAATAGCAAAATTGAAGCCGGCGATTTACTTTATTTCAACTACACAATCACCAACGTCGGCAACGATCCGACAAGATTTAGAATTCCCAATCTCGCAACTGTCACCGGCCCTGGCACAGTCACCGGCAATCTGCAAATTAGTGTGGATGGGGGGGAAACGTGGATAGATATCGCTGCCGGTTCAACCCTCGCCGGCTTCACCTTCACGGGAGATTATGTGGAAACCGGCTCATTTGCCCCAGGTGAATCAATTCGGGTACGAGTGCCGGTGACACTCAACTCAGAAGCAACCGAAGGCAATGAGATCGCCGTGCAACTTGGACAAACCCCCAACAACGCGCAGAATGTAGCGCAAACTGCCGAACCTGGGGATATTTATACCGTGGATAACCCGGATGGCGTTGCCGGTGAAACCCTTGGAGTGCCGGCAAATGGTATCCGTGAGGCAAGTGCCACCCAGACAGCGGCAGTCGGGGCAAACCCCCTGGCTTTGCCGGCAATTTACAAAACCCACGCAGAACCGATTAATGCCGGCAACCCCGCCGATGCCAGTGATGATCGGATTACTTATAACTTAGCGCTGGAAGTGCTATCCCAAACAGTTACCGGCAGCACCGGCATCGTTCCCGCCGACTTAGCCGGCACCCCGATTACCGTTAACGGCACCTCTGTCACCCGAATTTTAATTTCAGATGCCGTGCCGGCGGGGACACAACTCACTGACACCCGAACCGTTCCCAGTCAGTGGCAAGCGATCTTCACCAAAGACGATCCGGCAACCGTGAATGCCTTGCAAGCGCAGTGGTACACCAACCCCAACGACGCAGCAATTGGCGGCTTAGCAAATGTGACACGAATCGGGTTTATTTTAGACGGAACCGTTGCCACCGGCACACTAATTAGCGGCTTTTCCTTCCAAGTCGTAACCAGCCGGCTAACAACCACCACCACCGTCGCCAACCTCGCGCAAGTGATCGGTTCAACTGCCGGTGATCCCGACTCCCTTGTTTATGACGAATCCGGCGATCGCGTTCCCAACAACTTTAATGATGATGGCACCCCTGGTTCAACCGACAGCACCGGCAACCCGGTTATTGATCCGGGAGTTCCCAACCCAGGCAATCAAGGAACAGACCCCAACAATGATAACAGCGGCACCGGCCCAGGCGGTGAATCCAACGTCATCATCGTAACTGGCCCATCAGCCGGCATTCTCAATGGCCCACCGGGAGCACCGGGGGCTGTTGGGCCAACCGATACTAACGAAGATTTTGTCAATAAATCCGCACCCATTCCCCCCGGATTAGATCCCTCCCAGCCGGTTGATCCTGCACCCGTCGAGTTTACCAACGCCGTGCAGAATACGACCGCCAGTCCTGTCACCATCACCCTTTTACCCACCTTACCCGCCAATCCCAACGATCTGCCGGCAGGAACAATCGTCACCATTACTTACGGCAACTTATCTGTCACTTATATTTATAACCCAAGCACAGGGTTTACCAGTTCCCAACCCCCCATCACCATTGTCAACTTAGAACCCAATCAAACAGTAAATTATAGCGTGAAAATCGATTTACCCTCCACCGCCCAATTGCGCGATTATCCTGTAACAATTACCGCATTTCTTGATAGTAACGGAAATGGTTTGCCAGATACAGGAGAGCCGACAGATCAAGTAATAAATCGCGTTTATACCGGCTTTGTGCAGATGTTAAAAGAGTCAAGACTTTTGAAAGGAACCGGCGCGGATGTGCCTGCCGGTCAAGAGACATTTAGTACAACTGCTAAAACACCGTCACCCGGAAATATTATCGAATTTCGCTTGACCTACACAAACATATCAACCCCCGAAGGAGGAACCGGCAACGTCACCTTAACCGCACGGGATATTACCATCACCGAAGACGGAACCACCTATGAAGCAGTGAGCAATCCCAAAGGCAACAATTGGGCACTCGATAACGATAATAGTGATGGAGATAATAATCCCACAACCGGCATTGATACAAGCAATATCGTCGGTTCTGCCGTAGATTCTAACGGCGGAACCATTACATTTTTCAGTGGTAGGCCGGCCACACTTCAGGCACAAGATCAAACAGGTACAAACCTCAATGGAGATGTCACAAAATATGTCAATAGAGTCGGAGGTTCCTTAGCACCTGGTCAATCAGGAACCTTCACCTTTCAACGTCGAGTCAATTAAGTTTTTTTTCCAAAACCCCAAATACACCCAATAACCAGACCTATCCCAACAAAACCTAACAAGGAACAAAAACCCCACTCTTCAAGAAAAACCTCCGCATACATCTGCGTTCATCTGCGTATGGCTAGCGCCACGCTTCGCTATCATCTGCGGTTAAAAAAAATACCCCCTCCAACAAAAACTCAACATACCTAGGGGCATAAAAATGCAACATCTACTAATCCTGGCACCGCTCACCCTCACACTTTTAACAAACCCCAATCCAACCCTATTAAACGCGCAACAAACACATTTCGATCCTCATTTACTCAAAAACCAAAGACTAAAATCTCAGAAATTAACCCAACAAAACATACCCCTTTTAACCCAAACCCCAGCCAAGCCGGTGCAACTGCGCTTACAAGCAGAAAAACAAACCGTAATTGCAGATGAAAATGGCAAACAAAAGACAACTTGGCAAACATTACCGGCAAGCGCAGTCGTACAACCCGGAGACATCATTCGCTATACCTTACGCGGAGAAAACAGCACAACATCACCCGTAAATAACTTTGTCCTTACCCAACCCATTCCCCAACAAACCGTATATATATTAAACTCAGCAGCCGGCCTAGAAGCAAAAATTACCTACAGCATTGATAACGCTAAAACCTATCTGGCAAACCCAACCATTCAAGAAACCCTTCCTGACGGCACAATAGAAACCAAACCCGCGCCGGCAGAAGCTTACACACACATACGCTGGGAATTCACAAAACCTGTTAATCTCCCAGACATCGGAGCAACCTATCAAGTCAAAGTTAAATAAAAGTATCTATCAAAAACAAATAACTTTAAAAAAATCCTACTTTCATCTGCGTTTATCTGCGTTTATCTGCGGTTAAAAAATCCCAAAATCCATGATCTAAAAAGAGGTATAAAATCAGGTGTTCAACCCGCCATCACAATTCAAAGATAAAGCCAGAAACCAGAAAAATGAGGGTTCATTTTTCACCCTTCTGACTGTTTTACCTTTCGCGGCGTTACTTTTACCGGCTGCTGTGGTGGCGCAAGAACAAAACCCTGACTGCGTAATTCCCGGCATCGTCGTGCAAAATCAAGCCGGTTTTACCTACAGCGACTCAGTTAACCCAGAACCCATCAACGGACTTTCTAGCGCAATAAACTTGGGTTTAATCGGCACCGGCCCTCTCAGGATATCACCGGGCGGCGTTCGTGATGGCAATGATAACTTCGTTGCCGGTGCATTTGCCGGCGCATTGGCAGATGAATTAGTCAGACTTGGCTTTGCCCAAGAAGAAGCCACCAAAGCCGTGATCGCCGTAACCGTTGCCCTGGCACAGCAACCCAGCAGCGCCACCTTCTCCCAACTTGCCAGAATTTCTAGAGATGCGGTTGTACAAGCAGTGCCGGCAAAAGCGGAAATCATTCAAGGATTAGAACGTTCAGCGGCACAAGAAATAGGCGTGTCGGTATTTGCCAATTTAGTCAAAACGCAACTCGTAGCAGCCGGTTTAACAGAAACCGAAGCAGAAACAGCCACCCAACAAACTATCGCCGCACTGATCACATCCACCGGCAGCACATCTGCTAATCAAGCCTTTGAAACCGGCTTTCAGGCAATGGTAGGCGCAATTCCCGAAAAAGCCGACCTTCTCACCCAACTGCGAGACGACTTTATCCGCGAAATCGATAGCATCCGCAGCGGCATTCGCAGCGGCGTGGATGAAGGAGATGTTCTTAAATTTGAATACGTCGTCTCCAACCCAGGCAACACCTCTTTAAGATTTGAAGTTCCCGATCCGCGCACCGTTCAGCAGCAGACGATCGGTCCTGGCACCGTTACCGGCGTTCGTTATCAAGTCGTCAATGCTGATGATCCCGGTGCCTTTCTTCTCACCGACTGTCCTACTCCAACTCCCACGCCCATTCCCATTCCCATTCCCACTCCAACCCCAGAACCTACGCCAACGCCAACCCCAGAACCTACGCCAACGCCAACTCCACAACCTACGCCAACTCCGACTCCAGAACCTACGCCAACTCCCACACCCACTACAACCCCAACTCCAACTCCCACGCCAGTGCCGGCAAACACTCCCACTCCCGTTGTCGTCCCGCCTGGGGGTGGCGTCATCGTCGTGGTTGATGTCGATGTCAAACCCGTTCCCAACACCGGCACCTCTGTCACCGTCAATATTGGAGACAAAGATGATGTCACCAAGCCGGTGGGGCAAAGCGTGATTATTTCCCCTGTCACCGTCAGACAACCTCTTACCTCACCCTTGGGACGCATTACAGGTTGCGCCGGCGAACTTTTACCCGACTACACCGGCTTTAGTGTTGCCCTCTACGAAGCAGACGCTGCTGATCCCACCGGCACTGGACTGGGTAAATTAATCGCCCTCACCGGCACCGAATATCCAGATATTGGCGATAACGATATTTTAGAAGGTAGTTCCCCCAACACGGAAAACAGCAACCCCTTCTTCCTTACCAACGGAGATCGCGGCGGTTATAACTTCCTGCTGGACTTAAATCGAGGTCAGCTAGAGGCAGGACGCCGTTATATTTTAGTCGTCAATCCGCCCCCAGATTCCAACTACAACCAGCGTCGTATTCGGATTGAGATCGGACAAAGTAACACCGGCAGTATTAGCTACACTGCCACTTCCCTCGATGGCAGACCAATTGGTGCCGGCACGACGAATACCTCTGCTGCCGGCACTCTTAGCCCACAAGATCCGAACCGCCGCAGGCTGGATTTAGCCGTTCTCGACCTCAGCGCCGCTGTCTGCGAAGCCAGAGAAATCGAAATTATCAAAACCGGCGATCGCATTGCCGCCGAACCGGGTGACACGGTTATTTACCGCCTCTCTATCCGCAATCTTTCCAGTGTCGCTGCCAACAACATCACCATCCGCGACCAACTGCCCCTCGGCCTCAGCTTCCGATCTGACTCGGTTCGCGGTGAATTAGATGGGCAAGCTGTAACCATTACCAGTGATAGTAATGGTCGAGAAATTACCTTCAATGCCGGCACCTTTACCATCCCTGCCGGTAAAATTCTTAACATCGCCTACGCCGCCCGTTTAACCCCAGACTCCGTGCGGGGCGACGGTCGCAACTCCGCCACCGTCAATGGCCGGCGCAGTGACAACAACCTCGACATTAAGGACGGCCCAGCTACTCACCGCCTCACCATCCGGCCTGGAATCGTCTCCGACTGTGGCACTCTCATCGGGCGTGTTTTTGTTGATAAAAACTTTGATGGCGAGCAACAACAAGGTGAACCGGGTGTTCCAAACGCCGTAGTTTTCTTAGACGACGGCAACCGGATTACCACCGACAATGACGGTCTCTTCTCCGTTGCCAACGTCCTTCCTGGCTACCGCACCGGCGTTCTCGACCTCACCAGCGTTCCGGGTTACACCTTCGCCCCAAATGAGTTTTTCAGTGAACGAAATAGCCAATCCCGACTCGTGCGGTTAGAACCGGGCGGCTTGGTACGCATGAACTTTGGCATTACCCCAGCCTTTGAGGGCGAGAGTGGCAGTACAGGAGAGGGGGAGTATAGGAGCAGAGGACAATGAAAAACTTAACATCCGTCTTTCTAATCAGTTTAGTTGGGGCGATCGCATCTCAAGAAATTTCTAGCGCCCAAATTCTTACGAGAAATCATTACTTTGTAGGAACATTGTTGACTCCCTTTGAAAACTCAGCGTATCATGCTAATATAGATCAGTACAAGGGAAAAATGTGGGCGCAAGCGACCCATGATATAAATTCAAATAATTTACGTTTAAAAGAAAATAGCATTTCGAGAAATGGGCATGGGGCATTGGGCATTGGGCATGGGGCAAGGCTGCGCCAACCTAAAGGTATGGGCATTGGTTACTCAGAACTCAAGACTCAGAACTCAGAACTGAGGACTCAAGACTTACCCCTCCCCACTCAAGACTCAGAACTCAGAACTCAGGACTCAGCACTCATAATTAGTCCATCTGCCGGCACGGTATTAGATTTACCGGCAACCACAATTGTGGTGCAATATCCCACCGGCAGCCAAATTCAACTACTGGTCAATGGCAAGCCGGTCGATCCCGCCCTCATCGGTCAAACTGAAACTGATCCCAACACCGGCACCACAACCCAAACCTGGTACGGCGTCCCCCTCAACGAAGGGGAAAATATTATAGAAGCCAGACAGCAAGCCGGTGCGTCACAAAATTCTTCAATGCCGGCAACCAAAATTAGTATTTTCGTTCGAGGCATACCCGCCCAACTGAAAATCCAAACCCTCGAGGCCCGCATTCCAGCAGATAGCCGGTCTACAGCCACCGTCACCGGCCAAATTTTAGATAGCGCCGGCAACCCTACCAACCGCGACGCCACGATTACGCTGGCTACCAGTTCCGGGAAATTTATCTCTGTGGACGCTGATCCCGACCAACCGGGATACCAAGTCAAAACCAGCAATGGAGAATTCAGCGCCACCCTGCAATCAAGTTTGCAAGCCGGCATTGTTCGGATTCGTGCCGGCACACCTAACCTCAACGCCCCAGCCGATATTCCTAACCCGCAACTTGAAGCCTTCACCCAAATTGAATTCGAGACAAACTTAAGACCCAACTTGCTCACCGGCGTTATCGATTTTCGCTTTGGCCGGCGCGGTACTGACTTTTGGGATAGTTTTAGTAACTTCCTTCCTGCCGACGGTGATAATAACTACCAACTCAACGCCAGAGGCGCAGCCTTCACCACCGGCACCTTGGGAAACTGGCTATTCACCGGCGCATATAATAGTGCCCGCAATCTTAACGACACTTGCAACGGATTTGATCGCCGGCTATTTCAAGATTTGCAATTTTACGAACAGCAATATCCTACTTACGGCGACAATTGCAGCCGAGAAACTGTTGCACCTTCTAGAGATAGCGTCTATTTAAGATTTGAACACTCGCCTTTAATTGAAGGTGCTCAACCTGATTATTTCATGTGGGGAGACTATGCCCTTTCGGAATTTTCCACCCCATCCCAACAATTCACCGGCATCACCCGTTCATTACACGGATTTAAAGGTAACTACAATCTCGGAAACCTGCAAATCACCGGCTTCTATAGCCAGGACGTAGAAGGGTTTCAGCGAGATAGCATTATCCCCGACGGGACTAGCGGCTTCTACTTTCTCTCCCGCCGGCTGGTTATTCCTGGCAGCGAAGACGTATTTCTGGAAGTCGAAGAATTAGATCGTCCCGGCACAGTGCTTTACCGGCAGCAACTCACCCGCAGCAGCGACTACGAAATCGACTACGACCGAGGCACCTTACTTTTCCGGCGTCCGATTTTACGGGTTAACGCAGATCCCACCGGCACGATATTAGTGCGGCGAATTATCAGTACCTACCAGTACGACAGCCAAGACAACAGCACCAGCATTTTAGGCAGTCACCTGCAATACAACATTTCACGCGACTTTAACCGTCCCTCCTGGATCGGTGCGACTTATCTACGCGAAGATCGCGGCGTCCGAGACTTTGAACTCTACGGCGGAGATATCCTACTTTCGTTTGGCAACAATAGCCGATTAGTTGGGGAATACGCCCATTCCCGCAATGACTCTGATATTTTAGGGAACGTTAGCGGTTCCGCTTACCGGCTGGAATTGAACGGCGGAATTGGCAGGCGGGGAGTTAGCCGAGGGGTAGAGGCAGAGAGGGAGAGAGTGGGAGAGGAAGAGATTGGGAGAGTGGGTGAGGAAGAAACCCTAAATCCCCAATTGCCCGCTGAAATTCCCAACTATCCGCTACCGATTACGAATTTCCAATCGTTATTAAACTACCGGCTCTATTACCGATCCACCGATACCGGGTTTAATAATAACGCCACCACTAGCTTTGTTGCCGGTCAAAGTCGCTATGGTGCACAACTGTCTGCCGGCATCACCCGATCCACCCTACTGCGATTTCAATACGACCATGAAAAAAATCAGGGAATCGCCCCACGTCCCCTAACTTCCTACGCCGACTTATTTGAACCCAGACTTGAATCTATTCCCGGCAGCCAAGTGGATAACTCTCTCACCACCCTATCCGCCGGCGTCTTGCAGCGAATTGGCACAAATGCTTCCCTAGAATTTGACTGGATTAACCGGCATCGGGAAGACAACCGCCCAACCAACCCCCTCGAAACTACCTCATCACAACTGCGATCGCGCCTTAGCTATCGAATTGCCAATAACCTTACCTTCCGCGCTCAAAATGAACTCAATCTTGCTTCTGAGCAAGATATTATTTATCCGGATAGAACAATTCTTGCCCTAGACTGGGCAGCGTATCCAGGCATTACGCTCCGACTAAGTCATATCTTTTTCAATGGCGGGCAATTTGAGAACAACTCAATTACCAGCTTAGACTTTCTCGGCGATTATAAACTCGGAGAAGATACCGCCTTAACCGGCAGGTTTGGCGTCGTCAATGCCCAAGCCATGACAGGTGCAGTGGGAATTCGTCAAGGTTGGACAATTGCCCCAGGATTAAGAGTTGAAGGCAGCTACGAACATATTTTTGGCGATTTATTCGGACGCACCGGCACCGGCGTACAATTCGCTCAACCCTATGCTTACGGACAAGGGGCATCAGCTTTGGGTGTTCGCGGCGGCGATAGTTACAGTGTGGGGATTCAATATAATAACGATACCGATTTTCAAGCCTCTGCCAGATACGAACACCGCACCTCATCTGCCGGCGGCAACACCGTAATTTCAGCCGCAGCCACCGGCAAAATTTCCCGCGCCGTTACTGCACTACTCCGCTACCAGCAAGCTTCCAGCGCCAACCAACTGCTCGAAGAATTGGGAGATAGCATCAACCTGCGCTTAGGATTGGCTTACCGCGATCCGATTGATGACAAATTTAATGCGCTTTTCCGATACGAATATCGCAGCAACCCTTCAATCATCCCGGATAGTATTTTCTTTGACAATAGCAGCAGTTCCAACGACCATACCTTTGCCTTAGAAGCAATTTATGCACCAAATTGGCGTTGGGAATTTTATGGCAAAGGTGCGATGCGTACCAGTACCTCGTACCTAGCAAACGATCTTGCCGGCACCGGCACGATTTATCTAACCCAACTCCGTAGCACTTACCGACTCGGCTATCGCTGGGATGCCGTTGGAGAAGTGCGCTGGATCGGACAGCCGGCAGATGATTACAGCGAAATTGGCTGGGTGCTAGAAACTGGTTACTATTTAACGCCGAACTTGCGCTTAGCTGCCGGTTATGTGTTCGGCGATGTCACGGATCGCGACTTTGACGGTTCCCGATCCGCCAGTGGGCCTTATTTGGGGTTAACTGTCAAATTGAATGAATTGTTTAGCGGCTTTGGATTGCAAAAGCCGGTGCCGGCGCTGGAAAAAGAAGACAAGCAAGCAAATAAAATAGCACAGGGCAAGAAATTTTCTAATCTCTAATTTCTACCCTTCCCAACCCCTATACATCTAATTTGCTTTTATTGAAACAGCTTAATGTTTCAAATAATCTGATATTGCAATCTATTTAACTTAAACAAAAAGGTTGTAAAAAAGCAAATTAAATGCATATAATCTTAATTTTCTTTATGGGATCACTCCCCATTTGCCGCGACACTTCAAGACGCTGTGGCAATTACTGGACGTTTGTTCTATGCTAACAAAAACTTTTACAGCAAATCCGTGTTCTCACGTTCCCCTGTAGAGGCATTGCCGATAACGATGTTCTGGCAAACACCATTGGCCTGCATCGGGAGCTCTCCGGCTGGACAATCAGTGGTTGTACCAGTCAGTTATCTTTACCAAAAATTAGTATTTCTTCGCTTTGTGTGAATTTTTGGTTTTTTTTTGGATGTATCCGTAAAACTACTGGACATTCACGACCAAAATAGGCAAAATCGAAACAGCTCATTTAAAGAGCCTTTGAGCTTTTGCGAAAATTGGGTAAATCCCGATCTTCAATCGCAGAGCTATCAGGTCTGATATTTAAGGGTGTTTTGCGGGATACAAGGAAATTCCTTGTCAGGCAAAAATTTCTACTTACAAGTAAAAAAAAACATTGCTTGTCCGATTGTAGAACAAGCAACAAAAGGCTGTGCTTAGTTTTTCTCAAAAATTTTAAATCGATTACTTAGGGTCTATTTTACCATTTGGAAGCTGAAACTATGCCAGAAATCAGAGGTTCATCTCAACGGGATTTGCTCACCGGCGCATTAGAAAACGACACAATAATGGGGTGGGCCGGCGAAGACGAATTGCTGGGATTAGAATTAAATGACTGGATTAGTGGTAACACAGACAACGACTTATTGAATGGTAACGCCGGCAGCGATACAGTACGGGGGGGCCAGGAAAATGATATCGTGCACGGTGGCAAAGACAACGATTTGCTCTATGGCGATCTAGGCAGTGATACAGTCTACGGTGAGAGTGGAGATGACACAATTATCGGTGGGAACGGCAACAATCAGCCCACAGACACCCAGAAGTCAAATGATCCCCTATCTTCTCCCCTTACCGACACAATTGAAGAAGATAAATCAGACGTTTTATTTGGCAATGCCGGCAACGACTATATAAACGGGAATGCCGATAATGATACGGTGTATGGCGGCGAAGGAAATGATATCCTACACGGCGGCAAAAATGATGACCAGCTATTTGGTAATTTAGGCGATGACCAAGTCAGTGGCGATCTCGGTAATGATACGGCACTCGGTGAGGAAGGCAACGACCAAGTTGTAGGCGGCGAAGGGGAAGATTACCTAAACGGCAACGAAGACGATGATTGGGTTGCCGGCAACGAAGGCGATGATACCGTTCACGGTGGGCAAGGCAATGATACAGTCCACGGCGGCAAAGACAACGATCTGCTATATGGCGATGTAGGCAATGATGTTTTAATCGGCGATCTCGGTTCGGACACACTCAACGGAGGCGACGGAGACGACACCTTCGTGATTGGCAGACGAGACGATGTTGCCGGTTATCGCACAACGGGTGGAATCAATATAGCCGATGCCGACTGGGTGCTCGATTTTGGCACCGGCAGCGATAAATTTCAGTTAATCGGCGGAATTACCTTTGACGATTTAAATATATTTGCCGGCACAGGCGAGTATGCCGGTTACACCATTATTCAAGACAAGGTTCTGGGCGAATATTTAGCCATCTTGAAAGGCTTCACCGGCACTCTTAGCCGAGAAAATTTCATCTCCTTAACCCCCACTCCCCCCACCGCACCTGGGGAGGATACAGAAACACCTAGTCCAACACCGGGAGGAGGAAGTCCTTCGCCTAATCCAATACCGGGAGGAGGAGGAAGTCCTTCGCCTAGCCCCTCGGCATCCCCGAACGATATTTTGCTATCGGGTGGTGCCGTTAATGAAAATAGTCCAGCCGGCACTGTCATCGGTAGTTTATCTGCTATTGATCCTGATGCCAAGGATACGCATACTTATGAATTACTCGACGATGCCGGTGGTCTGTTTATAATTGACGGCGATCAGTTAAAAGTCGCCCCAGGCGCGTCCTTAGACTTTGAAGCCCAAGCCAGTCACACCATAAAAGTGCGCGTGACTGACGCAGCCGGCAAGACTTTTGACAAAGACTTCCCGATCACCCTTCAAAACACCAATGAAGCGCCGGCAACCGCTAACCCCATCGTTGACCAACTTGCAGGTGCTGATACACCGTTTAACTTCACAGTTGCCGGCACAACCTTTACAGATCCCGATGGCGACGCGTTAACCTACACAGCCACTCTAACCGGCGGCGAACCATTGCCGGCGTGGTTAACATTTAATCCCACTACCCGCACCTTTAGTGGCACCCCAACCAATGGGGATGTGGGCAACCTATCAATCGATGTTCAAGCATCAGATGGTAAAGGCGGCATTGTCACCGATACATTTACTTTGGTGATTGACCATATTGAGGATGCGCCAACGGTTGCTAACCCTATCGCTGACTTAAATACCCCCGAAGATAGTGTATTTAATTTCACATTTGCTGCCAATACGTTTGCAGATATTGATGGGGATGTATTAACCTACACAGCCACCCAAACCGGCGGCGCACCCTTGCCGGCCTGGTTAACATTTAACCCTGCAACCCGCACCTTCAGTGGCACTCCAGCCAATGGAGATGTTGGCACCCTATCAATTGATGTTCAAGCATCAGATGGCAACGGCGGCATTGCTATCGATACATTTAATTTGGTAATTGGAAATGTCAATGATGAGCCAACGGTTGCTAACCCTATCGCTGACTTAAATACTCCCGAAGATAGTGTATTTAATTTCACATTTGCCGGCACAACCTTTAATGATGCCGATGGAGATGCATTAACCTACACAGCCAAACTCACCAATGGCGCTACACTGCCGGCCTGGCTGACATTTAATCCCATCACCCGCACCTTTAGTGGCACCCCAACCAATGAAGATGTTGGCACCTTATCAATCGATGTTGAAGCATCAGATGGCAAGGGTGGCCGTCTCATCGATACATTTAATTTGGTGATTGACAATGTTAACAATAAGCCAACGGTTGTTAACCCCATTGCCGAGCTAAATACTCCAGAAAATAGGGTTTTTAACTTCACATTTGCCGACACAACCTTTAACGATGCCGATGGAGATCCATTAGCCTACAGTGCCACTCTAACCAGCGGCGAACCATTGCCGGCCTGGTTGACATTTAACCCAGCAACCCGCACCTTTAGTGGCACTCCAACCGATGGAGATGTTGGCACCCTATCAATCGATGTTAAAGCATCAGATGGCAACGGGGGCATTGTCATCAATACATTTAATTTGGTGATTGACAATATTGACCCCACTAACAATCTACCAACGGTTGTCAACCCCATCACTGACCAAAATACCCTAGAAGACGCTACTTTTAATTTCACATTTGCCGGCACAACCTTTAATGATCTCGATGGAGATGCATTAACCTACACAGCCAAACTCACCAATGGCGCTACACTGCCGGCCTGGTTAACATTTAATCCCACCACCCGCACCTTTAGCGGCACCCCAAGCAATGAAAATGTTGGCACCCTATCAATTGATGTTGAAGCATCAGATGGCAAGGGTGGCCGTGCCATCGATACATTTAATTTGGTGATTGGCAATGTCAATGACGTGCCAACGGTTGTCAATCCCATTGCTGACCTAAATACCCTAGAAGACGCTACTTTTAACTTCACATTTGCCGAAACAACTTTCAACGATATTGATGGAGATGCGTTAACTTACAGTGCCACCTTAACCGGCGGCGAACCATTGCCGGCCTGGTTAACATTTAACCCAGCAACCCGCACCTTTAGCGGCACTCCAGCCAATGGAGATGTAGGCCCCCTTTCAATTGATGTTCAAGCATCAGATGGCAACGGCGGCATTGCTATCGATACATTTAGTTTGGTGGTAAATAATGTCAATGATGACCCAATCGTTACGACCCCCATCGTTGACCAAAATACCGATGAAGATAGTGTCTTTAACTTCACGTTTGCGGCCAATACATTTACAGATCCTGATAACGACACATTAACCTACAGTGCCACCCAAACCGGCGGGGGTGCATTGCCGGGGTGGTTAACATTTAACGCAGCAACCCGCACCTTCAGTGGGACTCCAACCAATGAAAATGTTGGCACCCTATCAATTGATGTTCAAGCATCAGATGGCAACGGCAGCAGTGTCACAGAGACATTTATTTTGGGTGTGACAAATACCAATGATGCCCCAACGGTTGTCACTGCCATTGCCAATCAAAACGCGAACGCCGGCACAGCATTCAACTACACATTTGCTGCCACAACTTTCAATGATATGGATGGCGATGTATTAACTTACAGTGCCACCCTAACCGACGGCACACCACTGCCGGCCTGGTTAACATTTAACCCAACAACCCGCACCTTCAGTGGCACTCCAACCAATGGAACTGCCAGCTCCCTTTCAATCACTGTTCAAGCATCAGATGGCAACGGCGGCAGTGTCACCGATACATTTACTCTGGCGATTAATAATAACCCGCCAATCGTTGCTACCCCCATCGTTGACCAAAATACCGATGAAGATAGTGTCTTTAACTTCACGTTTGCGGCCAATACATTTACAGATCCAGATGGAGATGCGTTAACCTACAGTGCCACCGTAGCCGGCGGGGGTGCATTGCCGGCCTGGTTAACATTTGACGCAGCAACCCGCACCTTCAGTGGCACTCCAGCCAATGGAGATGTAGGCACCCTATCAATCAATGTTCTAGCATCAGATGGCAACGGCGGCAGTGTCACAGATACATTTATTTTGGAGATTGACAATGTCAATGATGACCCAATCGTTACTACCCCCATCGTTGACCTAAATACCCCTGAAGATAGTGTCTTTAACTTCACGTTTGTCGAGACAACCTTTAACGATATTGATGGCGACGCGTTAACCTACAGTGCCACCCAAACCGGCGGCGCAGCATTGCCGGCCTGGTTAACATTTAACCCAGCAACCCGCACCTTTAGCGGCACTCCAGCCAATGGAGATGTGGGCAATCTTTCAATCGATGTTCAAGCATCAGATGGCAACGGCGGCAGTGTCACAGATACATTTATTCTGGGTGTGACAAATACCAATGATGTCCCAACAGTTGCCAACGCCATCGCTGACCTAAATACCCCTGAAGATAGTGTCTTTAACTTCACGTTTGTCGAGACAACCTTTAACGATATTGATGGCGACGCGTTAACCTACAGTGCCACCCAAACCGGCGGCGCAGCATTGCCGGCGTGGTTAACATTTAACGCAGCAACCCGCACCTTTAGCGGCACTCCAGCCAATGGAGATGTGGGCAATCTTTCAATCGATGTTCAAGCATCAGATGGCAACGGCGGCATTGCAACAGAGACATTTAATTTAGTGATTGACAATGTTAACGACGCGCCAACGGTTGTCACTGCTATTGCTGACCAAAACACGAACGCCGGCACAGCGTTCAACTACACATTTGACATTAATACTTTCACTGATATTGATGGCGATGTGTTAACTTACAGTGCCACCCTAGATAACAACGCACCATTGCCAGCGTGGTTGACATTTAACCCAACAACCCGCACCTTTAGTGGCACTCCACCCAATGGAACTGCCAGCCCCCTTTCAATCAATGTTCTAGCATCAGATGGCAACGGCGGCAGTGTCGTCGATACATTTAATTTGGTGGTTAATGTTAATAACGATCCAGTAGTTGTTAACCCCATCGCTGATCTAAATACACTAGAAGATAGTGTCTTTAACTTCACGTTGGTCGAGACAACCTTTAACGACCCTGATGGCGATGCGTTAACCTACAGTGCCACCCAAACCGGCGGCGCAGCATTACCGGCCTGGTTAACATTTAACCCAGTAACCCGCACCTTTAGCGGGACTCCAGCCAATGGCGATGTAGGCAACCTATCAATTGATGTTCAAGCATCAGATGGCAACGGCGGCATTGCTATCGATACATTCAATTTGGGTGTGATAAATACCAATGACCCGCCAATCGTTGCTACCCCCATCGTTGACCAAAATACCCCTGAAGATAGTGTCTTTAACTTCACGTTTGCGGCCAATACATTTACAGATCCAGATGGAGATGCGTTAACCTACAGTGCCACCGTAGCCGGCGGCGCAGCATTGCCGGCCTGGTTAACATTTAACGCAGCAACTCGCACCTTTAGCGGGACTCCAGCCAATGGAGATGTGGGCAACCTATCAATCGATGTTCTAGCATCAGATGGCAACGGCGGCAGTATCACAGATACATTTATTTTGGGGGTGACAAATACCAATGATGCCCCAACGGTGGTCACTGCCATTGCCGATCAAAACGCGAACGTCGGCACAGCATTTAACTACACATTTGACGTTAATACTTTCACTGATATTGATGGCGATGTGTTAACTTACAGTGCCACGCTAGATAACAACGCACCATTGCCAGCGTGGTTGACATTTAACCCAACAACCCGCACCTTCAGTGGCACTCCACCCAATGGAACTGCCAGCCCCCTTTCAATCAATGTTCTAGCATCAGATGGCAACGGCGGCAGTGTCATCGATACATTTACTTTGACAGTTGGGAATGGCAACGCGCCAGTAGCGGTGGACGACATCATTACCACGCCGGTGCTATTAAGTAGCCGCTTGGAAATTCCATTCGCTACTTTGCTGGCTAATGATACAGATGCTGACCTGCCGGCAGACACGCTTACCATTACCGCAGTAACCGCAGCGAATGGGACTGCCTCGATCAATAACGGCATTATTACCTACCGGGCAACTCCAGGGTTTGCCGGCCCGACAACCTTGGAATACACTGTCAGCGATAGCACCGGCCTCACCGATATCGGAACCGTAACGCTAACTGTCGCCTCACAAGTCCAGTTAAGCGCCATTGCCACCGCCACCAATGTGCCAGTAGGAAGCGGAGGTTTTAGCGTCAATGGTCAAGCTCCATTTGAATGGGCCGGTTTCTCGGCAAGTGGGGCAGGAGATGTGAATGGGGACGGCTTTGCTGACGTGATTATCGGTGCGCCCTATGCCGACGCACCGACCGCTGGATCTGCTGGGAAATCTTATGTCGTGTTTGGAGGGCCATCTGGCACCAATGGCGGCTTTGAGATCAATGGAGAGGCCGGATTTGATAGGGCCGGCATCTCAGTCAGCGGGGCCGGCGATGTCAACGGCGATGGACTGGCTGACTTGATTATCGGTGCCGATCGGGCCGATCCCAATGGGCTATCCTCCGGCAAATCCTATGTGGTATTCGGTAAGGCCAACAACACGGCGGTGAATTTGACTGCTGTGGCAGCCAATCCCGGAACCGGCGGCTTTGTGATTAACGGCGAATGGATTGGCATTGAATCCGGTTTGTCAGTCAGCGGGGCCGGCGATGTCAACGGCGACGGTTTGGATGACTTGATCGTCGGTGCTCCCGCTTTTGGCCGCGATGCCAACAACAATGGCGTGCTTGTTGAGCAGGAGTATCTGAGAAGCGGCAGGGCTTACGTTGTGTTTGGCAAGGCGAACAACACAGTGCCGATAAACTTGAACACGATCTCCAACGGAACGGGCGGTTTTGCGATTACATTCGAGGGGGTCAATGACCAAACCGGCAACTCGGTTAGTTCAGCTGGGGATGTCAACGGAGATGGTTTGGCTGACCTGATTGTAGGCGCTGACTGGGCCGACCCGAACGGAATTCTTAGCGCCGGCAAAGCTTATGTGGTGTATGGCAAAACAACTACCACGGCGGTGGCTTTGGGCACTGTAGCAGGAAATACCGGCGGCTTTGCCATTAACGGTGAAGCGACAAACGACCGATTGGGCCGTTCTGTGAGCGAAGCCGGAGATGTCAATGGTGATGGCTACGCAGACGTGATTGTGGGCGCGTATAATGGTGACCCCAATCAAACTTCCCCTGGCAGAGCTTATGTGGTGTTTGGCGGCCCATCAGGCAATAACGGCGGCTTTACCATCAATGGGGAAACAGCAGGCGATCATGCCGGCATTTCAGTAAGTTCAGCCGGCGATGTCAACGGCGATGGTCTGGATGACCTGATCGTCGGTGCTCGCTTGGCTGATCCGAATGGGGCTTACTCTGGCAAATCTTATGTCGTGTTCGGGAAGGCGAATAACACCGTAGTGAACTTAAGCGCAGTCGCAGCCGGCGATGGGGGTTTTGCTCTCAACGGTGCATCGGCCACTGATTTATCCGGTCGTTCCGTCAGTGCGGCAGGGGATCTTAATGGTGATGGCTTCGCTGACGTGATTGTAGGGGCTTTTGCCGCTGATCCGAATGGAAATAATTATTCCGGCGCTTCCTACGTGGTTTATGGCGGCGATTTCACGGCGTCGGTGACACAGATGGGAACTGCCGCAGGGGATATTCTCACCGGCACTGCCGCAGCAGATATTCTGGTCGGCGGCTTGGGCAGCGATCAACTCATCGGCAATGGCGGCCCTGATGTGCTATATGGGGGTGCCGGTGATGACGTTGTGGCGATTAGCGATACCGGCTTCCGGCGCATTGATGGGGGTTTGGGGACTGACACCTTGTTGCTTGGCGGTGCCGGCATGGCCCTCGATCTCACAGCGATTCGTGACCCTCTGATCCAGGGTATTGAGCGAATCAATATGACAGGTGCCGGTAATAACACCCTGAATTTGGGCGCAAGAGATGTGATCAGCTTGTCTGGTTCGACTAGCACGTTGACTGTAGAGGGCAATGCCGGCGATATCGTGAGTGCGTCAGGCTTTACATTCGCCGGCACAGCCAACGGTTTCAATCAATACACCAGCAGCAGTGCGACGCTTCTAGTTCAGGCGGGTGTAACGGTTAATGTTCTGTTGTAGAAATGTCACAACTGCCTAAAATACAGTCAGATATCATTTTGTAGATGCGATGCAGCTAACTTGGCTAGACAGTAACTCTTGGCTGATTAACATGGCCGGCCTGCGGATACTCCTCGATCCCTGGTTAGTTGGCCCTTTGGTCTTTGGCAACCTGCCTTGGCTGTTCAAAGGCGATCGTCCTAAAGCCAGAGAAATCCCAGAAAACATTGACTTGATTCTGCTCTCACAGGGATTAGAAGATCACACACACCCACCTACCCTCAAACAACTGAATCGCAACATTCCGGTTGTGGGTTCACCCAGTGCCGTTAAAGTTGTGAAAGAATTGGGTTTCACTCAAGTCACTGCACTTGCCCACGGCGGCGGCTTTACTGTTGCCAATAAAGTAGAAATCAAAGCGACTCCCGGCTCTCCCATTGGCCCCCAACTTGTGGAAAATGGGTATCTTCTTAAAGATTTGGATGCCGGCACGACTCTCTACTATGAGCCTCATGGGTATCATTCCCCAGCCCTCAAAGCATCTGCCCCGGTGGATGTCGTCATTGTGCCGATTGTTGACTTGGCGCTGCCGCTAGTGGGTTCCATTATTAAAGGCAGCCAAAGTGCTTTAGAAGTGGCTAAACTTCTGCAACCTCAAGTAATGTTACCCACGGCTGCCGGTGGCGATGTCATCTTTGAAGGATTGCTGATGTCTATCCTTCGGGCTGTCGGCAGTCTTGATGAATTTCGTTCGTTGTTGGCTCAGAATAATTTATCCACGCAAGTGATTGACGCTAAGCCTGGGGAAGCGTTTGAAATTCAATTGCAAAACCGGGCTGTGATTTAGGTTGGGCGGGATTAATGGGTGAATGCAGAGTTTTTGTTATTTTTAACCGCAGATAAACGCAGATAAACGCAGATGTAGGCGATAGTCTGTAGTTGGGGATAAACAGATGATAGCGCAGCGTGCCGCAGGCATACGCAGATGGCGCTTGTGTAGGTTTTTAGGTTTTTTACCGGCCTATTGTGCCGGCACTGGGGCAAAGTCTAATGTGCCTTTATCTCCATCTAGGACAACCGGCACTCCAACTGGCAGGGTTGCATTTTCTCCTTCATGACCGAAAGGCAAGTCAGAAACAACCGGCAACCCCAAATCCCCTAAGCGATCTCGTAAGACTTCTTCAACCGTAAAGCTGGGGATGTTCGGATCATTTATACACCGGCTGAAGCGCCCCAATGCAATTCCCCGCACGCCTTTAAATTTTCCCATCAGCCGCCACTGAGTCAGCATCCGGTCAATTCGATACGGGACTTCCGCAACATCCTCAAACGCTAAAATTGCGCCCTCTAAGGAGGGTTGCGCTGCCGTCCCTAGCAGATGGGTTGCGACTGTTAGATTTGCCGGCAGCAAATACCCACTCGCTTGTCCTCCACCCCAGCCGGTGCCTTGCAACGGTTCTATAGAATGATTTTCTACCCAGTCAAATAGCCGCTGCATTGTCCATTCAGGTTCAGCCGGCAGCGTTGTTAGCAAAGGGCCATGAACGCCTGAGATGCCGGTTTGAAAGAGACTCCAGAGGATAGCGGTGATATCGGAAAAACCAATCAACCATTTGGGATTGCTGAGTAATTCATCCCAACTCCAATCTTCTAGAATTCTCGCACCCCCGTAACCGCCTCTGGCACAGAGAATCGCACGACACTCCGGATCTTTCCAGGCGTCTGCTAATTGCTGCCGGCGATCTTCATCGTTGCCGGCTAAATAACCCCACCGGCTATCGTAACCGGGACTCAGTTCCACTCCATATCCCCGATTTCGCCAAATTTCCACTGCTTTCTCAAAGGCTTCAAATTCTCGTAGACACCCACTCGGCGCAATTACCCGCAGTAGATCGCCTGGTTTGAGTGCCGGTGGCAGTTGAATTTTAGAATTGAGATTGGGGATTTGGGATTGCATTTTATCGGGATAAAGATTTTATAACCACAGATTCCGCAGGTGAAACTTGAATGTGCTTTGCTCGTCATTCAAGTTTCACTTGCGTCCACAGATAAACACAGATAGCACAGATAGATTGTCTGTTATGGCCGATGTTTATCTGCGGTTTCATTTAAGAACTTGGGTTGGCAAGCTGTTTAATAGTTTGGAACCATTGTTCCATACGATCACCCAATGCTTCTAAAGAATATTCTGTTTCTGCTTGCCGCCGGCACTCTAAACGGTCAATTTCATCTAAGCGCTTAATTGCATTGACTAAGCCTTCGACACTATCTGGTTCTACTAAAAAGCCGGTTTTGCCATCTTGGACTATTTCAGCCGGCCCTCCGCGCCGATAAGCAATCACCGGCACTCCACACGCTAGCGCCTCGATTGCCACATTTCCAAATGCTTCCACCCAGCGCGGCGTCATTAGCATTGCCTGACATTTTCCTAACTGTTCTTGCAGCTTTTGAGTTGAGAAAAATCCCATATATTCCACCGGCGCATCCGGATACTCTTGACAAATCTGCTTCCAATATGCATCATCCTGCATTTTGCCAAATATTTTCAGGGGAATGCCGGCAATTTGAGCCGCCGCGACGGCATCTTCTAGGGCTTTTTCTGGGGCAATTCGACCTAACCAAGCCAACTGAGGAGCGGGAGAAGCACAAAAATCGTAAAGGGATAAATCAACGCCACTGCCTAAAACCTCGCACCATGACGAGTTGAGTTCAGAAGATTTTAAAGCAAAGGTTTCTGCCTGAGACTTTGTGTAAAGACCAATTGTACCGGGAAACTGAATTGCCACCTGTTCAACGATTTGATCCATCGCATCAGAGAGCGATCCCATACTGACAAAATGCGCGATGGGACAATTAAAAAAAGGCGTTAGATAAAAAGGCAACCAATCGTAAGCAAAATTAACAATTAAATCGTAATTTCCTTGAATTTGGCGAGCACACTCCCACATATTTGCCAGTAAAGAATTTCCCGGCATACAAATCAAAGCGTCGCGTTCCTGAGTTTGGGCTGTGATTTGCAATTCGCCGGCTATTTCTTTAATTGGAAATGAATCTAAACGAGAGCCTGCCGGCGCGACAATATCCAAATGATGCCCTCGCCGGTGCATTTCCAGGGCAATATTATACAAAGTCAGTTCCACTCCGCCGCCGAGTCCTGAACCCAATTGCCCAACAGGTGTGGAAAGAAATAGAAGTTTGAGTGAGTTTATAGATTTACCAGTCACGATTTGCGTTTTTTGTTCAGTACGATTAGTTGCTCAATCCTTAAATTTATCCTGCCCTGATACTCTTTCACCCTCTCAAAACTCAAAATTGGGCATGGGGCAAGGCTTCGCCAACAAGAACGGTAGGGGCATTGGGCATTCAAAAGTAAAAACTCAAAACTCCCCAGTAGAGTCTTCCGGCGGATTTGCAGAATTTGACCGGCTGGTTCGATTTTCTCCAACCGGCAACCCACGTATATTGCTCAACTGCGCTAATGCCCAGTTAGCGGTTTCGCGCACTTCATCGTCTGGATCGTCAATCGCGTGACGCAATATCTGACTCATTTGAGAAACTAATTCATAAATACGGGTTAAGTCCCGAATTGCATTTTTTCGCACTTCAGCATTATCATCTTGCAGAGAAACTGCTAAAGCTCGGTTCATCGGTTTAAGGGTGCGGGTGCCAATTTCAGATAAAGCTGCCAGGATCAAGCTGCGCTGCTTGGAATCTGAATCTACCATCAAATTCACCAAAGGCTGTACGGCGCGGGAGTCTCCCCGTTGCCCCAGTTCCCAAATTGCTTTACGTCGCTTCGCCGGATCGGGCTTTTGTAAATCTTTGATCAATTCGTCAATTATATCGATTTTCTGAAGGCGAGTGATTTCTTCAACGGCTAAAAATTCTGGTGGAGTTGAGTCTACCGGCTCTTTTTCATCCCTTTTTTCTGAGCCGGTTGCACCTAATTCAGGATAGCCGTTACTGTCATAATTATGCTGGCGAATGCCTGAATTGGTTGCTTTATGATGTAGATTATGCGAGTTTTCAGACTCAGCCGGCCCTGGATGTTGGGGAGTTCGCGATGGCCGGCTATCGGGATCTAAATCCTCTTCGTCTTCGCCAGAACGCATGAGCAAATTAAATATCCCTGCGACAATTCCAGCAACCACAATTACACCGAAACCAAGCAATAACCATTTTGTTTTGCCTTGCAGCAACTTTGAAAGGTTAGATTTTGAATTCGATGCTTTTTGAGCGTCTGGGGAAGGGGCGGGTTTTGCTTGGTTTTGGGCGATTTGCAAGCGATCCCAAGTTGTGGAACCGACAACCCCATCCGCTTCTAAACCGGCACCGGCTTGAAATTGCGCGACGGCTTCGGCTGTCGTGGCTTCATAGACGCCATTCTCGGCACCGCTGTAGTATCCCAAAGTTTTCAGCGTCTTTTGCAGTTCTCGCACTGCCGGGTGCCGATCGCCTGGTCCGAGGGGAGGGCGTTCTATGCCGGCGGGGGCGTTTGCTTGAGCCACTTGCAGGGAGTTCAGAACCACTGCGCCCTCTAGGGGCGTTATCGAAATTTCCCCGGTTCGGTTTGGGTGAATGAATCCTTTGGCTGGACTGGGCGCAAAACCCAGGCAACTAGCGCAGGTAACGAGCAACACGGTGGAGCGGTAAAGCACCATATTCTAACGCGGGGGTGGGGGAGTCAACCAGCGTGAGCGATTCAGGTGTAATTAAGCTAGCTCAATCCTACCCGTTATGCATCCTGCACGAATCACAGATCATCTGTGGCTGCTGCTGGTGGAACTTTGATTTTCGATGATTTCGGTTTGTTTTTGGAGTTACCTATCAAAAATCTAAAATCATTAACCAGCTAGCCGCGCCGGTTCATCGACCTGTTGCCGGTCAGATTAGATCGGCTGAGGTTAAATCTCCGTTTCGGATTCCGCGATGCGGATCGTCACCGGCAGCTCAACCGATTTGCTCTCAGACGATTGTAGCAGGAGTCGATTTTCAGCAGCAGTTTCCTCCGCAGAGGCAATGGTTTGACCCACTGTACGCCCTAGTCTCAGCTTTTGGGCTATCGTATCACGTTGATTGATTAAGTAAATACTCACAATTGTTAGGCAAACCCCAATCGATTGCAGGGGACTGAGAACTTCCGCTAAGAATAAGTTTCCAAATAATAGGGCAAACACCGGCGTCAGAAAGGTCAGGGCACTCAAACTGGTGAGGCTGCCGGTGGAGGCAAAGTAAAAGAATAAGCCGTAAGCCAGGGCACTGCCAAAAATCGTTGCATAGGCTAAAGCTGCCCAACCTGAGAGATCAATATTCACCCACTGCTGGGATTCTGTGCCGGCTGAAAGGGTAAGCAAGGCGATTCCACCTAAAATCATGTGCCAGCCGGTGGCGACAACGGCATCGGCATACCGGCACACGTAGCGAATCGTTACCGTCCCCACCGCCATTGACAGCGCCGCCAGCAGCATCAGCCATTCCCCGTTCTCAAATAAGTTCTCAATTTCCACCGGCACCGATGCGATCCCCTGTTGGAACAGGCCCAAAATCCATTCATCGGGCAAGCCTATCAGCGCGATCCCCACGACGCCAACCCCCAGCCCCAGCCAGCCCCAGAAGCCAATACGCTCACCAAATAGCCACCACGATAAAATAGCCACGGCTAGGGGTTGCGAGTCAATCATCACCGATCCCAACCCTGCGCCGGTTCTCAGCAATCCCTCGGCTAAAAAACCTTGAAACATTGCCCCATCTACCAGGGCAAAAAAGGCCACCCACAACCATGCCCCCCAGCCTTTTAAAGCCGGCCTACCCATCATTGCGGCTGCGATCAGAACTAAGACGCCTGCCGGTAGCAAACGCACTCCTGCCATGAATAGCGGCGTTGTGTTCGGGATGACGCCTTTCATCGCCACCATTGCGGTTCCCCACAGGAAAAACGGTGCGATTAGCAGCAGTGTTGCCAGAGGCAGTTTCGATTCACTCAGTCTTAGATACATGGGGTTTAGCGATAAAATAGGGCGTTTGGAAAGGATTGCAAAAGCTGCCGGCTGTGGAAGTCTTCAATACGATCTTTCGCTTCCTGCAAGGGCAAATAGCGCCCTAAGCCTGAACTGCGAAGTCGAACGTTGATTTCTCTCATTGTACCCAATCGTATAATTATGTTAAGAAATGCTACTAAAGATGTCTAGACTTTAGAGTATCGTGTTAACGCTGTGATATCGACGATTTAACCGCGTGCCCGCTCAGCAGAATGCCGACAACTCGATAATATTCAGGCAAACTAGAATAAGCACGCAATTAATCGCGTGCGCTCTTGTGGCAAGTCCTGAGAGTTCTTCGACCGATTGGGCAACCTGGAAGTATTTATACTCAGCCGCTCCCATCTGGCCACCGTTCGCAAAAGTGATGAGTGATACATTCAAAACTCAAAACTTAAAACACTTGATATTAACTGACTCACAACCGCTGTTTGACCGCCCATGATTTGGCCATTTAACAAGTTTCGCAAACAAATTGCCCGAATTGAAGTGAACGGCGCGATTGCCGGTGCCACTCGCAAACGAGTGCTAGAAGCCCTCAAAACTGTTGAAGAAAAAAAATTCCCCGCCTTGCTGCTGCGAATTGACAGTCCGGGAGGTACGGTGGGAGATTCCCAGGAAATCTACAGCGCTTTAAAGCGGCTGCGAGAGAAAGTCAAAATTGTTGCCAGTTTTGGCAATATTTCGGCCTCTGGAGGTGTCTATATCGGGATGGGTGCTGAGCATATCGTGGCGAATCCGGGGACGATCACCGGCAGCATCGGCGTGATTCTGCGAGGCAATAATTTAGAACGCCTGCTGGAAAAAGTCGGGGTTTCTTTCAAAGTTATTAAGTCTGGCCCTTACAAAGACATTTTGGCGTTTGATCGAGAATTAACTGAGCCAGAAAAAGATATTCTGCAACAGTTGATCGATACCAGTTACCAACAGTTTGTGCAAACCGTTGCTGAAGCGCGAAATTTGGCAGTCGATACGGTCAAAAGCTTTGCCGATGGTCGAATTTTTACGGGACAACAAGCTTTAGAACTGGGCGTTGTTGACCGGCTAGGAACAGAAGAGGACGCTCGCCGCTGGGCAGCAGAACTCGTGGGACTCGATCCTGAAAAAACCCAGTGTTACACCCTGGAAGAACGTAAACCCTTATTAAGCCGGATCTTGGGAGAAAGTCAGGTAACATCCAGTCTGTCTGCCGGCATCGAGTGGATGGATTTTGAGATGTCTGCGAGCGGTCTACCCTTGTGGATGTATCGACCTTAATTTAGGATTGAGCGGTCAGTGAGAAGCGAAAAACGTGAAAAGTGAAGAATGGAGTCAAAGCGATTTTTTAATGTTTAAAGATTTCGCTTAGATTGGAGATTTTCTGCGATAGGGAATTGACACTGTAGAAAAAAAGAAAAATTTTCTAGCCGGCAATCCCCAATTTGCGATTCTCAATTCTGAACTTTCACTTTTCAATTCTCATTGCCGGTGGGGGTGCTGATCAATACAAATATACATAGGAGAGTTTTGGCGTGGAGTGGAGAGTTCGAGCGATTCGTGGGGCAACAACTGTTTCGGAAAATACGGTTGAAGCGATTCGAGAAGCGGTGACAGAACTGTTAGATGAACTGGAAGCGCGAAATCAGTTAGATCCGGAACAGATCATTAGTGCCACGTTTTCAGCCACCCGTGATTTGGATGTAATTTTTCCAGCAGCGATTGCCCGTGCTCGCCCCGGATGGGACTGTGTTCCTCTGTTGGATGTACAGCAAATGCACGTGGTGGGGGGCTTAGAACTTTGCATCCGGTTTCTCATCCATGTCAATATCTCAGCCTCCCAAGTCGAGATTCACCATCCCTATTTAAGACAGGCGAAAAATCTCAGACCTGATTGGAGTTTAGCACCCAGTTAGTGTTAGCAGCCGGCAGCTAAGAAGAATTAAAAATTGAGATTGTTCTTAGTTTTTAATTCTTCCTTTTTTTTCGTCAGGGGTGCATCTCATTTTTGCAAAAATATGGGAGTGGGAGCATCTTGCTCCCTGATCTGACAACACGCGGGCAAGATGCCGGCACTCCAAATTGACAAAAATGAGATGCACGCAACGAGCATTTTGAAAGTCAAGATGAGTTAGAAGATGTTTTGGCGACCAGATGTTTTGTTCTTCAAGCAATGAGTCAGGAAATCAAAAATATTACCAATTCTTACTGGTTTAACTCTGGTTGAACTGGGCTTGATTTGTTAGTAGTAGAACATAACCGGATTTCGTATTACCCATTGAATTAGCGGGCACTTTGATTTAAGATTGTTTCAATTTGATTCTGTACTTGTTCAAGTTCTCGACGTTTGTCAGCCAGCCGAACCTTTTCGGCCTCGCATTCTGCTTGATTTTGGCGATCGCGATTTTCCTGCTGTTCTAATAAATTCTCCCACAGCGAGATCGCTTTTGACATCACATCACTATTCGCATCAGCGCGATCGGCAAATACTGCAATAATTCTTTGTTGTACCTTCTCAAAAATAGACTCTGCCGATTCGCCAAATTTCTCAAAGCCTAACTCACAAACTTTTTCCTTAATCTGAGCTTTAACAGCATCGCCATCTAAAAAACTCAAGCCCAAACCGCCACCAGCACCAGCCGCTAAGCCACCCAAAATAACTCCTATAAAACCAAGTCCTGTAAAAAATAGCAACGCAGCACCAACTGCTGCACCAATTCCTAAACCCCCAAAAAATCCACCATCCTCAATCTCGCCAATTGATGAAGCTATTCCGCTTCCACTGCTGCCAATTCCGCCTAAGCTACCTGCTGTTGCTAAGTTATTGAATTGAGCGACAAGGCTAGTGCTGAGTTGCTGGTCAAACTGTTGAAATTGTTGTCGTATTGCATAAATATCTTCACCGATTTGGCTGTCTAGCACTCCCATATTTTGTTTTAAAATAGACTCTACTTTTTGATTGCCCCAGTCATCAATTTCTTTGGTGATGTCTCGTACAAATTTATCTGCATAATCTTTAGTCAACTTGTCTCGACTCATGATGTGTCCGTGTTGAGAAGTCCAGCGATGACTTTTTGCCATCAGGCGTTCTCCCAACCCTTCCAACCATTCATTCCAAGATTCAATAACTTTGTCTGCCGATTGCTCCATCAGTTCCTCAGCTAACAATCTAATTTTTACATCGCGTCCGCTTGCTTCCGCCATCAGTTCAAATATTTTCTGTTGATCTCCTTGAGAAAGTGTCAATTTTCCTTGTAGCATTTCCCTATATTGACTCAATTCATCGCAGCCAGTATTAATAATTTGCTTAATTCCGGCTGCGGATTGCTCAAGCGCGACCGCCCCCCGTTCAACTGTCAAAAACTGTTCGAGAGATTTGGTAAAATACTGAAAAGATTTCACATACTCATTTTCCGTTCCGTCCAAAATCGCCTCAAGTGCAGATTGAGCCGAAATAAAATGAATTCGGTTTTCACCAGCCATCAAATTTTGACTCTTAACAATCGTTTCTACCCTTTGTTTTACCTGTTTGCGGCTTTCTTCCCGACGCAGCAAATCGGCAAAATTAACTAAAACAAAAATACTCTTCACACCTTCATCATTTTTCCCAGGATTCAACTCTTTTTTCAAATACAACAGCAGTTCTCGCTCTTTTTCTGTCAAAGCATTTTGAGCATGAGTCAAAAAAATCACCGCATCAGTTGTTTTGAGAACCTGTTCCGTAACTAACGTGCGTTCCGCTTGTTCGTTCAATCCGGGAGAATCAATAATTTCTACACCATTGCGGCACAATTCGAGATTCGGATGCTCGAAAATGATTTCTTTGATTTCTGAATTGACAATTTCATCTCCAAAAGAACCTAAAGCTGCTTCCTCAGAAATCGAGGCTTTATCTTTATATTGCTCAGGTGAAATCTCCTCTTCGCTTCCGTCTTTGTATTTGCAAATCACTCGCTGCTGCGGCCCGTATTTCAAAACCGTTACCGTACCGCTACAGGGAATATCCCGCACTGGTTGAATTTCTTCGCCCAGCAAAGCATTGAGTAAAGTAGATTTTCCTTTGCTAAACTCGCCGACAACAGCAACGCGAAACCGCTGAGATTGTAATTTACGAGATATCTTTGTTACTTCTTCTGTTAAATTAGGAGATAGCACGTTGCGCTCGCTTCCATCTAGAAGAGTCAAATAAAGTTTGCCACAAACTGCATCCAATTGTTGTCTATACTCCTGAAACTTTTTCAACTCCTGATATGACGAGACTGAATGCTTTTGATTTTTTTGCTGTTTCGGTTTTGCTGGTAAATGTCCGATGATGTGACTTGCAGCACGGACAAGCAAAGAATCTAGAGATTGAAATTGGGCAGGATCGAGTAACGAGTGGACTTCTGCTAAAGCATCTGTATCGTTTATTGCTTGATTGCTAAAACTCGCTTCCAAAACACCCAAAAATCGCGCATCGATGCCGAGTCTGTTGGCGATGATTTTCAAATACTCTTTTTCGCGTTTATCTAGTGTCCCATCTGCTGCTGACATCTTATACCCAAAACTAATTAGCAGCAGTTTTTCCTCCTCGGAAAAGCACGATGTCAGCGCCAGCAACTCCGTCAATTTCTTGTAAACTTGCTGATCTCGCACGCCCTTAACCATCGCCATTACCAATTGGCGCAAACTGTTGTTAGCGGGGATGAGTTCCGTCAAAGTTGCCCGCAGTCGCTGCATTTCCTCAGCGTCAACCGTACCGTCGGCATAGATGACTCCCAACAACACCGTCACCAGCCCTCCCAGAAAAAGCACAGGCGGAGTAATATCCTCTTTTCGTAGTTTTTGCCCTGTCAGCAGCGAAACAAGCTCAATTGTTTGGGGACTAATTAACGAAGTATTCATTTGCAGCGCCTAATAATATTTCTTTTATTAAATGGATCATAATAGATCAGTTATTGCGTTGGTTTCTACCAGGGTAAAAATTTATGATGAACTTTGTATTTCCCTCAGCGGTACAGGCTGCGATCGAGGCGGGTAAGTACGCACAAGTGTTTACATCCGCTGGAGTGCCGATCGGCATGGCGAGGGATGCAGCAACGGGACAGTTTGCTGCCCATGCCGTTGGCGCGGTTGTCAATAACAGCCCGCTATCGCCGTTAGTGTCTCCCGTGCAGCTTGCAATGGGCGGCTTGCAGATGTACCAAAACCACATGGGCTTTCAAGCCGTCCAAGCCAGTTTGGGCGTGCTGCAAGCGACAACAGCCGTCATTGGTGTGGGAGTTGCGGCTGGGGTAGCTTTGTCGGCGGTGAATTTGCACCAGACTTTGAAACTAAAAAAAGCAGTAGAGAGGCTGGAAGTTAAAGTAGAAAATGGTTTCATCAATTTAGAACAACTTTTGAAAGGTCAAGGCGCGGAAATTAAACAATTAATTTCTGAAGTGGTTGCAGATATAAAATTTCAGAACCATCGCCTAGTCTTAGTGCGGGCTTACGGGTTATTTAATCAAGCAATTCAACGAATGCGCTCAGCTTTGCAACTGCAAGATATTAATCGCCGCAATGCTGAAATTGATGCTGCGCGGGGGATGCTGTTTGAAGCTTTAGCTGATTACAAAAATCCGCATTTATTAGAAGAAACTTGTGCAGCGGGACAGTTGCGGCGGTTAGAGTGCAGTTGGGCGATCGAGCAAAGTATTATCGGCACGTATCAGGTACAAAATGAATTTGGTGCTGCGGGCGATCGGCTTTCTCAACTTCAACAACAAATCCGTCAAGATGGCTTAACAGTAATTGCTGGCTGTGACTCTGACGACGAACTAGATTTTCTGTTTCCTGAAATCACGCGAATTCACAATCACGATTTAGCTACATTAGACACTTGGCAAAATCAGATTGACTGGATAAAATCTTTGTCGCAAAGTGAGTTAAAGCAGTTACAGAGTGCTGATTTTAGTAAATCAGACTTAGCTGTTATTGGGGATAAAAATTCAGCCACAACAACTTTAGCGATACCGGATGAACAGTTATTTTATGAAAATTTGCGGCCTAAGTCTCATTTTTATTCTCTTCGGACTCAACTGGAATTAATGCTCGATCCGCAGCAGCGTCAAGAGTATGAAGATTATATCCTTGAGCAAGGGCCAATAGCGGGTCATAAAAGTTTAGTATCGTCGAACTTGGAAAAAGCGTCTAATTTGGCTGTTGCTAATCTTTTTTACTATTTCAAAGTCCGAGATGAATCGGAAGACGAATCAGAATTAGATTCTGATGCAACTACAACTGATACCACTACTCCTAACGTTTTTGCTGAATCTTCCCCAAGTGGTAAGGTTAAGCAGCAAATTTATGAAAAAGTCAAAGCGATTGTTGCCAAGCAGCTAGAAGTTGATGCAAGTGAAGTCACCATCAATGCTAATTTTGCCAATGATTTAGGAGCCGATTTTCTCGATGCAGTAGAGCTAATGATCGCAATCGAGGAGGAATTCGACATTGAAATTCCCGCTGAAGATTCGGAAAACATAACAACAGTTCAACAGGCTGTTGATTACATTTACAAAAAAGTTGCTGATTAAAAAGCAAAGACAGTAACCCAGTTCAAATTCCTAGGCAGCCTATTTCTCGATCCCGATAACCCCGCCTCAGATGGATAGGGGCAATCTTCTTAGAAAGTTAGCGCCGGCATCCTACGGTGTACACACAAGTCTTCTCTACTTACGTTTGAGGCTAATAAGCCCCCTAAATCCCCCAATACTGGGGGACTTTAAATGCCGGTTTCCCTCAGAATTCTACGGTGTACACACAAGTCTTCTCTACTTACGTTTGAGGTTGATCTGCCCCCTAAATCCCCCAATGCTGGGGGACTTTAAATGCCGGTTCCCTCCAGTAATGGAGTGCGGCGAAACAGCGATTTAGACTCTTGTTCCCCCCAGAATTGGGGGGCTAGGGGGGCGAAATAGCTGTACTTTTCTCGACTGAGGTTTATCTGCCCCCTAAATCCCCCAATACTGGGGGACTTTAAATGCCGGTTCTCTCCAGTATTGCAGTGCGGCGAAACAGCGATTTACACTCTTCCCCCAGTATTGGGGGGCTAGGGGGGCGATACAACTGTACTTTTCACGACTGATCCAGCCAGTGACAATTTTTTGTTATTGCACCTTTTCCATTTCCTTTCGAGCCGGCAAAAAGTGATGAAATCGAATTCCGAAGAAAAGATCATAAAGGAAACCCAAAAAGTCTTTTCCTTTCAGCAATCCCAAACTTTGAGCGCAACCTTTTTCATCTAACAAAGGCTTCATCGCCCAGTAAGCTGACTCGTAGTAATACCAAGGAACCGAAGGCCATAAATGATGAACTAAATGATAATTTTGCCCCATAATCAGGACATTTAGAACCTTGTTGGGGTAAACTCTGGCATTTTTCCACCGGCTGCGTTCTTCAAAAGGCCGATGAGGCAGATAATCAAAAAATAAACCGAGTGTGATTCCCACAACTAATGTGGGTAATCCCCAGTAAGTGAGAAAATAGCTAAATAAATCGTGCTGGCAGGCGAAATAAACCACAGAGAAGAACACCAGCCGGCTCAAAAACCATTCCAACAGCTCATTTTTCTGCCACAGACGCCTTGTGAAAAAGAAGATTTCGTGATAGAAAAAACGAGCAGCAATCAACCAAAGTGGGCCGCCGGTGGAAACAAAGTGATCCGGGTCGTTTTTCGGGTCATTCACATGGGCGTGATGCTGTAGGTGGACGCGGGTGAATACCGGAAAGGAAAAACCCAAAATCAAGGCGCTACCATGCCCTAAAACTGCGTTGGTGATGCGGTTGCGGTGGGCAACGTTATGACAGGCATCGTGAATCACTGTGCCGGCCATGTGTGCCGCAAGCACATTAATACAAAAGCAACACCACCCCGGCCAGTTCCAAAACCAATAGCCGGTGTGGGAACTGAAGAACATTACGACTGACGCCACAAACATCAGTAGCGTGGGATTCAAGTCGCCCGGAGGGCCGAGGAATTCTTTCGGAACTGTCAGCGGCTGCCGGTGCTGCGACATTTTTTTTGTAACTCCTTGTGACTTACTCACGCGTAGTATACGATACAAATGTCTAAAAATAAAGTTTTATTACGAAATCTCATTCGGTAATCACGCTTAAGTAAGAAATCTTAAAAGATTCTCAGGCTGCTTAAACATTGATGCTCTGACAGGGTGCCGGCGCAAGAAAAGACTACTGGTGGCTCCTTTACAGTATCCTAAGCCTAGCAGTTGAGTTCGCAGTGAACATTTTTAGCACTGCTAAATATTGTATGAATTTAAATATTGTCTAAATTCAAGAATCGGGGTGTGTTGAATTCCCGGATAATTTGCTTAGAAATCTCTTTGATACCACAACCTTCACGTTTAAAAAGTTAAATTTTTCTAGAGTTATTTAGAACAATCGTTAATAAATCAAACGTGTCCGTTCCATTTGAAGCCCAGCTGTAGGATTTTCAACGATAAAACCCACAAGTGATTGGGCTGGCACGTCAACGCAGAATAGGGATTTTAGGCTATTCAGTGAAGTTATCTCATGACAATTACTAACTCTTGGTTCAATCGGTTATCCTCCGTCTTTCCTTTCCCCAATCAAGCACAGGCAAGTCAAATTGGAGATCCGCAACAGCAAAGCGCTCTGTTACGCAAAATTATAGACCGCATCCGCAACTCGCTGGAGTTGAAAGTGGTATTGCAAACCGCAGTGAATGAAGTGGGCAGTTTACTGCAAGTGGAACGCTGTAGTTTTCTTTGGTATTACAACGATACACAGCGGGTGCAAGTGGTGTGCGAACGGCTTGGCAGCAATCAAAAACCGTCTCAATTAGGATACTATCCCCTAGAAAGCTTTGGGGCAGCGGCAACGGCGATTGCTGAGGGGGCTTTAATTATTAATTATGGGCCAGAAAGCAACCCGGCTGGTGTGAGTGCAGTGGCGCGATTAATGTCTTGGTTGCCGCTTCGCAAAACACCACCGGCAGCAAGCGGATCGCAGAATTCCCAGCCGCAAACGTCGTGTCAATTGCTGGGCGCTGTTGCTAATTTGTTGGTGCCGGTGAAAAGTCAATCCGGCTGGATCGGCTTTATTGCCTGTTTATGTGAACAACCCCGGCAGTGGAGTGCAGAGGAAATTGAGTTTCTTCAGTCAATGGCGCAACAACTAGAAATTGCGATTCGCCAAGCTCAACTGTATGAGCAAACGCAAAAACAAGCCGCGCGTGAGCGGTTGGTTAACCAAATTACCACCCAAACCCGTCAGAGTTTAAATCTGGAAACGATTTTAACTGAGGCAATCGCCCAGCTAATGGAAGCGCTGAAGGCAGATCGCTGCTTGGTGCATTTAGTTGAGGATCTTGAAGACGGGAAGTTGAGTTACCCACTTTCGGAAGAGGATGTGGATGCAGCAGCGGAGGGAGTCGCCTTTAGACGCCGGCATCTGTTTGAAGTTTGCCGAGATCCGTTTTCTCCCTCTGTGCATGAATTTGACACGCATGGGCCAATTAGTCAGTGGGTGATTGAACACCGGCAACTGGTAGCAATCTCGGATGTGGCGCAAGATCCTCGCATCGGCAGTAATAATGCTGAGTATAAACGGGCGAAAATTCAATCTTCTCTCGTCGTGCCGGTGCAGGCAAACGGTCAACTGCACGCAATTTTGTATCTCAATCAATGTTCGCACACGCGCTATTGGTCTAAAAATGATCGGGACTTAGCGCAAGCAGTGGCGGATCAATTGGCGATTTCTATTCATCAAGCTTATCTCTACGCTCAAGCACACGCTGCGGCTGCCACAGCAACGGCTCAAGCCCAACAATTAGGGCAACTGCTTCATGATTTGCAGCAAAGTCAGGCGCAATTAATTCAAACAGAAAAAATGTCAAGTCTCGGTCAGTTGGTGGCGGGAGTGGCGCACGAAATCAACAACCCCGTAAATTTTATCTACGGCAATCTTAACTATGCGAACAATTACATCAAAGAGTTGTTACAACTGGTGATGCTTTACCAAAAGCATTATCCCCATCCAGTGTCTGAAATTGAGGAGATGACAGAAGAGATTGACCTTGATTTCTTGAATGAAGATTTACCAAAACTGCTGGCGTCGATGAAAATGGGGGCTGATCGAATTCGCCAGATTGTGTTGTCCCTGCGGAATTTTTCACGACTTGACCAAGCGGAAATGAAGCGGGTAGATTTGCATGAAGGGCTGGATAATACGCTGTTAATTTTGCAAAACCGGCTCAAGGCTCATGGGGCATATCCGGGTGTTGAAGTGGTGAAGGAATACGGTCAGTTGCCGCAAGTCGAGTGTTATGCCGGCCAAATGAATCAGGTATTTATGAATATCCTCAGCAATGCCATTGATGCGCTTGAAGAATCAGTGCTGAGTGGTTATTGGAAAACCGGCAAACTCACAGAATCAGCCAGTCCGACGATTTGGATTCACACAGAGATATCGCACCCCAATTATGTGACGGTGCGGATTGCGGATAATGGGCCGGGGATGAGTGAAAGCGTAAGATCGCGATTGTTTGACCCGTTTTTCACGACAAAGCCGGTGGGCAAAGGTACGGGATTGGGTTTGTCTATTAGTTATCAAATTGTGGTGGATAAGCACGGCGGTGCGATTGTTTGCCTGTCAGAACCGGGACAGGGAACTGAGTTTAGAATTGATATCCCCGTCGGGCCGGCTTTGAAACAGTGTGAGGTGCCGGCAGAACTCAAATCTGTGGCAGGGGTTTCGGCTTGAGGAAGCAACTGTTGCCGGCACTGCTTGCCAAGCTTAAATTTACCTGAGATAAAAACTAGCATCAATCACTAGAGCAAAGATAATTTTCAGTCTGTTTTAGTGAATATTCACCCGCTGTTTCCGGGAGAGTTTCCTGTTGGTAAAAGTTTGTAATGAGGGCTTGACAACCGAACGCAGCAGTGAGATCATCGATTCTACTCTTAAGGAACTTGCTTTCAAATTCAAGATTAAGACATCGAATCATCTTTTTTCTTGAATCAGATTTGAGTTCGCTAAAAAATTTTCCTAGCTAAGGAAAATCCTCGTTTAAAACTTCATCACTTAACTCAGTTGAAATTGCCCTCATCGACATTTTTTAGTTAATCAGGAAAAATATATTTAATGTTGGACAGCACCGGACTTTTTGACGAAAGCTTTTATCTAGAGAGCAACCTGGATGTGGCTGAGGCTGTGAAGAGTGGAGCCTTTAGCAGTGGATTTGCTCACTTTAAAGAGTATGGCCGGTTTGAAGGCCGCGATCCAAACGAACTGTTTAACACCGGCTTTTATTTAGAAAACAATCCAGATATTGCTGCCGCCGTTGAAGGTAATAAAATTACAGCCTTCGATCATTTTATTAAATTTGGTCAATTTGAGGAACGCGATCCGAATTCTCTGTTTAACACCCGGATTTATCTAGAACGAAACCCAGATGTTGCCGCTGTTGTCGAAAAAGATAAACTCACCGGCATTGAACATTTTGTTAAATTTGGTATTAATGAAGGCCGCGATCCAGCTCAAGCGTTGCAAGTGTTAAACACGCTTCTGGTTGGCAATAGCCGAGGGAATAATGTGCAACGCGTTGATGCCAAAACCGGCGAAATTTTAGGGGAATTTATCCCAGCGAACAGTGGCGGTTTGTTGGCTCCAGATACCTTGATTTACGGCCCGGATGGCAACGGTGATGGCATCCAAGACCTTTATATCAGTAGTGGAGATAAGCCGGCAACTTCTCAAGAACAAGGTGCTTCCGCTGTCTTGCGCTATGACGGGGTAACGGGAGAATTTATTGATGCGTTTGTCGGGGATAATCCTAACACACCAAATGTGGATGAAACCGGCGGATTGCACCGGCCTTATGGTTTTGCTTTTGGCGAGGATGGGAATCTTTATGTCAGCAGTTTCTTGACTGATAGCATCCTGCGCTACAACAGCACAACCGGCCAGTTTATTGATGTTTTTGCAACTGGAAACGCGCAAGCCGGTGGGCTGAATGGGCCAAATGGTCTGCTTTTTGCCCCGGATGGGAATCTTTACGTGACGACTCAAGGAAGTGTTGCACGGGACGGTGAACCTGATTTTAGCGCCGGCTTGCCGAGTCAGGTGTTGCGCTTCAACCCGCAAACCAGGCAGTCGGAAGTGTTTGCGTCGCCGGCAACTCCACCGGATGGCGCGGGGTTTGTGAGCCTTTTAGGAATGGCAATTGGGCCTAAAGATGGCGATCTTTATGTCAGTGATTTTGCCAATGATATTCGGCGTTATGACTTAGAAACGCGGGAATTGGTTAAGGTTTTGCCGACTAATTACACGGGTACTTCACCCAGTCAGAATTTCACCGGCAGTTTAGCATTTTCTCCGAATGGTAATCTTTTTACGGTTGGTTTTGATTATAGTGAGGGGGCAAATAATCGGGGTGCAATTTTGCGCTATGAGGGAACGAATGGTAATTCTTTGCCTTCATCGGGTAATCAAGGAGCGATTTTTGTTGCGCCTAATGATGATTTAGTTCGCCCGATTGGGATGACTTTTTTTGTAGGCTAAAAGATTTTTTTAACCACAGATGATAGCGCAGCGTGCCGTTAGGCATACAGAGATGTGTTGTCTGTTGTTGTCAGAGATATGGGGGGATTTTTTTTAACCGCAGATGCACGCAGATAAACGCAGATGGGTTATCTGTTGGTGGCAGAGATATGGGGGGATTTTTTTTAACCGCAGATGCACGCAGATAAACGCAGATGGGTTATCTGTTGGTGGCAGAGATAGATTATTGATGGGAAGTTTTTGTCTGGGGTTGAGTTAATAGTCTATTTGCCAAGGTTGAATACCAGGATCTGATGGCAAGTTTTTCTATCTCCCTCTCTCCCATGCCCCATCCCCCATGCCCCTACTATGCTGGAACTGCCATCCCGCGTTGAACTGCGGGGCGTTGTTGGACGGTTTCTACCCAGCGTTTGAGGTTGGGGTGTGCGTCGAGGGTGAGTCCTTGGAATTCATAAATGGCAACCCAAGGGTATATGGCGATATCGGCAATTGAGTAGTCGCCGCAGATGTATTCGTGGTTTTCTAGTTGTTTGTCGAGGACGCTATAAAGTCGCAGGGTTTCTTTTTCGTAGCGTTCGATGGCGTAGGGAATTTTTTCGGGTGCATAGCGTTTGAAGTGGTTTAGTTGACCAAACATTGGCCCAACGCTAGCCATTTGGAACATCAACCATTCGATGACTTGAAAGCGATTTTTGGTATCTGTGGGGAGGAATTTGCCGGTTTTTTCGGCGAGATAAATGAGAATTGCGCCGGATTCAAATACGGTGATACCGGCATCTGTGTCAACAATCGCCGGAATTTTACTATTGGGGTTGATGGCGATGAATTCTGGGGTGAATTGATCGTTTTTGGTAATGTCAATTTTATGGGTGTTGTAGGGAAGGCCGGTTTCTTCCAGCATGATTGACGCTTTGCGTCCGTTGGGTGTGGTGAAGGTGTAGAGTTCTATCATTCGTTATTCCTTCGTTTTGAGGCGAGTTAATCAGGGATTTTTAGCCGGGAAACATCTACAAATTCTTGAGTGCTTCTAGCAGTTTTTCGACACCGGCATTGGGATCTAGGAAGGAGAACAAGTGCTTGTAACGGAGTTTTCCTTGTTTGTCGAGGACAAATTGTGCCGGCAGGGGAGCACCGAGGGCTTGACCTGTTCCATAGGCGCGAAACACGCCGCATTTAGGATCGCTTAGCAACGGCATTTTGATATGCAAATCTTCGATGACAATTTTACTTTGTCGCTCGTCGGTACTGCTAATCATTAAAACTTCTGCGCCGGCTTCGGTAAATTGTTCGTAAGCCTGATTCATGGCTTTAATATGGGGAAAGCACAGCGGACAATACTGCTTTTCTGTGAAGATACGCGTGAAAGCGAGTATGACGGGTTGCTTTCCTCGATATTCTGATAATTTAAGCCGGCGGTTGCCTTTGATGTCAGGCAGTTCAAAGTCTGGCGGGCAGACTTCCATGTATAGTTTATTGGCTGCCGGCTTCGGCAAAAAGTTGTTGAAGAAGCGCTGATTGATTAAGCCGCTAAAGTCAGTAGAAGTCAGCATAAAGTCGATATCTCCTGCTAAAGTTTGGCAATGAATAATCGATAATGAGTCATACTTATTAACCCTTTGCTCATTATCGGCAATCGATCTTGGGCTATTTTATTTCTGACAAATTCGGTATTCCAGCAGGGGCGTTTATATCGCAAATATTCAAAATATCAGCAATAATCTAACTGCATAAAACTGCCCCTGCTACCCGCTACTTGATAGCCTTGATTTCCAGCTAATTGCTGAAAATTAGACAGCTGAAAAGTAGACTTTGGATTTGACCGGATCGGGAGTCATCGTCTGATCACCAGGCTGCCAGCCGGCGGGACAGACTTCATCGGGGTGAGACTGGACGTGCTGGATCGCTTGCAGTGTCCGTAGGGTTTCATCCACATTGCGACCGAAGGCGAGGTTGTTAATGGTTGCGTGCTGGATAACACCTTCTTTGTCAATAATAAAGAGACCTCGCAGGGCAATTCCAGCTTCTGGATCAAGCACGTTGTAAGCGGTGCTAATTTCTTTCTTAATATCAGAGACAAGTGGATAGTTTAGATCGCCGACGCCGCCAGATTTGCGGTCGCTTTGAATCCATGCCAAGTGAGAAAATTCACTGTCAACTGAAACGCCAAGAATTTCGGTGTTGATTTTAGAGAAATCTCCGTGACGATCACTAAAGGCTGTGATCTCTGTGGGACACACAAAGGTGAAGTCAAGGGGGTAGAAGAACAGGACTACATACTTGCCACGATAATCAGACAATTTAATCGTCTTGAATTCTTGATCGACCACAGCTGTTGCGGTGAAGTCTGGGGCAGTTTGGCCAACCCGGAGACATCCTTCTGCGTGATGAGTCATGAACCGTTATCTCCTTGAATGTATACACTCTACTTGTGCGGGAGTTTAGGCAAGGTAGAGACGCCTTTGGCGCGTCTTTACAGCCACACGCGCACCGACTGCTTATTTACGAACTGTAACAAATATATCATACTCATAACGATTTTGAGTAGACAGGCGGTTGGGCGGCTAGCCGGCACTTCTGAGGAAGGAAGACGATTTCGCACTACTCTTAGCTTAAGCCAGCCGGTGCAGATGTGGCTCCAGCCGGCTCAATTCGTCCAGGCTGAGGCGATGGTTTAGGAGAGCGGTACAGTAAAGTGGTAAATCTGTGATACTTTTTTAAGAACTCAGGCAGCTTGAAACCCTGAATGATTACTCAGAAAATTTATGAAGCCCATCAAAAATCTATTTAAGTTAGTTTCAAAGACACTGCCGGCTAAAAAAGTAGCGGAGGGCGTTGAAAACAATCAAAATTTAGACTTAAGCGACCCTAATTTATCTTCTTTCCCGTTTAACTACTACTTGGATTCCCCAAAAGTTAATGAAGAAATTGCGTCTAATTTAATTGCGATTCGCGGCTGGATTACGTCTGAGTATCCGATAGAACATCCTGTGCTTCAAAATGCTGCCGGCACTTACACGCAGCCCTTAGCAATTGTCAGTCGTCCAGATGTAGAAGCCGATTATGCCGGCCAATATGTGGTAGGGTTTCAATCTTACTTTTCTATTTTTAATTTATTATTAGGAGATTCATGGAATATTGAATTTCTCATTAATTCTAAAATTCATAAATTCTCCGTTAATTTTACAGTTTCAAAAATTTTATTAGAGGAGTTAAAAAATCCAACTCGTTTCACGCAGCCCTTTACCTATTGTATAGATTCCCCAACCTTTAACGAAGAAGTCAATTCACGAGTGATTGGATTTCGGGGGTGGATTAAGTCTGAACATCTCATAGAAAATCCTACTTTGCAAAATCAGGCCGGCACCTGTATTCAACCGTTACAAATAACCAAGCGTCCGGATGTTGCGGCTGAGTCTCCCCATCATTATGTGCTGGGATTTAAACATTATTTATCAGCAATTGAACTTTTACCCGATGAGTCTGATTCTTGGTATATCCATTTTTCAATTAGAGGAAAAAAATATAATTTTCTCGTGCCTTTTTCAATTTCCAGACAAGTTCTTGAAGAATTAAAAAATAACAATTTATCCGAAGCACCCTTTACTTGCAAGATTGAATCTCCAAATCAAGACGAAAAAATCAATTCGGGTGGAGTGTTCTTGCGGGGGTGGATGACTGCAGATTTTCCCATCAAAGAGTTAACACTTTGCAATACCGGCACCTGGGTTGAACCGTTGGAAATTCTCAACCGGCAAGATGTGGAAGCGGATTATCCCCATTCTTATGTTGTGGGATTCCAACATTATCTTTCAACTCGCAACCTTTTGTCAGATGAATCTTGGTTTTTACGATTTTTAATTAATGGGGAAAAACACACATTTCCTTTAACATTTTCAATTTCAAATACAGTTTTGGCAGATTTAAATATCCAAAACCAAGAAATTAAACCGTTTACCTACTGGCTGGATTCACCTGCTTTAAATGAAGAAGTGACAGCCACCTTTCTTATAATTCGTGGGTGGGTAACAGCAACACATCCCATCGAACAGCCTACCCTGCAAAATGCCGACGGCACATTTATTCAACCGCTAGCCATTGAAACGCGTCCAGATTTAAAAGCACACTCTCCTTATAATTATATGCTGGGGTTCCAGCATTTCCTGTCAATTGCGGATTTTTCTCCAGGCGATGTTTGGTCGATCCACTTTTTCGTTGAGAATCAAGCGTGCAGTTTTGCCTTACCGTTTAAAATTTCCCCTCAAGCCTATGAAAATTTTTGGAAAGTTAAACATCAGAAACTTCAAACTCTTCGGAACATTCTGCGCTGTCCGATTTGTGAGAGTGAAAAATTAGAAGATTTAGAAAGTGCTTTGCGTTGCTGTGATTGCGGTGAGGAGTTTAGCAAAAATAGAACGAGTTATAATTTTCTCACAAAAGAATTAATCGAATACGGAAAAGTTAAGCCAACAACAAATATTTCTAGCAGTGGGTATGACGAACTGTGCCGGCAGCTTATCCGAGAATTTCCAGAGGGATTAATTTTAGATAACGGCTGCGGATTGAGAAAATATTCCCCCCATGCAAATGTGATTAATTTTGAAATTGTTGAGTATGCAACAACCGATGTGGTGGGAATAGGGGAAAAACTGCCATTTCAATCTAATGTTTTTGATGCCGTGTTTTCCTTTGCGGTTTTAGAACACGTCAAAAATCCATTTGAATGCGCTCAAGAGATTATTCGAGTGTTAAAGCCTGGGGGAACCCTTTACATTCAAGTTCCCTTTCTGCAACCTTTTCACGGCTATCCGGATCATTATTACAATATGACCAGTAGCGGTCTAAAGAATCTTTTTGCAGAAGATTTAAACATTATAGAATGTGGGGTTCAAGACGCGGGTGCGCCGATTTGGTGTCTGAGTTGGTTTCTCAACTCTTACATTCGGGGACTGCCGGCATCCATCGCCCAAAAGTTTAAAAATATGAAAGTGTCGGAACTAATTGAACACCCGACTCTCTATCTGGCTAAAGATTTTGTCGTCCAGCTTAGTCCAGCCGCGCAGGAAGAGTTAGCGAGTGTGAATTATTTAGTTGGAAAAAAAATAGCCCCTGTCAATACCGTTGAAGAGGATACGGGATTAGGAAATTAGGGAATTTCAATCTTGCCGGCTTGGGGGAAATTTTAGGGGAATTTTTGCCAAACTATCAGCAGGGTGGGTTTGGTGGTTTATGTTGTTGTAAGTCTGCTACAGCTGACACCGCTATCAAAGCTGCCTGAACAATTGCCCACACTCTGGAAAGCTTTACTCAGCCAGCCCTGTTCAGTGGAGAGTGTGTTAGCGTAATCGAACGATGTTATAGATTTGCCTTCAGCGCAATCCGCCGACACATCATAGCTACACACCAGAGATCGTCCCCTCAAGCAAGATTTTTGAGTAAAGATGCTGATTTCACGCTCAAAAGTCGTAATTCATAACTTTTATGAGCGGCTAAGCGCCGACTTGTGGGGAAGACTTACTATAGACTTAATCAGCTGATTGCTTGCCAGTATGAGCTATTGCCTCCATCCTGATTGCCAAAAGCCCCAAAATAGCAACGATGCCAAGTTTTGCCAGAGTTGCGGGTCAAAAATACTCCTAGGCGAACGCTATCGGGCGATCAAACCCATTGGTGCCGGCGGTTTTGGCAGAACTTTCGTAGCGGTGGATGAGATGAAACCCTCGCAACCGCGCTGCGTGATTAAGCAATTTTTCCCGCAAGATCAGGGATTTATTCATTCTGTGAAAGCGGCGGAGTTATTTCGCCAAGAAGCCATAAGATTAGACGTTTTAGGCAAACATCCGCAAATACCAGAACTGCTGGCGCATTTTGAACAAGGACAGCAGCAGTATTTGGTGCAAGAATTTGTTGATGGACACAATTTAGCTGAGGAATTGGCAGTGTCGGGTGCTTTTAATGAAAAGCAAATCCGGCAATTGCTCAATGATCTGCTGCCGGTGTTGCAGTTTGTTCATACAAACCAACTAATTCACCGCGATATTAAGCCAGAAAATATTATCCGCCGTAGCGCCGACCGGCAACTTGTTTTGGTTGATTTTGGCGCGGCAAAGTTTGTCAACCGAACTGCCTTACAAAAAACCGGCACCGTCATCGGTTCAGCAGCTTATACCGCACCCGAACAGTTAATGGGTAAAGCGGTTTTTGCCAGCGATCTCTACAGCTTAGGCGTGACTTGCGTTCATTTACTGACTCAAATGCCTCCCTTTGACTTATTTGATAGTCGGGAAGGAACTTGGGCTTGGCGAGATTATTTAGGCCAAATTGTTAGCGATCCGCTGGGTCAAATTTTAGACAAATTGTTGCAACCGGCAATCAACCGCCGCTATTTGTCCGCAGCACAAGTCATTAAAGCATTAAATCCGCCGGCAGTCCCAATCGGCTTGCGCCCTGTAGCCGTTGGATCGGCTGCCCCAGCGATGCTAAAACCGGCAACAAAATCTTTGCCGGCATCTGTGCCGGTTGCTTCTGCCATTGTTCCCAAACCCCCCATTCAAAACCGGCGCGTAGAAATTCAGAAAGCTTTGCAAGATGCGCTCAATCCTTATGAGCTAAAAGTTCAAGTGAGCTTGGCAAAAGCTCAGTTAACAATTGTCGTCAATCGGGAAGAAGACCATAAAGTAAATTATTTCGAGATTTCTCGCGTCATTCAATCACAATTAAATGAATTACAACTGAAAGCCTTAGAAAAAGTAAAAGTTTTTGGAAGAGTTAGTAAAGAAAGCATTCCAGAATGGCAAAAAGTTTTAAAAGTCACGCCGTTACCTGAACCCCTTCCAGTAACTCCAGAACAAGGTCTTTCTAAAAAAGCTAAGACAAAACAGTGGTTGGGTAAAATTAAAACCTCTGCGTTTTGGCAAGACGTTTTAATCTTTTTCACAATCGCAGCAATTTTTAATCATGTCATCATTTTCAGCTCCCAAAACTCCATCGTTTTAGCCGGCTGTTTTATGGTAGTCAAAAATGCCCTAAATCAATCCAAAGAAATTAAAAACGAGAAATTATTTCAGGAATTAGTCGCAACGCTTTTAGTGGTGCTCTTGTTCAAGATAGACTTGACGGTTACAGGTGCGATTGGCATATTTTTAGCTTGCCTATTCGTGGGTGTACCGTTTTTGTATGTCAAGCAAAATTCTGGGTTAAAATAGCCCAAAATTCATGATTTTTTCTTTGATTGAACAGATCAAAAAGAAAGAGGAAATCATATTTTGCTAAATTTGAATCATAGGCAGGAAAAAATAACCAAACCGATTCATTAAGAAATTTTATAAAGCGCGGCGGGTTTTGAAGAAAATTTAAACGACTGAACTGGCCGGCACATCAATAATGAAACCGAGTTAGCGCTCAACTGGATATCTGCTAAATGTGCTTTGCGCGGCACTCAAGGAAGCACGCCAATCGGCATCGAAACTTCGCACGCCGGCGCTGCTATACTCAAACCAAAGTCCACGCAGCCACCTTTAGGGAATTATGCTCACTGTCCACCATCTCAACGTCTCCCAGTCTGAGCGAATCATCTGGCTACTTGAGGAACTCCAGTTACCTTATGAACTGCGTGTGTATCAACGCGATCAGGCCACGCAACTCGCTCCGACTGAACTGCGATCCATTCATCCAATCGGCAGTGCGCCGGTGCTGTGTGATGGCGAGATTGTGATGGCCGAGTCCGGCGCGATCATTGAGTATATCCTGGCTCGCTACGGAAACGGACAGCTCGCCGCCCCTGTCGAGTCACCGCAGTATCCTAACTACCTGTACTGGTTTCACTACGCGAACAGCAGTCTGATGACGCAGATCGTCATGAACTGGATTGCAGCTATGGCGGCAGCACCCGAAAGCAGTTCGCCCTTGCTATCTGCCCTCCGCGAACGGCTGGATCGCCACCTGCAATTGGTTGAAGATCACCTGGGGCAAGCAACCTACTTCGCGGGTTCCGAATTCACAGCCGCCGACATCATGATGCACTTCCCGTTCGGCACGATGAAGGCATTCTACAATGTCGGTCTCGACAGCCGGCCCAACATTAAAGCGTGGCTGGCAAGGATCAGTGAGCGTGCCGGCTACCAGCGAGCAATGAAAGCAGCGGGACACGAACAAGACCCTGCGCTCGACTGGGGCGCAACGCGAGGCGCATTTTGACAAGGTTCATTCTTTAATTGCTTATTTTGCAGAAGAAAAGCCTTTTTTGCGGGCTAAAACCGGCAGCAATGACAGCAGCGTTAACAAACTCAGTGCCAGGATAAAAGGCAGACGATCACCTGTTTGTAAAACTTGATTGCCGGTGACACCCACCCAAGTGTAAGCAACTGTACCAGGGATAATCCCAATAAACGTGCCTGCAGAATAGGGAATCCAGTTAATTGGGGTTAAGCCAAATAAAAAATTCACCACCGTAAACGGAGAAATTGGCGCAAAGCGGACAGCAACTACAAACGCAAAAGGATTGCCGGTGATCGCCACATTAAGCTGGTGTAGCACCCCCCCATCAGCAAACCGACGTTCAGCCCAACCTCGCAGCAGATAACGCGACATCCAGAAAGCACCCACAGCCCCCAAAGTTGCCCCAACAACCGACCAGAAAGTGCCCCAGAATAAACCGAAAACTGCGCCGGCAACAACAGGGAAAATAACTCCAGGAATCCCCACCACAGTCGCCAGCGCAAACACTCCCACAAACAGGCAAACTGCCAAGTTCCCTCTGCTTTCCAACTGCTTCACTAAAAAAGAGTAATTAAACAGCGCTTGTAGTGGCCCTAAAGCGCAAAGCAGTAGGCAGATTGCCAAGGCAATTCCCAACCAAATACGCGGATTTTTTATCGCCTTACCTAGCATGATCTCGATTTTATATTTGAGATGTTTTCATTCGAGATCGAGCGTCTGAGAATGAGGGCAATACTACTAAGATTAGATTCCTTTTCGGCCTCAATATTAGCAACCATGCAAAGCCCCCTTCGCTTCAGTTACTCTCAAATTTGAGATTATACCTCACTACTTTTACTCTCCAAAGCTTTTTTAGCAATGCGTGTTACATAAACGGTGACTGCCACCGTCGCCAGTAACCCAACGATCCGCAGAATCCACTGTGCCGGTGTTGCCGGTTGTTCCTGGGTTCCAATTGCAGCCAAATCCTTAGCAACAGAACCCAAATAAACATACATAACCGTTCCCGGCATCATTCCAATCCAAGAGGCTAAAAAGTAATCTTTTAAAGAAACTTGCGTCACCCCAAAGGCATAATTTAATAGATTAAAAGGAAAAATGGGAGACAATCGAGTTAACCACACAATTTTCCATCCCTCGCCGGCAACCGCTTCATCAATGGCTTTAAACTTTTCATTGCCGGCAATCTGTTGCTCAACCCAACCCCTCGCCAAATATCGCCCCACCAAAAAAGCAGCAGTTGCCCCCAATGTCGCGGCAATCGACACCCACACAGAACCCCAAAACACCCCAAATATTGCGCCGGCACCCAATGTCAAAATAGAACCCGGTAAAAAAAGCACCGTAGCCAGGATATAAATAATAATAAATATCCCAGCACCCCAAATGCCAAAACCGCGAATCCACTCCAGAGCATCGAGCAACCGTTCTCGCACCCCCAAATATTGAGTCGCAAAAATTAACCCAGCCACAAACACACTCGCCAAAATAATTTTAAAAATAAGTTGGCTTCTTCTTAAATTTCCTTGGGGTTCATTTGGGTTTTTCATCATCCCTCACATCAATACACTTGAGGGCACTTTTAAACCAACGCACCCCCGCAACTAGAACCCGAACCCGCCGTACACCCATAACAGTAAGATGCCGTCCCGATTTCCTCAATCAAATCCAACGTCCCCGCCTCCAGAAGCTTCGCCACCGTTACAACCTCTCCGGCAGCAGTTCTTGCCGGCAGCCTTTCCATTTGATTAAAATCGCAATCGTAAACATTTCCCAAATAATCAATCGAAAGTTCATTGCGGCACATCAAACGCTCAACCGTATCAGAATTAAAACTTTCCTCTAGAAAACTCAGATAAGGCTTAAGAATTTGCTTGTGTTCTAAATGAAACTTCGTTCTTCCAATCGGCAAATTCGTAATCGTAAAAAGCCCATTAAAGGATATACCAAAATGTTCTTGTAGGAACAGTTTGTAATCCTGCTCAAGCTTACCCTGAGCCGGCGGCAGAGAAAACTTTTCTGGAGAACTCGGAATCGTTGGATTGTAAACCAAATCCAAAATCAAATTCGGATCGGCACCATAACCGAGCCGGTTTAGCCATTGAATCGCCCGAATAGAAGCATCATAAACACCGGCACCCCGCATCTTATCAACATTATCTTGTAAATAACAGGGAAGAGACGCAACAATTCTCAGCCGGTGTTCAGCGCAATACTCTGGAATTTCCTCAAACCCAGGCTCAAAATAAATCGTTAAATTTGAGCGAATAATTACTTCCTTACCTTCCAATCGTGCAGCTTCCACCAGCGGCTTAAACCCGTAATTCATCTCCGGCGCACCGCCTGTCAGATCGACGGTTTTAATTTGGGGAAACCGCCGAATAATCTCAATCAACTGCTCACAAACTTCCGGAGAAAGTTCTTCTGTCCGTTTTGGGCCGGCTTCCACATGACAATGAGTGCAAGCAAGGTTACAACGTTTACCTAAATTAACTTGTAAAACCGTGATTTCCTGCTTCGTTAAAGGTAATCCTAGTTTCTTTTCAAAAGGAGTTACTACTGGATTTTTTTGAATATTTTTTGTCTCAACCATTTCAGTTTTCCTACTCTATCAAAAATTTTTTATCTTAAAGCTGCTTGAATTTCCACTCTAGCAGCTAATCTTTTTAACGCTGCAATGCCCAGTAAATACTAGCGCTTAATAAAGCAGCAATGGGTAACGTCAAAATCCATGATAGTAGAATTTGATAGAAAACACGAGCGTTTGCTTTCCGGGAAATCAATCCCACCCCAAAGATAGAGCCAACAGACACATGAGTTGTAGAAACCGGCAGTCCATATCGGCTGGCAGCAATCACCAGAAATCCCGTCACCAAATTAGCAGAAAATCCCTGGCCGGCGTTCATTTTTGTAATCTTTTTGCTCATCGTTTCGGCCACTTTTTGAGCGTTCAGCAAACCGCCCACAGCCATTCCCAAAGCAACCGCTAGACTTCCCCACTGAATCGAAAGCGCTTCCCCTATCAGCATCAAGGAAACAATCTTCGGAGTATCGTTCAAACCTCTGGCAAAACTGACCACCCCCGCACTCAAATAATGGCAAGTATCAACCAATTTTTGACTGTTAATGCTGAGAAAATTTCCGGTATATCTTTGGCTGCATTTTTCTTGAGAATCAACAGCAATATCAGTCGTCGTCACGCACTGAAGCACATTCGCCGCATCAGGCTGGGGAATGGGAATCACCTGTTGAGTTTCACCCACGCACAGGCACCATTCTTTCTCAATGCCTAAATAAATTCTCAAATAGCGAAACCAACCATAAATAAAAGTTCCTAAAGCAATCGCAACAATCGGACTCAATAACAGCGGCCATAAAAAATTTTTCTGGAGTGCAGTAAAATTAACTTGAGTGCCAATCGCCATCAAGCCGGCACCGACAAGCGCACCCGTAAGTCCGTGGGTGGTGGAAATCGGAAATCCCGTCACAGTCGCAAGAATGACCGTCAAACCCGCCGCCAACGCAACGGCTATATGAAAATCTGAGGTATCGGCGAGTACATCTGGCACCAGTCCTTTACCAGAAAAGCTTTTAATCAGCGTTTGCGCTAGAAAAATCGAGAAAACTGAGCCAGCAAACGTCGTGATCGTTGCCCACCCGATCGCTCTTTTATAATTGGCTGTCTGGCTCCCAAACAAAGTCGCCACACCTTTAAAATTATCATTCGCGCCATTGGAATAAGCTAAAAAAAGCGTCGCTAAAAATAGAGCACCCAGCAACATTATCTACACTCCTAACTGTTGTCTAAAACTAGACCGGCACGGACTCTATCACACTGAGCGGCGTTTGAGTGGGGACAATGTTGGTTAACTCGAAACCGGCTGCTCCCAACAGTGGGCGATACTCAGTTTCAGTGCGCTCCCGACCTCCAGCTATTACTGGCATTTCCAAGTCAACCAGCTTGCCCATAAAGGCTTCATTCATGCCGAGTTCTGCGGCAACGTAAAGCGGTTGTGACACCCAACGACTAGAAATCATTTGCATCATCGCCATTGGTGTCGGTGTTTCATTCGAGTTTGGCATCGGGTTGGTTTGGGACATTGTTTCAACTTCTCTCGTGTTAATTTTTAACGTGTTATGGGTTTAGGGCGGGCAAGAGCCATAACTCACCCGCCATCGGCCATAGCCTACTTGAGACTACTTACCAAAAGCCAATTTAACCTCTGGTTGCAACAGGTAATCAATCATCACGCCGGCAAAAAGAATGCTGATCGCATTCGAGCCTCCGCCTGAAATCAGGCCAAAAACCGACAAAAATAGCGTACTTGTTTTAACCCAAGCCTTCAATTGCCAAAGCCCATAACAAAACACCAACGCGATAATCCCTAAAATTGAGGACGACTCGGACGACTGATGTAACATTCTCCTTAATTAAGTGTTGTAGGTCATCTTACTAAGGAGTGTTATTGACGAACCGCTGAAAGCGATGCGCCAGATCGCTTAGCAACAGCTTTCTGGGGCGCAGCAAGCCGCACCTTCATTCGTCACAGTTACGCGATAGTCTAACCCTTTGGTTTCTTGTGGGTGGCGGATGCCGGTGCGCTGGCAATCAAAGGCTTGAGCCTCTTCCAGAGGAATGTTTTGATAGGATTCCACCGGCACCAGATCGCGGTGATAAGGGCCATTGGCATCGGTTAATATCTTGTAAGTCTTGTCACACACAGCCATGCGCTGCCCCCGCTCATAGGTGTGGCCATCATCATCGAGGACTTGTTTCCACGGGCCTTTATAAATTACGGCTTGGTTGCGCTCTAGGCAAGGGCCGTCTTTACCTTTAAAAGCGCGTACCGTGAGGGAACGAAATTCGATGCCATCAATCACTTGCCAAGGTTCTTCCTGCCGGCTCAAAATCTCGATTCCATAGAAGCCGGCTTGCTCAAACATTTCTAGAAATTCATCTTCCCGGAAAGCGCCGGCGATACAGCCACTCCACAATTCGGGATCATTCAAGATTGCCGGTGTCGGATCTTCGTCGCAAACAATATCAGAAATTACCGCTCTACCGCCGCGTTTTAGCACTCGGTAGATTTCTTGGAACAACTGTTGCTTATCTTGTGAGCGAACCAAGTTCAGCACACAATTAGAAATAACAACATCAACACTGTTATCCGAGATTAACGGCGATTCCACCCGAAGGCGAGCGCATTCAGCTTCCAATGCGCCAATTCCCTCAATAGATGTCACCGGATGTTTCTCTAACCACCGCTGAACTTCGTCTAAATTTAACGCAAGGTCTTGAATTTTTCCCTTGACAAAATGTACATTGTTGTATCCCAGTTTGCTGGCGATTTCATCTTGATATTTCTTCGCCAACCTCAGCATCTCGTCATTAAAATCAACCCCAATCACTTGACCTTGAGATCCGACTTTTTGAGCTATAATATAGCAATTTTTTCCAGCTCCGGAACCGAGGTCTACCACTGTTTCGCCGGCTTTTACATAGCGTGTTGGATCTCCACAGCCGTAATCCTTTTCAATGATTTCTTGGGGCAAGCCTTCCAGATATCCGCCTTCGTATTCTGTGGGGCAACAGAGAGCCGGCTGTGCTTCACGAGCACCCGCCTTGTATCGTTCTAGAACAGCATTTTCGACATCATAAGCGGTTGTAGGTGCCGGCAGATCATTCGTTACAATCTCAGTCATGGAGATTTCTCCTTTAAAATGTCCAAATTATTCTGATGAGCGGGTGAGTCAAAGCTATAATTTTTACATAAATTTTAAATTATGGAAAATTCATTCAACTCTTGCCAAATAAATTTGTTCTAAGAGAAGCTAGCTATGAATCAGGCTAAAGGGCCTGTACACCAATTAGCACATCTATAGCAATCCTCTGTGATTTTTCAAGGCTCATCAGCCCGAAAAACTTGTCGTGTGGGTATCTTGCTTGCACGAACGTACAACCGATTTAGGATTGCTATATAGCCTAAAATTACATTTTTTACTTAATTCGCTCAACAAGGATGCCGCCGCTAATAAACACCTTTAGAATAGAATATAAAATTCGAGAAATGCTTATTTATTGGAAGGTCAGAAAACCGCATCAGCTCATATTTTAATTAAGGTCAAAAAAATATTTTAACCACATAAAAACTTTTTAGAGGAATCAGTAGTTATTCATAGAACACTAGATTTTGTCCTGGCTCAATCAGAAACTTGAGGGAAGGCAAACCAACTAATTTGACCTCTTGCAAAATTAAGACTCTCTAGCAATTTTTAGTTTGTAGTTGTAAATTCTAGCGCTCAGGTTTACTCGCAGTCCAACCCGTTTTCTGCGATTCCGATATCAACTATATAAAATTTTAAATATTTTCAAGAATCAAATCACATACTCAACTTTTATTCTGACTCTAGCGGTGCTTGTATTGTCTTGTTTTTGTTCTTTTGTTAACTTATATTTTTGGAAGTTTTTATAAGGATTTAGACTGTTAGTATGATATCGGTTAATTCCGTGATATCCTTGCTCTGCAATTATCTCAATCTCTTGTATTAGTTTAATCTTAATCTCTTTAAATAAACGACGGCTTCCATCTCTGTTGTTTGCTTCGCGAGTTCTCGTTGACTCGGTAGGCTAAATTCTTGGGATTTAATTAACATCCCTTCAATTCTCTTGACTGTGCGTTGTGCTGTCGATTCGTGAATTCCCCAATCTTGGGCAATATGAAACAGTGTTCTATACTTTCGCTGATACTGTAATGTCAACAAAATTTGTCGGTTATTGATAGTTTAGCATAAATCCCTCGACTGCCCTGCAGGCGCTTTTCCTAAGAGTGGCACGATTTTACATAATGTTTCTATCGTAAAAATCTACTTCAGTTTAAACTTAGATGAGCAGGCTTGCAGAGCTTGTTTATATTTCATTCAGGAGTCTATAATCATTCGTAATTTCTTTTTTTATTTAACTCATTTTCCTGAATTTTGCAAGAGCTTTTTTCTGCCGGCGCTCATTAACTGCAGCGGTTGACCAGGGCGCTTGTGTTAAAAAATGATGTCATCGGTGGTAAGCCGCTCCAACTGAGTTATTCGCCATTTGAGACAGGTTTTTTCGTTCACTTTCCCCCCATAATTCGCCGATATAATTCCTAACCCTATTTTTTGAGCTTGATGCGTTCAGACATCATCAAACCGTTAGCACCATCTCTGAAACCAAAGTGGCATGGCAGCGGGGGCTGTCTCTTTCATGAGTCAATCTTGAACGTAAAATCTCTTCTATGTCTAGATTAGACCTTTACTTACTTTCGATTTTTGTTTAAGTCCCGCTATTTAAACTTTTGGGAAGCGAAGGTTGACACAACATCCCTCGCTCTGCATGAAGCTGCTACCTCCAACATGATCTACCGATTCCTGTTAGTCAACAGATTCCTCTGAATCTTCTGATTCCTCGGATTCCTCTAATGAATCAACCGGATCTTTAGCACTAACTGCATACTCTTTAGCTAAAGTGGCAAACGGAAACGGAAACGGCAAAGAAACTTCTTTAGCGAAATATGGCCAGCGGTCTCTGAGACTGTGAACGAAATAAGCCAATTTTTTGGCCTCTATTCCAGGTGAATGAACCACCGCTATCTCTAGGAGTTTTGGGTTTCCATGTTGCCTGCTACCATTCTCAAGTCGAGACTGTTTTACTTGTAATGTATTTGTACCTTGTTCAGTATTTAACGGCTTTCTCATGCTTAGATAAAGCATATTTTTTCCACCATCACACACATCTTGCCAACCGAATAAACCGCTAGTTCGGCTGCCGGCAGAACCCTTGACAATACCAACAGGAACTTCACCGTTGCCTGCAACTCGCAACCGCACAAGCCACAAGCGATTTCGTTCTGATTCTGTCAAAATACGTTGTTTCAGTTCGTTGGGTAAATCGTTGGCGGGTAGTTTGGGGTTTTGTAACCACGTCAACATCTTGCGGGCATTTAGCGCTTCCGCCATGAATAGTACACGAGGCAGTTCTTGATTTTCAACTGGAGTGTTTAGACAATCGCGCAAACAATCTGCCACAAACTGATTGAGAAGTTGTTGTTCGCGTATTTTCTCACTTGATGGTCGTTCTTCACTGCTGTCACTAATCGTTTCATCAATATAAGAATCAACGTCCCACTTCTCAGTGATTAGAGCGCGAAGTCCGGCAGGATACGATACCCATCTCTGCTTCAGAAATAAAGAAGGAGTGGTAACTTCTACAATTCCCTTTACTGGATTAACTCGCACCATCAATGCAACAGTAGCAGGCGTATTGCTAGCGGTTGTTTTGCGAGTGCGACGCAGGGTGCGGAAACACGTCAGCCATAAGTTTGGATCAATGCCATCTTTTTGTAAGCTAATTAGAGGAGCCGGCAGAATTCCAAATTGTCGCAATAAATCCGAGACAGCTTTTTGCACTCGATTAGAGGCATTTCTACTGAGAGATTTTCTACCCTTTTTTAGTTGGCCTGTTACCGCATGAATATGTTGGTTAACATAGCCGGCTCGCATTGCCCCAATGCGTAGTGCCAGTTTGGGATCTGACTCTGGTGGGAAAAAGTATTCTTTTGGCTTAATCTCGATTAAAGCACCGCTAAGTCCCTCTGATTTTGGTAGGGATGAACTAATTTGGTCAATGCGCTCATCAAGTAAATTAAGGCGTTTCTGTTGACGGTTGTTGCCTTTGACAGAGGAATCCTCAACATCAAGTTTTTGTGTCAAATCTTCGACGTGCTGAGTTTTGATGATCAGAGAACCTAACTGGCCTTCATAAAAAGCTTCTTCTTTCAGAACTCCAATAGGACTTTCATCACGCTGGACTTCACCTTTTTGAGACAAGTCAAGTAAATTACAGATTTCAGCAATCAGCGCGTCTCGACATTCTTTGGTTTCCCAGAGGATAAGTATTGTAGGTGGAATATTTTCAGACAAACGAAACAGAGCGGGTGAAGCGATTTTAGAGCGCAGCATTGGTGTAGATAGATCGTCTCGGTTTTTAGGTGATTTATCGCCTCTCTTCTTGGGAGTTCCACGCTCCCAGAAAAGCACAGATGTGCCAGCAACCTTCTGGGCTTCACCCACTCGCTGAAGAGGTAAATTTTCCCCAACGAACTTATTTTGAATTGCCACATCCAGGCTAGCTAAATCTCGTGGACTGACGCCGCGAAGGCAAGGGAGTTTACCCCAAGAAGTATGGTAGGCAATTGCTACTTGTATCCCGCCTGGTTCTTCTCCAACAATTGACCATTGATGCTTAGGAGCTGAGGCTAAACTGTCAGGTTCAAAAAGGGGAGAATCGTTGATTTTAAGAAGCTCAGTAATAGCTCTTGGCCATCTTGGTTTTCTCCCTTCTTGCGTCATTATTTTCTTGATGCGTAAAGGCATAAAACAGAACGGCTGGTGAACTCCATCTAACCACCGATGATTATCACCAATATAAGCGGTAGCACCTCCAAAGGGAAATTTATCGAAAGGCTCCACAATCCATTGTCGCATTGAAAGTTGATGGTAAATGAGCGGGTCTTGACGCCAAGGAACCGTGTGCAGCTTAAAACGAATAACAAATGAGATATCGGCTATCCCCACTTGTTTGTTTTTCTCAATCAGCGAAACTGTATGAGGAGGCCATGACATCAATTCAGAACCCTGATTGAGGCTAGCAACTCGGTAGAATGTGAGTTCATACTGATTGTTATCGCCAAAGCAAATTTTAGGATTTTTGAGAAATTCAACAGCTAAGTAATCTGGAATTGCTTGGAAGCGGATATCATTGTATAGATTTTCTGGCGGATTCAGCAGAGAATAATTTTTAGGCTTTTCCCAATGCCAAACATCATTATCTAGCTTCTCAAGAATCGACTCGACTTCATCCTCCCCCAAACAGTTGCTAAACTCTTCCCGTAGCCAATCTTTAATGAATTCAGGCAAGTCTGAAAGGTCAGCATCTTCTGTTGCAAACACCCAAGGCACAGCAGGATACTTCCACCCTTGACGCGCAGTCTGGATGATTTTCGGAAAACTAGCAGCCATAATGGGATCAAGGGAACCCACCGGCACAGACGAATAGCCTTTCCCAAGCACCTTGACGCGCTTTTTTGCAAGAGATTGAGCAACTTGCTGCCATGCAGTAGGAACCTGGAGGGAAAAGAGCTCGTATTGCAGTTCTTTGGTCAATTTCCAGGCTCCGGGGAGAATTGTTTCAAATCCCTTCATAGCGTAATTCCTTTGTTTGTTTGAGTGCATTGAAGAACGCTCCGTAAAGCGCTCGCGCTAAGGTTCTTTCACTAGGTTGTTTCTCTTCACCCTCAACCGAGAGTTGAAGTTCTTTGATAATTCCCACCAAAAGAGAGGTAGCTTTGCTGTCGAATTCCCCTTCGGCTGATTTTGGGGCAAACTTGACATCCAAAAAATGAACGAGACAAGGAACACCTCCTCGCACTAAACGCCCAATGATTTGCCAGATACTGACTAGCTGAGTCCAGCAAAGTACAGAGCGCTCATCATCCGTCAACTGTTTAAAAGACATCGCCCGACAGCTCAAGTCGAGCATCTTTGCCACTGCATACTTGTAAAATTCGTCCTCAACATTTGTCAGTGTCAAAGCGTCACCACGCCGTTGCATTGGCTCGTACAGAGCAGAATTAGAAGCATTTTCTAGCGTCCAATTGTTAAGTTGCTGGACAGTGGTTTGCCAATCATCTGGCACTGGCATAGGCCGGCATAAGAACACTGCTGCTCCAAAGGCTGCTATTCGGCTATCGTTGAGGATGTTGTGGCCTCTTTCTAGGGCCATTAAAGGCGCTACTACAATCTGGGTAGGAAGCTGTTTCAAATCCCGAATTTTGCCCCGACGTATTCCGCTCAAATTAGCTGGAGCATTATCGCGACGAAGGACTTTGATTTCGTCAATATTTTCAACGCGATAAACCGATTTCAAAACCGACTCAACCTTTTCTGCTTCTTCATAGCTATTAGTAATAACCAGCAACCGCTGGCGATCACCCCACCGCTGCGGGTCAAGCTGTTCTTTATCCTTCAACACCTCAAATAATTGTTCAATAAAGCTCTTAGCGTGTCCAGGTTTATTACAGATAGCCTTAACCATCTCTTCAGCCTTGTATTTCCGCACAGCAGGTGGTTGTCCCGATAGAGCGATGAACTTGCCTGCACTCTGTTGTGGCCTGAAGAAAAACTCACTTTCGCCAATTCCTGCATCGCCGGCTTTGTCATTATTCGCTGCCGGTTCTAGCAATATTTTGGGTGTTTTCTGAATGTGATAAGCTGGAGCGCCAGGAGCATAGCTCGTGCCTGAAATCAACACTGTATGGGGACCATCCCAACCGTCAGCAGCCCATAGAGTGGGGAAATTTAGAAGTAAGTAGCGGCCCACTCCAACATAGCGGAAATACTCTAATTTTCCACCTCTGTTATTTCCATATTCAGGCATATATTTAAAGCCCAAAATATTACCCACAGGTGCAGATGGCAGGATCGGCAAATAGTCCAGAGGCGGACGATACACGAGGGAAAGGCTTGTGTCGTGCAAATCAATAAGACCTGTCCGCGTTAATGCGCTTAAATGATCATCAACTAGAAACGCTAAACGATTCGTCAGCACCGCTACGAGAATCGCGAAGTATAAGTGGTGTGTCGTTTCCTCAAACTTACTGTTGTCAGTGATAGAAATTTCCAAAGATTTAAGCCACTTATTGAGCCACCCAGCCACTTCATCTAATGCTGCTCCTTCGCTCTCTGCACTCAATAGAATAGAGGCAATCTGCGAAAGTTCTCCTCCTTTACGGTGATTGAGAGGAGCTTGCAAAAAATTCTCTATTGTCTGCAATATCTGTTTGCGCCGCTGGCGTTCCTTATCAGGTGGCAAGCCGGCCTCAATTCGTTTTAGCCGTTGTTCGCTGCGTTCTTTACGGGATAGTTTAGTTTTGGGTTTCTCATTCTCTATGTGCGGTGGAGGTTCGAGGAGATCACGGATAATATGGGAAAATACAGAACGAGCTGTGAAAGGATTTGAGCCTAACCATTCAACGAGTTTAGGTTGACTATGCAGTTTAGGAAGAATAATGTCAGTCGCAATTTGAGCGTAGTCATTTGCTTTTTTAGCAGATGCTAATAATTCAGCTCCCATGCTGCGGCGGTCGGAATGGTAAATCGCCGTCGGAAACTTGAGTCCGAGTTGATTTAATAATGACCTTTCTGAACCATCAACTAACACTTCATCAGGAGCAAAAGCTTCGTCAAATTGCACCTGTACCCGATCAGCTTCGTCAATAAATAGAAAATTGCATTCGCGGTAAACGGCTTCAGCAAACGTAAGTTTTTCCTCAAAAATTTGGCGGGGTACGCGGGTGTGAATTAAGCTAGCACTTGTTAATACCCACACTAAAGATTGCCCGATGTCTCGTTCCAGCTGGTGGCGCGGACATTTGTAATAAAAAGGACAGGTAGATTTATCTTTAGTCTCGTCTTCCTCCCAATCGTCTAAATCCTCCGAGTCTACGTCATTGTCTTTTTTGAGGCTGGTTCCTTTTTGGTAAAGATTGTGACAAGGTTCAGAGCCAAATTCCCACTTATCCTCTGATTGCACTAAAGCGAGTAAGGGACAGACAGGGCTAAACCAGCGCCATGCTGGATGAATCGCACCTTGTTCAATTTCTTCACCCATTGTTGCTAAAATGGGTTCGTAAACTTTTTCTAATTGTTGTGAGCGATCACTCCCTAGTACGGGAGCCGCAGGAATGCCCATTCCATGCCAAAATAGAGAAGCGAGGCGCACGGCTGCTACTACATCATTGACGATTAAAGCGCAACGATATCCCTGTTTTGCCAAATGGTAAATAAGAATTTCGAGCAGCGTTGATTTGCCAACATTTAATAAACCGACAATGTGAACGAGTTGTTCTAATTTCAGTTCACAACCTGGATAAAAATCATCCCTAGATTCGTCATATAGCCGTAAGGCAATGCCCTGAAGCCGGCTATAGTAATTTTCTGGCTCGTGCCCTGATTCAGCCAGTTGACTATCCATTTCCTGGGCAGAACTCAGTAACTCCTTTAAAGTGACGGTATGAGAAGGATTCTCTTGAGTGCGCGTCCGGTGAAAAGATACTTGTGGTGAGGATGAAAGATGAGAAACAGCTTGAGGAATATTGATGGGAATCTCAAGAGGAGCATTTCCTTTTTGGGAAATTTTGGCATACCAATACCCAGAAGTTGCTAGTTGAATTTTTTGTTTTTTGTGTGGTGGGCTTGATGATAAGGTTTGCCGATATATCTGCAAGCGTTTGGGGTAGGTACTTGAGGAAATTAATTGCGGGGCTTGGTTGATGTTTATCAAGCTATAGATTCTCAAAATTTCTGGAACTTTGATGTAATCCTTGAGCGCCCGTTCCCATTGATTCCCTTTGCGACGCACCAGATAAAAACGGGCCGTTTGTACCAGTCTCCAGTTGGCATCACTTTGCAGAACTTCAACCGGAAATCGATAGCCGGCAAGTAAAGCTGAGACTGAAGTTGCATTTTCTTCAGGGGCTATTTCTTTCAGCAAGGTTAGCCCTAATTCGACTTCGGTAATGAGTTGAGATAGGCGCTCGACTTCTCGCTTCTGGACTAGGTGATCAGCAGCTTCAGTCATGTTATAAGCAACATAGGCTTTTAAATCATCTGACTTCCGCAAAGCCTCGCGTAATTTTTGCCCCCATTTCGCAATGTTACGCATTGTTTTTCTTCTCTAAAATTTGTTTTGCTTGGGAGATAATTTCACTCATTAGCATCAAACGCACTCCACCTAATTCTGGTTCGATTTGTCGGCGCTCTACCTTAATCCGCAACACTTCTTCTCGCTCAGAAGGGAAGACAACAAAGGTTTCTGTCATATCGGTTCGATACTGTACTTTCTCCAAACGCTCTTCATCCAGATACGACCAATCTTTGACATCAATAGCCCAGCGGATTTTTTTGCTAAATTCCACGAGCAAGTCAAATTCATCAATTTCTGGCCACAGGGTAACGCGGATGCCTAATTTTGTGAGAGTTTCTGCTAATTGAATTTCCCAAATTCCAGGAATTGTCCCGTAACGATGCACACCTGGAGTTAAAACTTTCCAATTTTCTGCATCATCTTTGGGAATTGGTGGCAGTGGCGGAAGATGTAGTTGGGCGCTGAGTTTTTCGCAAGTTATGTTTCGGCAGCTATAGGTTTTATATTGATGGCGGCGCATTACATATTTGCAGCGAGAGCAAAGATGATAGCTATTTTCTTCTGCTAAATCGACTAAATTGATGTATGTTTTTAGCAAGAATTCGCGCAGAGGTCTGAGTTGGGTCGAAGACAAAAGCCGGCGGTATTGTGAGTAGGAGAGGACGGGACGTTCAATAATGAGTTTACGGTACGCGCGATAGGCTTCTTCTAGTTGATGAACTCGGCAATGTTCGACAACATCTTGTAAGATTTTCTCTTGCACCTGTAGTTCTACGTCGCCACCTGTTACTTGCCACTGTTGGGCAAAGTCGGAAAGTAACTCGTCTTCAATGAGGGTGACATCTGGCGAAAGGTGTTTAATTTCTGCTGCCGGCTTCCACTCAACTATTGGATTTTTTGCCCAATCAAAAAATTCTGGGAGGTTTGAGGGAGCTGTTTCATCTCCTTGCAGTAAAGATGTTAGGTACATTCGGGACATCCCGATGCGGAGAGCTTGTGGAATAATGTCCGAGCGCTGCTTTATCCGTTCTTGGCTTTCCCACTGTGCCAGTCCCGTTGCTAGATAGCGCAATGTTTCCGGTACTGATATCTGTAATTCGGGTTCAACTGTAGGGTCGCTTGCAAGCAGGCGGAGACTGCGGGCGGCATTATCTTCCCACTCCACGTCGATGCCTCGCATAGTCTGCAACCAGCGTTGCAGCGTTGCTTTCTGGCGGGTTTGCATTCCCAGTTCTACGCATAACTCTTCCAGCGTTGGCCCCTCTTTGTGAACGCGAAACCACTCTCGCAGCCCCTCTATGATTTTGTCTCGATGTCTGGTGACTTTCACGGCCCACCCTCCTAAATCTAGGGTTCGACCCCATTCTCACGCCCCTATCACCAGTGTGTCAAGGAATTTTTTCAATGTTTCCATAATGTTTCCAATGTTTCAATTTTTATTGCTCGACGCCATGTTGAGGTGATCACCGGGCGCGTGCTGATGGAAACTCTTGTGCGATTAATTCCCACTGCTCCCACGTCAAATTACGCTTAATATGCTGCACGTCATTTGCTCACAAAGTGGGTGTTTATAATCTTCAATATTTCAGCTTAAGTCTTGTAAGCTTTTTGAAAACAGTCCCCTCTTTTCAAAAGAGGATAACGCAGCCGGCCAGCCGGCATAAACAGATGATTTATCTGCGGTGATCAGAAGTTATGAAATCCCAAAGATGGATTTTCGCAATAAGTGAGCTGATTATGCCGGCATCTGCCGTACATAAAGGAAGGCTATTGCATTTTTCCTGTCTTTTTCAACCACGCCGAGCCTTTATTGTTACAAAAAATGCAACTGAGGAACGTTTGCACTTAAGCCGTGTCATCTTTAAAGCGAACGAACTTAATATCTCAGACAAAGAATTGCTATGAAATTTGCTTATATATTACCAGCCATCGCACTACTAACCGGCACAGTCGGAACCGTTGCACTACAACCGCCACAAATTAATGAGCCGGCAGTTCAAATCAGCCAAACCAACCCCAGCAATACCCCCGCCTACCAACCCGACAACCCACCCGGCGGCTTATTTGTCCTCTCAAAAGAAGGCAAACAACAAGTTTTTCCCCTCAAACATACCGACGTTAAAGCCAAAATTGCCGGCAATGTTTCCCGCGTTGAAGTTACGCAAACCTTTGAAAACCCTTTTAAAGAACCCTTAGAAGCCATTTATGTGTTCCCGCTTCCCGATGAAGCAGCGGTAGATGACATGGAAATAAAAATCGGTGATCGGATTATTAAAGGTGATATAAAAAAACGCGAGGAAGCGCAAAAAATTTACGAACAAGCTGTTCGGGAAGGACGCACTGCCGGCCTTTTAGAGCAAGAACGAGATAACATCTTTACCCAATCCCTCGCTAATATCAAACCCGGTGAAAAAATTGATGTTACGATTCGCTACACTGATAGCTTAAAATTTGAAGGAGGAAATTACGAATTCGTCTTCCCAATGGTTGTAGGGCCACGATACATTCCTGGCAACCCAATTTCTCCAAATGGCGATACTGATCGTGTTACCGATGCCTCCCGCATCACCCCACCTGTCCTCAAACCCGGAACTCGTTCGGGACATGATATTAACGTTACCGTAGAAATTGACGCCGGCATCCCGATTCAACAGGTGCAATCAACTTCTCATAAAATCCGCACCGAACGCACCGGCAGCACCACAAAAGTACAATTAGCGCAAGAAGATAATATTCCCAACAAAGATTTGATTCTGCGCTATCAAGTTGCCGGAGAAAATACGCAAGCCACTGTCTTAACCCAAACAGATGATCGCGGCGGTCATTTCGCTGTTTATCTCATCCCCGCAGTTGATTATAAATCTAACGAAATTGTCCCTAAAGATGTTGTCTTTTTAATGGATACCTCTGGCTCTCAGTCAGGCGATCCGATTATAAAATCTAAGGAATTGATGCGCCGGTTTATCAACGGACTCAATCCTAACGACACATTTACCATCATTGACTTTGCCAATACCGCCACGCAACTGTCACCGGCACCCCTCCCCAATACCCCCGCCAACCGGCAGAAAGCAATGGCTTATATCGAGCAGCTAGATGCCAATGGCGGCACAGAATTGCTCAACGGCATCCGTGCCGTGTTGAATTTTCCTGCTGCAAAAGAGGGCCGGCTTCGCAGCGTTGTTCTCCTCACCGATGGCTACATTGGCAATGAAAATGAGGTGATGGCCGAAGTGCAAAGCAAATTAAAATCTGGCAACCGGCTGTATAGTTTTGGTGTGGGTAGTTCTGTTAATCGATTTTTACTCAATCGCCTTGCTGAAGTGGGAAGAGGCACCTCTCAAGTTATTCGTCAAGATGAACCCACCCAAGAAGTTGCCGAGAAGTTTTTCCGCCAAATTAACAATCCCGTCTTGACCAATATTCAAGTGAACTGGGAAGGTGAGGGAAAACCAGACCTTTATCCAAACGCGGTTCCAGACTTATTTGCACAGCAGCCATTAGTGTTATTTGGACGCAAACAAGATGGCAGAAAAGGACAGTTGAAAATCACCGGCACTGCAGCGGGTGGCAAGCGCTATGAACAGACTTTGAATGTTGATTTTGCCGGCACCGGCAACCCAGGTATCGCGCAACTGTGGGGGCGATCGCGGATTAAAGATTTGATGAATCAAATGTTTGCCGGCGAAACAAAATCTGGTGTTGAAGCAGTGACGGATACCGCCTTAAGTTACCGGCTGCTGTCGCAGTACACCGCTTTTGTTGCCGTCAGCGAGGAAGTGCGCGTCAATCCCGATGGAACGCGCCAGCGAGTGCAAGTGCCGGTGGAGTTGCCAGACGGTGTCAGCTATGAAGGAATTTTTGGCCGGGATGAGAGGTTGATAACGACGGGTGTAGCTGCACCGGCACCTTCTAGCGCACCCCGCCAAATGAACCGCCTTCCCGGTTCTTCTTCAGGTGCCGATGTTGCAATTTCGGCGGCACCACCCGTTTTAGAGTCAAGAACTTCACCCTTAGAAGCCGAGAATTTTTCACAAAATGCCGATCGTATTGCAATTATCAGTGCAGATGGATTGGATCAAAGTGCGATCGCATCGCTAACCCAATATTTGAAAATCGTAACTTTGTCTCAAGAGATTGCCGGCGAAATTGTCCTAGAGTTCCCGGTTAAAAATGGCCGCGTTGGGCGGATCATCTTAGATGACAAAGCTTCGACAATCCAAGACATGACCGTGATCAATCAAATTAAGCAAGCGCTTGCCGGCTGGTCTGCACCGAGTTCTGTAGCCGGCAACATTCGTCTCAAACTGCGCGTTAACTGAGTTCTGAGTCCTGAGTGACGTTAGAGAGGGATTAATCCTAAGTCGTAAAGTCCTTTCTCGCCGGTTTCACGCTGATCGCCAGTTTTAGGCCGGCGCGTCACTCACTCACCAACTCAGGACTCAGGACTGAGCACTCACCCACTCAGCACTTAGAAGACTAAGTGCTTACTGTTGCAATAGCGTAGAACAGCCGGCATCAGCAATATAATAATATTAATTTACACTTGCAATTAAATTTGCATCTATAATAGAAGTTAAAAAATAGCTAACTCTGCTGTTTTCCCCCAAACGATACCTTTCTTAGCTATGTTTTTCACGGGGCTTTGCACGCACCTCTATCAGAAATTGGATTGACACTGCCCTCAGACGTTTCTCATTAAGAAAATATTTGTTACAGAACCGAGTGTGAGCACTCATGCGAAAAGCCGAGTGCTGTAAAATTTTTAATATAGAAGAGATTAAATTTTTATTTAAAATCTCATTCAAACTGTTTTGTTGAGTGACAAAACGGGAATTATATGCTTGAGCTACAGTCGGTGGGCGAGCGAATGTTCACCGCTTAAAGAAATAAAATTGCGAGTACCGGAGTCAACACAGATGGAAGTTCGGGATTTACTCAATCGGTATGAATCAGGAGAAAGGAACTTTGCCGACTCCGATCTCAGTGGAGCCGATCTCAAAGGAGTCACTCTCGTTGGAGTTAACCTCACCAAAGCTAACCTTAGAGGTGCGGATCTCAGTAGAGCGGTACTTACCAAAACCGATCTCAGTAGCGCTTGTTTAAACTGGGCTAACCTGAGCTTTGTCAAAATGAGCGAAGGAAAATTGGCAGATGCAGACCTCACCAAAGCCACCTTAACGGGTGCCTACATGGTAAAAGCCAAATTACCCAGAGCGAAACTCAGTGGCGCAAACCTCACCGGCGTTAACTTCCGAAGTGCGAATCTTTGGAGTGCCAACCTTTGCGGAGCAAATTTGCAAGGAGTTAACTTTCGGAATGCAAAACTCACGGGAGCCAATTTGAGTTGGGCGAACCTGTGCTGTGCAAGGCTAAGTGGAGCGATGCTTTATGGTGCAATTTTAAGCGGTGTGAACCTCAGCCAAGCTTACTTAAACGGGGTTGATCTCAATGGAAGCGATCTCAACGGCATTAACCTAAGTGATGCTAAACTCAATAACGCAAATCTTGAAGGCTCTAACTTAGTTTCTGCCAATCTTACAGAAGCTCAGCTACGGTGGGCTAGCTTAATTGGGGCAGACTTGACAGGTGCCAACCTATCGCGAGCCTCGCTTTATAAATCTAACTTGGACTGGACAAGACTAAACCGGGCGGACTTAACAGAAGCAGACTTAAGCGAAGCCACACTGATGGGCGCTTCCATTGATGGAGCTGAATTTGCCGGCGCAACGCTACCGGAGTTGACGAGACGCTATTTTTACTTAACCGCTGATGGTTCTCCAACCCTGGCAGTTTCAACTTAAAACTTAAAATGAAAGAGAAAAGTTTTGATCTTTAATGTTTAATTTTAGGCAATGGACGGGGGATGCAAAAAGATTCTAGGCCACCTCAGTACGCTGTGGTGATGGTGACAGCCGCTTCGCGCACGGAAGCAGAAATGATTGCCAAAGCTTTAATAGAAGCGCATCTGGCAGCTTGCGTGAGCTTGCTTCCCGTCCATTCAATTTACACTTGGCAGGGCGAAGTGCAATCAGAGGATGAGTGGCAACTGCTGATTAAAACAGATTTGAGCAAATTTTCAGATTTGGAAAGCAAAGTGCGAGAACTGCACTCTTATGAAGTGCCAGAAATTATTGCATTGCCAATAGTTGCCGGCTCTCAGTCCTATTTAAAATGGATTTCTGAAAACGTGAAATCGGAAAAGTAAAGAGTGAACACGCCCCTAAAAATGCCAATAATTGGCTAGTTTGAAAGAGTAAAAGCTTAGGTTTTTTAGAGGCTATAAAATCACTCAATAAATCGGGCACGGAAGCGGATAAATCCATAGGAATTCGCAGGATTTGAACCCGTTGCCGTGGGAATGTTGCCTAAATTAACAATCACAGCCCCATTCGTATTGGCAGCCCCGCAGGGTTGGGGAGAGACACCGCCTGGAGGGGGAGGAATTAAGGTGCCGGCAGGATAAAATTGACCCCCATCTCCATCGGCACTATTGGTATAAGACTGCTGGGTTCCATTGAGCAAAACAGAGATGCCTTGAACCGCACCAAAAGCATTGGGAATAAAGCCCAAATTAGGCGGAACTAAGTCACACAAAACAACATTGCCGGCAGGTGTAGACCCATCCGAGAGAAAGTAAATTGTATATTCAATTTCATCACCTGGCTGAACCCTGCCGCCATCGGTTCTTCCTAGCAAATAATTGCTGGGCCAGTTAGCAGCATTGTCATTGGCATCGGCTGGATCATCCACCAAATCATTAAAGCTTGTCGAGTTAATTTGGGTCACTCTCTTCACCAGGCGCAGGTTTGGTTTTGCCGGCACCGCTACACTGGCTTGGTCATCTTCACCTGGGGCATTGTTTCCTGGAGTTGAGTCTGGATCACTTTGATCGGCGGCAGTGATAGCAGCAGTATTTGTCACCACACCCACGGTGTTCAGCGTCGCCCGAATAATTAAGGTGGCACCGGCACCATTGGTGACATTGCCCACATTCCAAAGGCCGGTTGTATTGTCGTAGGTTCCCTGACTCGGTGTTGCCGAGACAAACGTTAAACCTGCCGGCAACTGTTCAGTGACTTGCACTCCCGTCGCATTGGCAGGGCCGGTGTTGCTCAGAGTCACGGTATAAGCAATTGTCTGACCCACCGATGGATTAGCATTATCCACCGTTTTAGCCAGTGACAGATCCGCCACCTGCTGGGATATACCCACGCTGGCTTGGTCATCTTCACTGGCATTGCCGTTGCCGGCAGTCGAGTCGGGGTCTGGCTGATCTGAGGCGCTAACTTGGGCGGTGTTGGTAATTGGATTGGTTGTATTGACTGTGGCAGTAATTCTGAGGGTAGCACCGGCACCATTGGTGACATTGCCCACATTCCAAAGGCCGGTTGCATTGTCATAAGTTCCCTGACTGGGTGTTGCCGAGACAAAGGTTAAACCGGCAGGGATTTGGTCAGTGACTTGCACTCCCGTCGCATTGGCAGGGCCGGTGTTGCTCAGAGTCACGGTATAAGCAATTGTCTGACCCACCGATGGATTAGCATTATCCACCGTTTTAGCCAGTGACAGATCCGCCACCTGCTGGGATATACCCACGCTGGCTTGGTCATCTTCACTGGCATTGCCGTTGCCGGCAGTCGAGTCGGGGTCTGGCTGATCTGAGGCGCTAACTTGGGCGGTGTTGGTAATTGGATTGGTTGTATTGACTGTGGCAGTAATTCTGAGGGTAGCACCGGCACCATTGGTGACATTGCCCACATTCCAAAGGCCGGTGGTATTGTCATAAGTCCCCTGACTGGGTGTTGCCGAGACAAACGTTAAGCCGGCAGGGATTTGGTCAGTGACTTGTACTCCCGTCGCATTGGCAGGGCCGGTGTTGGTTAAGGTGACGGTGTAGGTGATATTCTGACCTACTCCGGGACTGGGATTATCAACAGTTTTAGCTACAGATAAATCGGCTTGCTGTTGTGGTACTGTCACCGTGCCGGTGTTATCTGTCGGATCTGGATCTGGCTGATCTGAAGCGGAAATGGTTGCGGTATTTGTAATGGGGTTAGTCGTGTTAACAGTGGCGGTAATGGTTAAGGTAACAGCAGCCCCATTAGCAACAGTCCCTACAGTCCAAAGGCCGGTTGTATTATCGTAGGTTCCCTGACTCGGTGTTGAGGAGACAAAGGTTAAACCGGCAGGGATTTGGTCAGTAATGGCAACATTGGTGGCAGTGGAAGGGCCGGTGTTGGTTAAGGTAACGGTGTAATTAATCGTTTGCCCAACCGTGGGATTGGGATTGTCTACCGTTTTGGTTACGGCGAGATCGGCGGGTGGAATGATCTCGGTTGTATCCTGGCTTTGGTTGTTCGTATTATTCGGATCTGTGACACCGGCAGGAGGTGCAACAGTCGCCGTATTGGTTAAAGTGCCGGTGGCATTTGCGGCAACGGTGGCGTTGATAGTGAGGGTAATGCTTTGTCCGGTTGCCAGAGTTAAGCCAGTCCAAGCGCCGGTTGCTGGGTCATAAGTGCCGGTGCTGGGAGTGTAGGTGGGGTTAGTGATGCCGGCAGGAATCGGATCAGTAACGGTGACGCTATTAACGGTGCTCGTGCCGTTGTTGGTTACGGTAATGGTATAAGCGATGGCGCTGCCGGCAGTGGTGCTCGTTTGATTGTCGGTTTTTGCGATCCCTAAGTCAGCGGATGGAGGGCCAATGGTCGTAGTATCGGTGGCGCTTTCGCTGGTGTTATTACCGCCACTACCGTCATTGTCTACCGGATCGGCAGTATCATTGGGCCGGCGCACGGTAGCGGTGTTGGTTAATGTGCCGGTGGCGGTTGGAGAGACGGTTCCGGTTACTGTGTAGGTAGCGGTGGCTCCGCTATTGAGATTAACGGTGGTGTTGATGGCATTTCCTGTACCATTGGCCGTTCCACAAGCGCCAGTGCCGGCAGTAATTGCACAAGTCCAGTTAACGTCGGTAATACTCGCTGGAATGTTATCGATCACCGTTGCGCCGATGGCTGTACTGGGTCCATTATTCGTGACTGTAATGGTATAAGTAATCGGGCTGCCTGCTGCAATGGTTGTAACATTATCCGTTTTAGCAATTGTGAGATTGGCGGCTGCAACAGTGATACTTCCATCAAGCGCGATGGGTGTAGATGGTAAATATGTCCACGTGTCAATGCCTTTGTCATTACCAAATTCCGTCTGAAAGCCGCTAAAGTTTCCAAACCTGTGAGCGCCAGTGCTACTGGGAACTCCAGCTATCGCACTGATTGGGTTAGGAGGTGTGGTGCCGGTTAAGCCGGTATCATCGTAATAAACGGTATCGGTACTTCCCCCTATTGGAATTTGCCGCTGAATAATCAGACCCCCTGCATTATTTTCAGGATCTAAAAAGGGAAAATGTACTTCACCGCCATTGAGTGTCATTGAAGCACCGTAGGGAATAAGACTAGCAGAAATGGGATTTCCAAAGCCATCTCGGCCATCCCATTGCACGGTATTTAACCCACCTACGGCAATACCTCTCAAGATCCGATCAATTGGGTCGTTATAATCTCCGTCTTGGTTGACATCGATCTGAATGGTGTAAGTAACCCCTGTAATGCTTGCCGGTGCATTAAAGCTAAAGTCGCCTCCCTCCACTGGAGTGCTTCCCATTTGATTCGGCGTTCCTTCACGCCCAGTAAATGTGAAATTAGTTGGGATAGGGGGTGGGGCTGCTGGGGTAAGGAGCCATGTACTGCCGCTGGGAGAAGTGGCAAATGTCGGTAAGTCTGCTGCGGGGACGTTTAGAAAAACCTTTTCGGTGGGATTTACGAGAATCCCTGCTGGGAGTGTTCCCCCAGCATCCAGCCGGATCGAGCGATAAAGTGCATTGCCGGCTGTGTCTGTAAAGCCTCTTTTATTGGCAAAATAGATAAATCCAAACGGCTGCAAACCGTTCAGGTCAACAAAGTAGCGATAACCATCCTCTGTTTGAATGTAGGTTCGTGAACTGATGGGACTGGTATTGGTTGTCCCGCTGGCGTCGGTACTTCCCATATTGAGCGCTAGGTATTCTGCATAAACTCGCCCTGCAATAGGTACCCCTCCATTAGTGACTGTGATATCCCAGGCGGCGACTGTTTGAAGTTGTGTGCCATCTGTGGGGAAGGCGACATTTGCACCTCTTGCGGTTGGGTTGCCAATGGCACCGGCGCTAAAAAATGGGGCGTGAAATTCTACTTCATAAATTCCTGTTTCCGTGGCTACGACAGTGCAAGGAGTGTAACCACCGGCTGCTGGAAGTGGGCCAGCCGCTTCTTTGGCAAGGGTATCAATAAACCCAAAGCCCGTTGCTTGATTAACGTCGCAAGTGCCATTTTGTCCACCAAACGGACTGCGGTAAACAATATCTGTGATGCCGGCACCCGCCCCAGCGTCGTAGCTATTGGGAACGCTAGAACCGAGGTTAATTGTTTCGCCGGCATTGACGTAAACTTTTAAGGTTGTCCGTCGGGGGATGCCGGCTGTGGGGGCAAGATTTGTCCACTCTAGAAAGGGTCTATTGCCCCCACTTGAGACTAACTCTCGGCTGCCTTCTGCCTGAGCCGGCGCTGTGCAGTAGCCGGCGACACAAGCAGCCAAAATTAAGGAAGCAGGAAAAGTGGAGAAATTAACAGGTTTTTTAATTTCTAGTTGATGATTTACTTTTTTCGATAAATTAATATTTTGTGAACCCATTATTTTCTCCTGCTTCCCTATTGGCTTTTTCCGCCTGTTTGTAGCGGGTTCTGCACCGGCTTTTGCAACCCAAAGCCGCTAAACAATTTGTTCAGCTTCACGGTTAAATGTCAATATAGCCACAAGATGCCCAAATTCAGCATCAATCAATTCATGGCCTATTTATTCAGACAAAGTCGGTGTGGCTGTAACGATTTTTAGTAGCGCTTGTCGCTCTCTGAGAGTAGTTTAAACTCCAACTCGTACTTTTGCGCTAGGGTGGGGTGCCGGCGATTGAAAATTTTTATGAGGATAATCTTTTAAGAATTGTAAATAGTAATCAAGAATCCTTCTGTGCCGGCGCGTCGAATATACTTTTAGCCCATAAAAACGAAAAATAGGGGCGTTGGCTACGCCGGCGCTCTTAACGCCTACAGCCAATCGCCCCTACAGATGTCAGTCAGATATCAGCCTAAATGTAAGGCTTTACAAATTCCCGCGCAAGGCTTGTTCGCGCTCGACGGCTTTAAATAATGCTTCAATGTTGCCGTGTCCGAATAGGCGAGTGCCGTGGCGCTGAATGATTTCTAAAAAGAGGGTGGGCCGGCCTTGAATTGGCTTGGTAAAGACTTGCATCAAGTAGCCTTCTTCGTCACGATCTGCTAAGACTCCCAGTTCGCGCAATACTGAGATATCTTCGTCGATTTCGCCAATGCGTTCTTCGAGCATATCGTAGTAGGTATCAGGCGTGCGTAAAAATTCCATGCCGTTTCCGCGCAGGGATTGCACTGTTTGCACGATGTCGTTTGATAGCATGGCGATGTGCTGAATTCCTGGGCCGTTATTGAACATCAGGAATTCTTGAATTTGCGATTTTTGTGTTCCTAAAACCGGCTCGACAATCGACATTTTGATTGAGCCAATCCCGTTCTGAGCGACTGCATAGTGCATTCCGCTGACGGAACTCGTAACATCAAGATTGTAGGAATTTTGGAAGCCGAGGGCTTGGCAATAGTAATCAACCCATTGTTGGAGTTCGCCTTCTGGAACGCACAAAACCATGTGGTCGATTGAGGAAAGTCCTGTCGATAAGGTGATGGGCGGATTTTTAATGGTTTCAAAGTTGGGTAAAAATGCGCCTTCGTAATTATCGCGTTGGATAAAGGAGTGAACAAAGTCGCCACAAACTCCGATGGTTGCTTTAATGGCTTGTCCGTTTTCGTCTTCACAAACGGTTGGTTCCAGGATGGGTTTGGCACCCCGTTTTACGGATTCTTCAAAGGCGTAAACGGCATCATCGACTTTGAAGGCAATATCTTTGACGCCATCACCATGTTTTGCGACGTGTTTGCTAACTTGGCTCTCTTGCTCGAATGAGGAGGTGAAGACAAACCGAATGTTGCGCTGTCTGGACACATAGGAGACGTGATCACGCACGCCGGTTTCAAAGCCGGCATAAGCAATGGGCTTAAACCCAAATGCTGTGCGGAAAAAGTGCATTGTTTGAAATGCGTTACTAACGTAATACTCTACATAGTCGATGCCCTTAATTCGTAAAAAATCGGTTTCTTGTGCCGGCGCAACTTCGTTTTTAATTCCGACTACCATAATGACAGCTCCTAATCCGGTGGATTGCCCTCATTGACTTTTACAAGCCCTTGTTTTCTTTTTTAAAGAATATTCCAGACTTTGTCAATGATTCAAAATGAAACGGTTAACTGGACAGAATTTAACAGATTTTCTCAATCTAGGCATTTCTAGATTTATCAGTCAAGCTAGCGGTTTGCCGGCCAGAAAAAGGACATGGCTCAGCTCAATCACTTCTCTGAAATCTAGTCGGTTTACCTGGATGTGTTACCTTGGGTTTCTGGGAAAGTCTATCTGTAAATTTTGTGGCATCACAGGATTTTTACTTCGATTCAGGTTTAGTGATGGGCTATGCTTTTTTACTAGCTTCAACTAAAAATCTTCTTTATTTTACACAAAAATTTGTATTCATGTCTACAGAAGTTTGTAAACTTATTTCTCAGCTATTTTTGCGTTAACCTATTCATGTTTTATCAAGCAAAAAGGTAATTTGTCAATCGCCTCTAAGATTTTCAATGCAAAGTAAGCCCGAATTTATAAAAACTTTAAATTGCATATTTTAGCTTTAGGCCGGCTTTAAAATTTGTCCAGACGTACTCTAGAATAAGTGCCGGCAATTGGGCAGACTGTTTTAACGAAAAGGGGTTTGCCGGCAAATGGGGGTGATTCGATTCTTATTCTGGCTCAGCAGCCCGTGAGTGTGTGGCCAGTTTGGCAGAAAAATTTGCAGGTTTCAGGCTAAATTAAGATGGCTGTGACGGATGTGAAGCGAATTAGCATCTAAATTTCCAATCTAGCCGCCAAAAAAAGCTGTCTGTGTTTCGCCGCTTCTTCCTCTTCCCCGCTTTCATTAAGGCAAATTTAATGTGGATTCGCTGATTGCTTTGCCGCACGCACCCACTTCATCTGTCTCTTTCATAAACAGAAGACAGTTGCCGGCTTCCAGGGTGGGGCGGGCGCTTCGCAAAGCTGCTACTTTAGAAGGCTCAGCATCTTCGCGCCAGTAAACGCAGTGTCCCCGGATGTCGGCGTAGTTTTCGGCAAGGCATTCTTGCCAGCCTTTGTGCCTACCGATGGTTGAGGTGTTTTCGAGTAAGCCCCAATTTTCTTCTTGCTGGGTGAGTTGGGCAAATTCTTCGTAGCGGGGATAGTCGGGGGTGACGAAGGTTTCTTTGCGGTGCAGGATTGGGGGGTTGTCGGAGGTGTCGTAGTCGCTATATTTGACATCGAGATCCCGCAGATCGATTTGCATACTGGTGTGCAAGGCGGGATGGGGTTCGGTGTCGAAATCTGGATAGAAGAGATAGGAAATTTTGGGCTTATCGGTGTGAAATTTAATTAAGGTTGCACCCTCTAAACACCCGATGGTACGGCTGGCACAGCCTTCATAGATTCTGAGGAGGGGATCGAGCTGTTCCAGGGCGCTAACGTGGACGTAGAGAGCATTACGGAGTTTTTTACCAATTTGGCTGCGCTGACAACAGCCGGCAACGACGCCTGGATTTCCGAGGCTAAAGAGCATTCTGTCAGCAGTTTCACAGGCTTCGTCATAAGTGCCGAAGAAGGCTTTGATATCGTGTTTGATTTCTGGGGCAAGTTTTCTGGCGCTGGGCCGGTGGCCAAAATGGGTGAGCGCGAGATAAACTAAGAGGTCGAGACTGCGCCGGTACGCGATGGCATCCCAATCTTCTTCGTCGGTGGCGAGGAGAATGACTTGGAAGGCGCGGCGGATACTGCCAAATTCTTTATTGAGTTCGATTTCTTCGGGTAATTCTCCCTTTACCGGCAGTCTGCCGCGATGGGTGACAAATGCCATCAGGGGTGCGAGTTGTTCTTGATAATCCTCAAAGCGTTTGCTGGGGATGCGAATTCTGGGTGTTGAGGCGAAAGATCGGAAGCAGGAAACCCGAAAGCTTTGAGCTTGCGCGGCATCTCGGAAAACGAAATAGATCCCTAAATCCACCGGCACCGCATCAACATTGAGAACTGTGTCGATGTAGGTTTTCAGTTCTGCTTGTTCGTAATATTTTTGGAAAGTGTTGCGGCGGGTGACGATGCCATCTCCGTAGGCGATTTGATCGCTGCTACGGTTACTGATTAAAACTTGGGCGGCTACAATCAAAACTTGGCCGGTGAGATCCCAGGCTTGCTGCAAGGCGTGCCGGCGTTCCTCTGGATCTTCGATAACGTTGATCACGTAGCCAATATTAACAATATCTGCGGGAGTTATGGGGGCGTCAGGGCAGTAGTAGGGGTCCCAGCCGGTGCTGGCACAGCCTAGGTTTGCCAGTCGAGTAACGTCGCCGCCGTGTCCGCAGCCATAGTCAAAAAAGCTGGTATGTTCTGTAAAGATTGCCGATTCGATTGCCAATCGCACGGGTTTAGAGAGGTCTGTACGAACCATTGCGGCTCTGTGACGCTCAATTTCTAAAGCTTCCGGGACTAAAGCGACCATAACTCTCAATCGGGAGCGTTTTGGTTAATATAGCGGGGGATGATTGGTTTGGCTACGGGACTCATTAAAAGTTAACAATGAGGGGATTGGGCATGGGGCATGGGGCATGGGGCATGGGGCATGGGGCATTGGGGTTAGGTTTGGGATTTTAGGGGGATTTCTATTAAGTCTTCGATTTTTTTGATATTTGGATCGCCGGCTAAGTAACCGATGCCGCGATGCAGGTGGAGGCGAAATTGGTTAGCGAGGGTTTCTTTGTCGGTTCCTAATCCGTCGTTGTGGCAGCGTTGTTTGAGGGCAATTAAGAGGATATCGGAGATTTCTCCGCCGAAGACGCGCCAGGTGAGTTCGACGTTGCTATCGGCGGGGATGGGGACGGGTGAGGGGATGCTGGGTTCGGCGAGGGAACGGCAAAATGCCCACCGGCAGAGGATATTCCATTGGTCGATTTTGGTGAGGCGTTTGAGTTTGGTGAGTTGATCTTTGCCGGTTTGGGAGAGTTTAATTCGGTCGATTGGTGATTCCATGATTTAGGCTTAATATTAGGAATTTGGGGGAGTTTTTTAACTTTACCAAAAATACCCACTTTCCACTTTTGTCTGACGCTCACTTCCATCATATTTCAACAGATATTCACGAGCAACTGCATCCAATTCCCTCAGTTTTTCTACTTCTACTTTTCTCACTTCAGTATCCGTAGAAAGCAGAATAACTTGATGACTGGCAGAGGGAAAATAACGCTCAACTAAATTCTGCCGGTGGGATGAATCTAAACGTCCTAAAGGAGTGTCAATAGCAACCGGCAAGTGACGCCCGGAAACGCGGGCTAATCCCCACAAAAGTGCAATGGCAAGCAGTTGTTTTTCGCCGGCAGATAAGCGGTGTTTGGGCACCGGCTGTCCTTGCGGATCAAAGAGGGAAAGGCTGAAGGTGTTGGTGTCTATGGCGACGCGATGCACTAAATCTGATTTGTGCAGGAGATAGCGGAAGCAATCGGTGACGGCGTTTTCTAATTTTGTGAGTTTTTGAATCGTTAATTTTTCCCGAAACTGTTTCAGGGTGTTTTGGGCTTTAGCAATTGATGTGATGATGTGCTGACTATTTTTTTGCTGGATATATTCATCGCTGTATTTTTCTAATTCTTTTTGAGTTTTAGCGAGTTCTCGGTTTAATTCTTCGATGCGCCGGCTGGCGATTTCGCTGCCGGCTTTGGCGTAGGCGACTTCTTTGTGGGCTTCTCTCACCGCAGTTTCTAATTTTTCATAGGCTTCCGGTGAGGCGGCGGCGGCGAGTTCTCTGTCTTTAAAATCAATATCGGTTTCAATGCGTTTAAGATACTGTAATTGTTTGCCGACAGCGGTTGAGAATGCCGGCAGTTCGTATCGCAGTAAGTTTTCCAGTTGGCTGAGGCTTTCGATATCGACATCTAGCCAGGGTTCTGCAACGGCTTGGGCTTCTAATTCTTGATTTTCTTGAGCAATAAACGTTTGAATTTTCTCAAATAAATCAGGCTTTATTGATAACTCATTGATATAATTAAGCAGACGATTACTTCGCTGTTTGATAGCAGCGGCTGCAATTTTTGCTTGCTGTTGACCGGCTTCTGTTTCCGCTTGAATTTTTGCTTCCTCTAACAGGGGAGTAATCAGGGTGAGGGGTAAAGCACCGGCAGCGAGATCAATTAGGGACTGACGGGTTGTTTCTGCCTGTGTTGTCAAATCCTTTTTTTCTGCATCCAGCCGGCTGCGATCCCCGGCAATTTTTCCCCCTTCTAAAATAAATTTATCGGTAGCTTTTTTCAGGGTTTCTTCAGTCCATTTTAACTTATCCCCGTAGCTGCCTTGCTGTTCTGCGGCAATTTCTTTTTCTGCGGCAATTTGCTGAAATTTTTGTTCGATTTTATCCAGCGTGGCGATATCTTTTGCCGCAGCCGCTTCTTTGCGTTTGCGAGTGAGTAAAATATCTAAATCAACAGATAAGCGTTCCGCAAGTTCTAACCCTAAAAGAGATTTAATCGCACCGACAACAAAATCCGGGGGAGTTTCGACTTCTGCCAGTTCTTTCACCTGTTCACCGTCAAAGAGAAACAAGTTAGAAATCCCAAGCGGGAGCAGGGTTTCGATATACTCATCCCAAGTATTTGTTAGGGCATCATCTTTCCACCATTCTTTCTGAAATTCGCTTTTAGTGAGAATGCCTAATGTATCTTTTCCCTCTTTGGGTTCTTTTTCCCAATAGCGGACGATTTTATATTGCGCTAACCCGTCTTCTTGAACTTGTTCAAATGTTAATTCAATGCGGGCTTTTTCTGTCGGTGGAGTGTTGCGGTTAACGCATTGGGAGAGAAAGTCTGGGTAGCTCAAATTGCCTCTGGTGGAACACTGGGCGCGAATGCCATAGAGGGAAAGACGAAGGGCATCCATGAGGGTTGTTTTGCCACCCCCATTCATGCCGCCAAACAGAATAATTGGGCGGGTTGTGCTGCCGGTTTCGGGGGTGAGATCGATAATTTGTTTGCCCTGATAGGGGCCAAAATTTTCTAGGATGAGTTCGCGAAAGATCATTGGGTGAAGGTTGCAGGATTTTCTGTTAGGAATGGGCTAGTCTTGGGTGTCTTGATCACCGGCATTTGTGGGTGCGAATTTTACATCTGCCCAAGATAGCTGCTTCGGTTGGTTAGCGTCGCTTTCAACGGTGTTTTTTGCTTTGCCGGCACTTCCAGGATGGTCTTTTTGGGGATTGCCGGTTTGTTCGAGGGCTTGCCTGACTTGCTGGAGGCTTTCAGGGTCACTTTCTCTAACAGCTTGAACCGCAGTTTTAATGTTGCGCTGGTAGTGGGCGTTGTCGATGGCTTTTTCTTTGTCACGAGAACTGCTGTCGAAGCATTTTTCTAAATCTCCATAGATGCCGGTGCGACGTGGTTTTGTGAAATGCTGGCGTTCGGTATCCAGCAATCTTGCCATTAATTCCAGGTGCATTTCGTCTTCTTCACAGACTTCGGTAAGGACTGTCCATTCATCGCTGCCTAGCAGTTTTTTATCGACACCTTGACGGGTGTCTTCAAAGGGTGTGCCGGTGACTTCTTGATAAATTCTAGGCAAGCTATCATCAAATTCGTGTTTTTCTTCTAACCAAATGCGGCGAATTTCGATTAATTCTTCTTGGGTAATTAAGGTGATATCGCGCATTTCTTCAGGGCCGGTTTTCCGAACTTGGGTTTGCGCTTCTAATACTCGCCGCACCCAATGCTCACGCCAAAACTTAGTATAAGGCCCAGGAATTGGCTCAATAGAGATTTCTCCCTCTAAATTGCGCTCAAAAAGTTGTACCTGACCCCAGATACGGCGGAAGTCTCTCTTGTCGCGATCATTCTCAATATCTAATTCCTGACGAATATCTAATAGAGGCTGTAACCACTCTTTTTCCTCATCATTCTGGATCATCGCCTGCATCGATTTATCTTGACTAACCATCGTGCAAACCCAGCAGCCAAAGCGAGAATCGCCACAGCTAGGGGTAGAAGTATCAACGACTAGAGGACATTCATTATCTGCTGTTGCACCTCGATACATAGCGAATAAGTCTTTATTGCTGTATCCCCAAGGGTTTTGCCATTGATTCAAATAAATCCACACATCATCATTGCGCCAGTCTTCAATAGGAGTATATGCAAGAGCGTTAACTAAACTCGATCTAGGACTGAGGCGATCACGAACTCGTCCTTTTTCATGTTTTGCCATTACGGTAGCGCGTTTGTTACTTTCAGCTTTACGCATACCCAAGACAAGAATTACCTCTCCGCTCGCACGAACCATATCACGAATGAAGCGGTTAGCAGGTTGTATTTTTAAGCGTTCTGTACACCAACGAAATCGCATACGAGGTGCTGGATATCCCTTCCCTATTAAGCAGACCCAGAAACTTTCTTTGATTTCTGGATAGAGCAAGTGGGGTTGTATTGGCATTTCTTGTTCTTGAGCAGCAACCTTCATCTGTTTTAGAGAATTGTTAACCCAAGCAGAAACTATGGGATTCTCTACCAGCGTATCTGTGGTAATAACATGAATTGTCTTGTTGCGCTTTTCTGAGGGGAGAGCAGATATTGCATTCCAAATTAACTGCACAACTGCCGTACTGTCTTTACCTCCCGAATATCCAATCACCCAAGGTATCTCATCTGAGCAGTAAAGTTCTTGAATTTCAGTAGTTAAAGATTGAATATCTTCAACTAGATCTGCAACTATACTTCTCTCTTGGTTTTTTCCTGATTCTTGTTCTCTAGCCATTTTTCCCTCTTTATTTACGCATTTGTTCCGCAACTTCCCTGCTTACTAGACGGGTTGAGCCTAGAGGATCGTGTTCCGAGCATATAACACGCAAATTTGTAGGATTCATAGCACCTTCAGGATGCTTATGAACTACTGTAAGTTGAGCATGATCTACTGTATTATCGCAGCCATTCTCGTACTCACAGCGTCTACGCACAGACAAAAGCCGAACAACCCAAAATGGATGAGGTACGCTTTGTTTCCCAAGTTTCGGATGCTCGACTGTACGCGGCTTGATTGCAACGTCATATACAGATATACGATCACTTTTGTGAGAATTGCACCATCCACAGGCTAAACGAAGGTTATCTTCCTCTTTGCCACCTTTTGAAAAAGGTATAGCGTGATCAACTTCAACGCAAATATCACGTTGAGACAAACCATGCAAGGTCATGTAATCAATAAACTGAAATAGCGGCGTTTCTGTATAGTTCTCGTATCCTAAAAACTTATTCTCGGCCCACTTTGTAAATTTATATCCACAAATCCAACAACGGGGTTCTGGGCCGTAAATATCCCATAAAAGCTTTTTATCCTCTAGGCTAATAAAACTGCGCTTCCTCGGACTTCGGCGCTGGACTTCTTTATCTATCAATCTTGAGATATACCTTGTAAGCGTTTTGCGCTCCTCCTCAGAAATTCCAGAAAAAATGATAGGAACTGTTTTTTGAACAGCCACCAAAATATGACCATAGCTTTGAGTAGAGTCAGTAAATTTTTCTGGATCACAGATCGATTCAATAAACCATTGTGTCCAAAGTATGTGTATGTCTGCTCTAAGTAGAGAACCCCGACCACTCATAATAAAGTCAGGAACTCTCTGATTAGCAATATTGCTAAGAATCTGTATGTCCCAACAGGCTTCCAGCTTATCTGCCGTAGTGTTAAAGAAAGAATGAATTTCTTCAAATTCCATGAATCATAACAAGCTACTTAGTTTAGGGGAATCCGATACTGGCTTTCTTTAGGGAGTTTCTGCGGATCTTTTCTATACTGTACCCACTCTGTTGACCATCTTTTACGAATACCGGGCATATCTTTTTTTACTCCGTGCAGATTCCAATCTCGATAGAAGTAATCTTTATTCACACCTTTCAGCCAGTCATCAACAAGTAAAGAAACTTCCTGTATACTATCTATTCCTTTACCACGTCCACAGAGATATTGAAAGAAATCTGCTGCAAGAATTGTTAGAGATGTTTTATTAAAAATATTTGATTTTTTAGGATTACCCCAGTAATGCCATGCTTGATCGTTATCCTTATCTGCTAGGTTGTCGCGAACTTTACTCCAAAATGAAATAAACACATCTCGCCAAGGGCCATCAAGCTTGTGCCAATATTCAAAAGCATCTTTAGATTCTTCAGTATCCCATACAAGTTTTGATTCCGACAAATAATCACGTTTCCACTTATCGGCATAATCAACAGTTTCATGAAAAAGTTTACCTCCTTTCAAATCACGGAAGATTGTAACTATGGATGCAAGAACATTCCACTTAAGACGGTCTTTAGTATCAGAGGTCATTCCTCTTTCAACTAAATTGTAGAAAGGACTGGCTGGATATCTTGCAAGAAATGTCACAGCTCGTGATTCTTCTAGCTTAATACCAGCATTTTCAAGTCGATCTGCCACTCTCTCTAGTTCTTCATTAGAAAGGCTAGTGGATACAATGGTTCCAAGAAGTGCAGGTTTGATAGGAGTTGCTTTCTGATTTACAACAACAAACTGAAAAACTTGCTCGGCTGGATCAGTATTCATGAGCAGTGAAATTGGAAGCTTGCGAGCCGCTTCAGTTTCAATCTTTCGTTGAGCTTCTCCTGGATCAATTCCCTCATGCAGGATGGCTTCCTCTATGTAATCTTTGTAACGATCTTCTCTCACCAATTCTTTAGCTGATGAAATAGCTGCACGCAATCTGTGTTGTCCATCAACAACCACTATTGGACGCAGAAAGGAAATTAGTGCATTTTTAGAATAGTCAAGAAACTTATCTCCCTTAAAGGTGTCATTTATTTCCTCTAAAACAGAAATATAAGCTGCAACCTCTTTCCAAAAATCTTCAATATGAGATTCATCACTAACTACTACTTCCATATCCTCGTCGCTGCCTGAATTGTCATTGTCAGCGATTTCCTGCTCCTCAGATGATTCGCTTAGATTTTCCTGAACACTATCTTTAATTTCCGCACGTTGCTTTAGTTCCCTAATGAAGCTATCGGGAACTTGGTTTTCAGCAAGTCCGGGAACCCGGCGCTCTAAATTTGTTTTTACCCTTTTTAGGAGTTCTAGTAAACTGAGTTCTTCTAGCGATTCAGTAATTAGGGTTAAAAATCCATGTTGAATAGCATCACTAGAACTATTTTCATCTTCACTCAATTCAAATTTCACATTTGCCTGATCGGGTTGGCGCAATGCACAAAGCAAAGGATTTTGGATTATATTCTTTTCGTTTCGATAAAAATCAGTAATTTCCTTAATACGTTTCCTATTCTCTTCTCGCTGGAAACCTGTAGTTTCTTGAGTTCCAATTTTCTTTTTTTGGGGTACTCCTGCCCACATATCAATCTCTATTGCAGAAGCAGCAAAAAGCACTAGCCAGTCACCAGAACCAGTTTGTCGAATACGAACTGCTTTGTACTTAAACTCGTGCTGTTGTACTTGACTCATTTTTTGCTTCCTCCTGAAATACGAACTTTTTTGCCTTACTCTGCTAGTGTAACAGGCATCCCCAAACGCGCCTTAATATAAGCACTCATCCAACGAACACTAGCACGAGAGTGAGAAACCCCACCTTTAGATAAAATTCGCCCTTCCCAATCAGGATTGGAACGTGACCAATCTATTTGTGCTAGTCCTGCCAAATGTTTCTCCCAATTATCCGGGAAAAGTGACATCAAAACACTGCCGGCATCTCCCAACGCCACCAAAGCAGTCGGATGAGTGTGGATATAATCCCGCCGCACCTCACCGGCATTGATCTTGCGCTGCAAAACCAACTCCCAATCTGGGAGATAACTGCTGACAGCATTCCAGTAACTGGCAGCCAGTTCAATTTGCCGGCGCAACTCAGTGTCCAGATCATTCGCCAGCAGGGCAAGAGTAGCATTATAAATGCTCGTGAGCGTAAATAGCTTACCCGATCGGGCCGGCAGTGTACTGTGTTCAGTATCCGTCAGGGTTCGCAAAACCTTGACTTGCTTAATCACTTCTCTCACCAATTCAGCATTTTGATCGCGCTGATCATAAAGAATATTTAACGAAGGATCGGCAGGAACTGCATAGCGGTTGAGATCGCTAAATATCTGTTGAGAACGCTTTAACCCAATATCTAGAAAAAACACCACTGCGACTGTTTCATATCCAAGTTCAGGATTTTCTTTCAAAGCTAATTCAAATGCCGCGCGCCGGTGATTTCCATCATTAATTGTAAATTTCGCATCCATTGGCACTCTCAATCGCCCCATTTTCCGCGCTTCTGCCTCTGATCCTATCGGTTCAAAGGTGATATCCGCGTCAATTGAAGCCGTAATTGCCGAGAACGTATAGTTCTTGGGATTGTTAAGAATATATTTGCCAATTTCCGCTACACGGCTGCTATTCAGCGTGCGCTGTGCCCGCATTTCTGGGGGAATTTCTTCATCTTCAACCGCAAATAGTTTGGGAATGAGTCGCACGGGACACATGGAAACGTAGTATTCGCGCCCTGACTGGATTCCTCGAATTACAGGCAAAATGTATTCAAAAGAAGGTGCCGGCATAACATCAATTGTGGATTTTGATAGATTAATTCATCTGCCGTCAATTGCGAGCCGGCAAATCTTTTAAGCTCAACTTAACTTTCATCATTTCCCCTGGCTAATTGTTGAGCAACCTGTCGCACTCGCTCAACTTCTAAATTGACGATTTCGGCAACTTCTTCTATGCTAAAACCCCGCTGTAGCATGGCAATCACAACCTCTATCTTGGCCTCAATCCTACCTTCAACGCGCCCTTCAGTCCGTCCTTCAGCTAATACTTCTTGAATCACTCGAACTTGTTTTAAATCATCGATTCCAAACATAGCTGCTAACTCCTCCCTACTTTTATTCGGAAATTTGTAAAAAACGACTGTTTCTATTAAGTTTAGAACATCTATCCGAGTTTGTTCATCCTCTACCTCTTGCTGAGTTCGCTCCAACAATTGTCTCGCCATGTCTGGGGCCGTATTTTCCTCACAGACGACTAACTGAATGATGCCGGTGCCGAGCGAGTTGAAAGTCTCCTTAGGCAGTTCATCCAAATATACCCGCGTCACTTTCGGTGAATTTAATAACTCTTGATAAGGTTTCAGTTGGGTGGGTTCCTGATTCCTCGTTTCATAAATAACAACAGCTCTCCAATCTTGAGCTGGCTCATTTTTGTTTAAGTAGATAAACACTTCAGCAAACAGATTCGCATAAATCTTTGGATCTCTGCGAAATTGAACTTCTAAGAAATAAAGCGGCTGCGAGGAATTTTCCTCAATTGGCAGAAATAAACCATCAATCCGAAACGCTGTTTGCTTCAGCTCAAATGATTCAAAACGATAGATGTTGGCTTCATCAGTTGGGCGACCTATCAGTTCAAAAAAACTGCTCGGCAATTCTTTAAATAATCGATAGAAAATTGGATCGGTTTTCATAAGTTTATCGTTGTACAATGTAAAAATTTTGTACAAATGGCTATAAATGGGTTGACATAAAAGGCTTTAGGCTGTACGAGAATTGCACCCGATTCTGATTAGCAAGTTTTTAAAAACACAGATTGACATTAATTATACTAGCAGCTAGTTTTAAAAAAGCAACCTTGAGTTTCATCAAACGCTTTCATGAGCAGCGCCAGCAACCCACCGTCAGACATTGCCAGCCGGATTTTAGAACAGCAAAACCAAGAACGAGAGGCACTCGCACTGCTGCTAGACCGGCACCTCTCCCGAAGTGACCAGCTTTTGGTTCAGAAAACCCAGATGGGGAGCACAGAGGCGTTTATTGGGTCTGTAACGCTGGAATGGCTCGACAGTCGGGTTCGCTTCGCCTCGCAACTGCCGCTATTTCAGAAGAAGTTCGACGCAAAAACAGACAATGTGATTAGGGATGAGCAGACTGTTGATGAAATTTTGCAACGTCCCCTTGACTGGTCGCGTCAGGCATCTTTGACTCAGTATCTCGCGGGACGAAAGGCGCACAAATTTCCGGCGGTTTTGGTGGTGCAAAGTCCTTCCTGGGTGGACGATCCAAAAGCTCCTGAATGGGATAAAAATGGACGCGCACTCAAGCCGGCTGCAATTTTCACACCCTTAGATAAAGACAGTACGATTGGACTTTTAGATGTTTCTGAAACTGTGGCAATTTTCGCATTAGACGGACAACACCGGCTCATGGGTGTGCAAGGTTTAATGATATTACTCAAAACCGGCAGATTGCAACCTTATAACAAAACAAAAAAGCCGGTGGGGAATGCGATTACAATAGACGATCTTTCCCAGCAATATCAAGTTGAGCCGGCAGATTTACAGCGGTTAGCGAAGGAAAAAATCGGGATCGAATTTATTCCCGCAGTTATCGCGGGGGAAACCCGTGAGGAAGCACGGCGGCGAGTGCGATCAATCTTTGTTCACGTCAATTTAATGGCTGTGAATTTAAGTCAGGGTCAGCTTGCATTATTAAACGAAGATGATGGATTTTCCATTATTGCTCGAAAAGTTGCTGTCACACATCCGCTATTTAAAGAAAAGAAAGGTCGCAATCCTCGCGTGAATTGGGATAGCGCCACGGTTGCTACCAAATCTACTGTTTTAACAACGCTTCAGGCAATGAAAGATATGTCTGAGCGCTACTTGGGCCATAAATTCCCTCACTGGAAGCCGGTGGATAAAAAAGGTTTAATTCCCATGCGTCCAGAGGATGAGGAACTTGAGGAGGGACTGAAAGAGTTTAAAATGCTTTTCGATTCGTTATCGAGTTTAGTCAGCTATCAAAGACTCGAAGATGGTGCAGAAACGCCACAATTACGCCGATTTAGTTTTGAAAAAGATGGAGGAGAAGGAAATATTTTATTCCGTCCCGTCGGTCAAATTGCGGTGGCTCAAGCTTTAGGAATTCTGGTTTTTAAAAAGGGTTTTTCTCTAGATGAAATCTTTAAAAAACTCCAGCGGTATGATATAGACGGCGGATTCAGTGGGATGGAGTTTCCCCAATCTCCGTGGTATGGGGTTTTGTATGACCCGAATAAGAAGCGAATCGTCGTTGCCGGTCGTGATTTAGCGGCGAGGTTAATTGTGTATATGATGGGGGGAATTAAAGATGATATGGAACGCGCAGAACTTCGCTTGGAGTTAGCGGAAGCGAGGAGAGTGGGGGCGAATCAAGCGATGAGTTTTGAGGGTAAGTTTGTTGATTTGAAAAAGGTGGGACTTCCACCTGTATTGAGTTAGAAGCATGGTTTTTATTTTTAACCGCAGATGCACGCAGATGAACGCAGATGAACACGGATAAAATCAAGCTATCTGTGTTTATTTGTGGTTAAAAATTCTTAATATTTGCCAGTTAGGCAGCTAATTTTTTAACTGAGAAACCGGCTGAGATCAAATTCTTCTGTTGGCTGCTCTTGTTTCTGCCGGTCAGAGATTAACATTAATAAGATTCTTTCTGAATAGTCTACTGCTCCCCGAAGTTCTTCTCGCAAGATTTCTAACCCCCCATTCGCATATTCCTCAAAAATATGGGTGCGTTTCTCTTCAGCTTTTTCATCAAAAAGGGAAAGAATTTTTGGATCTTTTGTCTCGGTTACTGCCAGTAACTTGATGGTGCGATCATAGCCTCTGGAATCAAATATTTCTAGGGCAATGGGTGCCGGCTCTTTTGTGGAAATTTCCTCTAGCGGCACTCGTTTTTTCCGCTTTGCCCCTAATGCTGCCGCAAATACGACGACATCGGCATAAGTTTGAAAAGGGCCGGTTGTTTCTTTGGCATCTACCAATGCTTTGACTAAATCCGCCTTATCCTTGGCAATTCTAATTCGATTCGCACCCATCTGATTATTTTTTACCTGATTATTTGTTTAACTGAATTTCTGAATCAACCAGCGATTGATTTCTCCATCATCCTGAGTCTGACTGCGTTCTAAAGCTTCCTCAACGACTGCGATTTCTAATCCTGGGAGAACCCGCGACTCCTGAATTTGACCGCTGCGTGCATCGGCAATTTCCAAAGCAATGACATTGCCGGCTTTTACATCAACAACCCAATACTCTCGCACGTTTAACCGTTCATAAAGTAACCGTTTTTCTCCCAAATCGTCATTGAGAGAGGTTGAAGCAATTTCTACGACTAAGGTAGGTGAATCATATTCATTTAAATCAACAGGTGAATCTGTATCTGCCGGCACTTTCAAATCTAAACCGATGTAGAAAGCCAAATCCGGTTGAAATTCATCTACCCCTACTTTTCTAAAACTGCTATTCGTTGCCTCAACAATTCGGATATTCTTAAGGGTAGCAAAAAGACTCACTACCTTAGAAATAATTGAATTCTTGCGTCCATGCCGAAAGCCTACTGGTGACATTTCAATCCTCATGTATCCGCGATGATAATAAAACCGGCTAGTTTCATATTTTGGATCGTCAGCAATGGCTAAAAATTCTTCCCAGCTTGCCTTTACCCAGGCATCTGTTACAAAATCCCGCAGCGTTGGAGCAACCATTGAGATTCCCTCCTGCATCATTTGTTTTTAATTATATTGTAGCGCCGGCATCTTGTCGGCAACCTTCTATCAGCAGTGAAAAACTTGTCTTACAAAAAGCTTTTAAAACTTGCGTTCTACTTCAAGAATTTCCGTATATTCAAACTCATTTGGACTTTGTCGCACCAGTGGATAACGCACCCCATTTAACTCAATTGCATCTTCCTCACAATCGGGTTTGGGAGAATTGTAAGAAAGAACATATTCGTTACCAATACAATTTGCCATTTCCTCAGCAACTTCACCCCGCCACTGAGTTTTTGTTACCAAAACAATTAACTGATTGGCTAATTTTGGAATTGAACTTGCCACACGCCGGCGCGAAATTTCATCTAAACTTCCAAAGGGAGAATCCATGACGATAGGAAATGTGCTGCTATCTGGCCCCATTAGAGTATTTTTTTTACTCCATTCCCGCACCCGATCAATAATTCCTCCAATAAACGATAAACTGAGAATTTGATTTTCTCCCGTCGAAGCGGCGACATCTGCCTCTTCTCCTGCTGTATTCTCCACTAATTTCAGGGCATATTTCTCTGTCAGCTTTGGAATATAGGGAGTAAACGAAATCGAGGAAAAAATTTCTCGCACCCGTTTTTCTAGCTGCAACCGAAACTGTTGTTCGAGGCGAGTTTTCACCTCTGTTAAACGATCCATCGCATCTTGAGTTGCTGCAATGCGTCGCTGTGCGAGTAATTGCCGGCTTTCATTCATTTGCTGTTTTTCAATTTGCTTAGCTAATTCTTTAATTTCCAATTTCAGGCTATTAAGCTGTTGCTCATTAGAACCTGTCTCTTTATTGAGTTCGCTGATTTTTTTATCAATTTCATCTAAACGCTTTTGCAACTGACTCACATCTTCATCTGGAAAGTCTCGCAATTTTTTCTTCGTATCATCCAACTGCGTTTCAATGCGAGAAATTTCGGTGCGATATCGCTCAACATTTGCTTGCTGCCGATCCACTTCCTCCCAAAAATCAGGTACTTGTTTGTCAATTTCGCTCACCTGTTCACTCAAGCGAATTGCCGTTTCTTCCACATCCGCAACTCCCGCTTTATCCATCCAAGCTTGCACCAAATGATGTGCGTGGGTGCCGTCTTTCAACTCTGCACCGCAGATACATTGTTCCCGGTGCAGTAACTCTTCTACAAATGGACGCTTGATGCCGGTGGGTAACTCGCCTCGTTCCCGCAGCCCTTCAACAATGGCATGATATTCAGCCGTTATATCTGGCAACAAAACCGTAAAGCCTCGCGTTGAAATGGCTTTTTTGAGTCCTTCAGTCGCTTGCTTCAGTTGTTGCTGTAGCGACTCTTTTTGAGTTTCTAATTCAGTCCGCAGGCGCTGTAAATCCTCAGCACCGCCTAATTCTAGCAGTCGGCTGCTTAGGGTTGTTTTTAACTCCCCTTGGTTTTGAACCTCTCCCTCAATTTCTGCTTGCCGGTTTTGCAAACGCTCAACTTCTTTTTCTAACCTTTGCTTGGTGCGTAACAAATTTTGTGTTTGAGGATCGCCAATTCCTCTTAAATCAGTTTCTAAGGATTTTCTCGCTTCTCCCAAATGCCGAATCGCCCGATTTAATACCTCAATCCCTAGCAATTCTTTCGTTGCTTCCGCAATTTCTTCTTTTTTATCAGATCGAACAATTTGCTCAATTCTTTCACCATCAAAAAAGAAGTATTGATGTAAGCTTATAGGTAAAATTCGATTAATAATATCATCTGCCGGCTGCGGCGGTAGCATCCACCGGCCTTCATTTCCAGCAACTAGCATTTGTAACTTACTCTCGCCCTGCTCAACGTTGCCGGTTTCATTGCGGTAGGCACGACAAATACGCTTGGCTTGGTAGCGTTTGCTATCATGTTCAAAAATAACTTCTACAGAACACACAACAGCTTTTCCGACTTCAGCTTCTGTAATGGCGCGTTTATTGACCAGTTGAGTTTCCGCCGCAAATGCTGCACTGAATTTTTCATAAAGCGTCCAGGTAAAGGCATTCATCAGCGTCGTTTTCCCGGCACCATTATTTCCGTGAATGATCGTAGTATTTCGCTGATCCCTGCACTCCAGCAAAATTTCTGGCGTTTTTCCATAAAACTGGCGAAAGTTACACAGCGTGATTGAAATCAGCTTCATCGAATTGATTCCTTAATAATCCTTAAAATATCGTCGTTAATATTGCGGGGATTTTTCATATAAAGTTTGTCTTTTTCCGCTGCCAATACCCGCTCAATAATTTGGCGAATTTCCGGCGGTGCGTTTAGAATTGGCTCTTGAATATCTTCTATACTTGAATCTTGATTCATTGTTCCAACTTGAGAAAAAATGATTTTAACTTGAGTGATTTTTGAGCAGAGTTGTGTGCTAGAATAAAATGAAATCAAATAAAAAGCTTACTTCATAATAGAAATCCATGCTAATTTAAAATTTTTGCTACTATCCCATTATGATTATAGTACCATTAAAATAGCTAACTATTCTACAAGTATTTACAAATTTTTACCGCCGGCACCCCCCTTTTTCTTCAACTTCGCAGCAACAGCTTTATTCCTCACGGCAACCTGATTCCCTCAAATATCTAACAACCCATATCGGTTTTGAAGACTCAGTAATTTCACTCTTGCTTCTCCCGCATTATCTGCTAAATCTGCAAACTCTAAAAACCGGCCTAACTCTTTTCTTAACAAATTGCGTTCCACCTCCAACGTGTCTCGCCCCAAATCTGGAGGCATCACAATCATGTCAAATAAAGTTGCCCGTTCTTTCCCAGGATGGGGACGCAAAACCCGCCCGCGACGCTGAATAAATTGGCGGGGATTATTACTACTTGCCAAAATAACAGCCGTTTGAATTGCTGGAATATCTACTCCTTCATCCAAACAGCGAATTGCCACCAATCCTTGCAATTCTCCCGATTCAAACTGCCGGCGCAAATTCTCCCGTTCTGCTAAAGGCGTTTCTGCGGTATAAGTATTGATCCGATAGCCCAATTCTCCCCCTAAAATTCGCACTACTTCTGCCAATTGCCGGCTACTTCTCTGACTCAGCGCCCCCTCAACAGAACCATCGCCACAATAAAATAAGGTATGGGTTGTATCCCGGCGTTTTTCCATTAACTCCCGCAACGCTTTTAACTTATTTGCCGCCGCCCCAATTAACCGTGCTCGCTGCATCAGCAACGCCGTCACTGTTTCATTCGCCTCAAAATTTGTCTCTTCACTTAATGCCCAACCAATTCTTGTGGTTAACCGGGAATACGTCCGGCTTTCTGACTCGGTTAAATCAACGAGAATGGGATGGTAAAGATAACGAACTAATGCACCTTGACGAATTGCATCTGCTAAGGTTAGTTCAGGTTGCAAAACCGGCCCGAAATAATCAAACACTGCATCCGTCCCCAATTCATCAAAATATCGTTCGGGTGTGGCAGACAGTGCTAACCGTAACCCAATGTTGCGAGGCAAGCTTTCCTCTAACTTTGGCGCACCTAAATTATGCGCTTCATCTCCGACAATGAGGGTTTTAACCGGCAGATATTTTAATTGCGATTGCAAGCCGTCGCCCATCAACGTAGCATTGGTTGTAATCACCGTGAGAAATGGTTGACTGCCGGCACGAACATTATAAAGTTGAGTTGAAAGTTGACTCTGCCAATTACGCACACTTTCAAATGCTAAAATCGGCTGTAATCCAAACTTTTCACATTCAGATGCCCACTGTGTAACCAAATGCCGGTAAGGACAAACCACCAATAACACTTGCAAACCGATTTTTCGATATAATTCTGTGACAATTGCCAGCGCCGTAATTGTCTTACCGCTGCCGGTTGCCATTTTTAAAGTTCCTCGCCCTTGGTTTGCCAACCAATTCGCAACCGCTTGCTTTTGATATTGTCGCAATTCAATAAAAGCCGGCATTCTCGGACATCCTGCCGGCACATCACCATCAGCAGGATTGATATAATAACTGCCCTTTGCTTCCGCCAGTGCTAAAAGCTTATTGATAGAATTGTTATCATCCTGCGCCGGCACCCCAATTTCATATAAATTTTGAGAGTAACTGGCATTTTCAGAAACGACTTCAGCCTCAGCTTGCTTCTGAACTTTATAAATATTCTTAGAAGGTAACTTCACAAGCGATGCCCCTACCATTTAAACTGTTGAATTAATTTTAGAAGGTGTTGCCTCTCAATAGAGGCATCGAGAACAACACAGACTTTCTAATCCTCGCGTCACTTATCTTGTTAAACCTGCCAACTCAGCATTTTCTCGGTTGGGGACAGACAGCTTTAGCGATTTAATGAAAGATGATCCTCAGAGGATGCCGGTGCATCAATGACCTACAGCCTAAGAATTGCAGATATCCCCCTAAGCGAACGGCCTCGTGAGCGATTAATGTCTCATGGCCCTAAAAATCTAGCCACAGCCGAACTGATTGCCATTTTATTAGGAACCGGCCAAGGGGCGGGAAAACTCTCTGCCGTCGGACTTGGGCAATACATCTTGCAAAAATTAAGCGAACACCAGCGCGATCCTCTGGAAGTATTAAGAGATATCAGCGTCCAAGAATTAACGCAAATTCATGGAATCGGGCCGGCAAAAGCAACCACCATTTTAGCCGCCGTCGAACTCGGCAAACGCGCCTTTCAATCTCGCCCCTCAGATCGCACCGAAATTGACAGTCCCGCCGCCGCCGCCGCCGCCCTCAGTCACGAACTCATGTGGCAAAATCAGGAGAAATTTGCGGTACTGCTGTTAGATGTGAAAAATCGCTTGCTAGGCACTAAAGTGATTACGATTGGCACAGCAACGGAAACTCTCGCCCATCCCCGCGACATTTTCCGGGAAGTCATCCGCCAAGGTGCCACCCGTGCGATTATCGCCCATAACCACCCCACCGGCAGCGTCGATCCCAGTCCCGAAGACATCACTCTCACCCGCCAACTGCTGGCTGGGGCGCAACTTCTCAGCATTCCCCTGCTGGATCATTTAATCTTGGGTAATGGCAACCACAAAAGCTTGCGCCAAACGACAAGTTTGTGGGATGAGTGTCCCCAGGCAGATTGAGTAGAATAAAGCCGGCATTCGGGGAGTTTCCCTTTACCCGTAGGAAAAATTTACAGCACAAAATTTATTCAAATAGTTGATTGATTCATGCTGTCTGTGTTATATTAATTTTTCACGGGCGATTAGCACAGTGGTAGCGCACTTCCTTCACACGGAAGGGGTCACAGGTTCAAATCCTGTATCGCCCATTTAAAAAGTTTTATAGGGACACATTAAATGTTGTCGATGATACATTGATGTCGTCTCTTAGTAAATTAATGCCCCTAAAGATTTGTGTGATCGCAGCTTTAGAAGAAGTAGGTTCTACAGAGGCAACTCAATTGTAAAGTGCTTAACTAACAGGCTCAGAAGGATAACCCAATTTTGCCAACGCCTCTGCGGCAGCCCTACGCACGTATGAATTGTCATCTTGAAGTAGCGCCAATAGCCCTTGCACCACGGGTTGTGAAGCATTGCCTAACTCGCCCAACGCCTCTGCCGCTACCAAATGCACTTTCCAGTCGTCATCTTGAAGTAGTGCCAATAGCGATTGCACCAAAGCTTCTGAAGTATTGCCTAACTTGACCAACGCCTGTGCCGCTACCAAACGCACGTATGAACAGTCATCTTGAAGTAGCGCCAATAGCCCTTGCAGCACAGGTTCTGAAGCATTGTCTAACTCGCCCAACACCTCTGCCGCTGCGAGACGCACGTATGACTTGTCATCTTGAAGCAGCGCCAATAGCGATTGCACCAAAGCTTCTGAAGCATTGCCTAACTTGACCAACGCCTGTGCGGCTACGGAACGCACGTATGAATGGTCATCTTGAAGTAGCGCCAATAGCCCTTGCAGCACAGGTTCTGAAGCATTGCCTAACTTGCTCAACGCCTGTGCCGCTACCAAACGCACGTATGAACGGTCATCTTGAAGTAGCGCCAATAGCCCTTGCACCACAAGTTCTGAAGCATTGCCTAACTTGCTCAACGCCTCTGCGGCTGCGGAACGCACGTGCCAATCGTCATCTTGAAGTAGCGCTAATAGCCCTTGCAGCACAGATTCTGAAGCATTGCCTAAATCAAGCAACGTCTGTTTGGCTGAGGAGCGCACGTCTAAATCTTCATCTGTTAGAAATTGGACAAGAGCAGGAGCGGCAAATTTAGCGACTGAACCACTTTCTCCGATTTTTTTAAGATCGTCCTGCCGATCTTTTACGGTTGCCCCTGGATCAAACAAGTTGCGGAGAAGACGTTGAATCCGTTGCTGCTGTCTTTCTTGTTCCAAAGCTTCTAAATCTAATCCTGCCAATTTACCAAGTTCGTCTGCTACGAAACTGGGTACTCTGACTTCTGAACCTTTAGCCAAACAACAATCCCTTACTGCCAGCAAAAAGCCTTTAATTTCTTCTAGATTACCTGATTTTTTCTCTATTTCTGCTAGGAATGTGCGCCACTTTTCCCCATCGTCTTTGCAGTCGTCTTGTATCAGATATAGTGCAGCCAGATACTCAGCCAGCGGATCAAGGGCGAAGCGGATTTTGTCTCTGTCTTTTCTCTCTTCAGCGTATCCAATTGACTTGAGCAGACGGAGATGCTTCTCAAAATACTCAAGGCATGATGCTGCATTATTGCTCCCCAAGGCTTTAACCACTGCTTCGCGATCCACAGGAGAGGGTCTATAGCTTTGCTCCAGGCATTTCCAAGCAATTATCTTGGCATCCTGTTTAACGGTAGGATATTCATTTTTAGTATATCTTTCGCCTTGCTGATTAAGCTTTTCTAAGTGCGCCAGTATCAAGTCAGGGATGTTGTCCAGAGAACGCCCAGATGCGAAGGAATCCTGCTTGGTATTAATTATCTGCTGGGCATAAAGCTTTGCTAACAAAACGGTAATCGTTTTCTTGTTACCTACAATGCTTGTTAGTTGGGCGCATTCTTGCGAAAGAAATTCCTGCGGCTCCGCCTCAAATAAATTTAACTCTTTGCATTTATTCAAGTATTTACTGATAAACTCCTCTAATTTTTTCTCCTCAATAATGGGGAGAGTCTTAATGTTGATGTCAATTCTATTGAATGTTTCCTCAATTCTTGAAGTAACGATTAAAGCATTTGCTGGAAAATCTCTGCGGTTAGGATCAATTCTCTTTTGAGTCTTTTCACTCATCTCCGAATAATGATCCACAATCAATAGAACCCGTCGCTGTAGAAGAAGTTGTTCAACCAAGAATTCATCCACAATCTTTTGTTCACTGTCGATTAATTCCTGGATTTCTGCCACAACTGCTTCCATTAAAGGCTTGATGCCTTCCTCAGTGTTTGCGTCAAGTTCTTCCTCTATTAAAACAGGTAACATCAAATGTTCGGCTAAGCGTTTTGACTTATCCTGATTTTCCATTGCCCATTGAGCGATTTGACAGGCAATCGTTGTTTTCCCCGAACCTCCCTCGCCCCTAATCAGCACTCGCACTCGCTTGTCTTTTTTAAAAGTTTCACTTAAGGTTTCGGCAGTTATTTCATCAATTTCCTTACCATTTAATAACACTGGCAGAGAAACGTAATCCTTTCGCTCCTCAACCGTTTCATTCTCCAAAAACTTTCTCTGAAAAGTCTCAAGATGTTTCTCAACCCAAGCATCTAATACCCTGGGGCGATACTTAAAACGCCGTAAAATCCCAACAGGTAGTTTAACCTCTGGGGTTATGGGTGTTTTAGGTAGGTTTAATTCTGCCGGCAGCCAAAGCAGCCACAGGGGACGAAACCGAAGAACTCCCAAGTAGAAACCTGTGACAACCGCAAGCACTGACAAAGTTAAAATTAACGACGGTGCCGGCTCTTTCTCCTCATCAGATTCTTCCGATTTCTCCTCTACTTTCTCTTCAGCCGGTTGACTTTTCTCTTTTAACTCAGCAGAAGCACTTGGTTTAGGTGTAGCGGGTTTAACTAATGCCGGTGTAGCGCTTTGACTCGGTTGAGGCGTAGACTTGGTCGTTGCTTGAGCGTAGTCCAGACTATTATCCAGCTTAGTGCCGGCGTTTACCAGGGAAAAGCTTGTTATCACTAAGGGAAAAGAAACACCCAAGAGGGCTAATTTCAGCAAAGCTAATAAACCCTGTTTAGACGGCTTGGCCATAGATTTAGAATACGCAAAGCGATAAATTCTGATAAGAAAATGTGCCAATCTTAGCACATGACCTAAAAACGTAACCCCTGCGATTCTTGTTCAAGAATTTTTCAAAAGCTTCAAATACAAATCCGCGAGCATAAAATATTTGCGATCACATCTGGCGATCACACCCCTATGTTGGCTAAAACTGCCACTCTATCCACCGAATCGGATCGCACTTCATCCCAACTCCCTGCAGAGGCGAGATTTCCCGCAACCTCTGCGCCTCAATCCCACAACCCACCCAAGCGCCTCCAACTCCTTCCCACTCGCAAACCGATTGAGGTGAAACCTCTGCGAAAGTAAGAAAAATCTGGTTGATGGGTAAAACTACTGTTACTTGATCTCGCAACCGGCGGTGGGTATCACCCCTCAAAACTTTGGTAAAGTCTTGCTATATTTTCATATATATGGTTTAAGTACAAACTAAAAAATTAGAGGTAGGGGTAGTGTACGCTTCACAGCAATGGTCACAACCTCCATTAGCGACTTTGGATGTTCCCAAGTTGCTCGATCCTTCCATACTTAAAGCAGCGAGAAAAATCTATCGCGCTTACCTGGAAGTTCATCCCGAATACAGCCAGCGTCCCCTCGGAGTCGCACTTGATCGATTTACTTATCGGGGACAGCTCATTTTCGCCGGCAAGCCGATCCTGCTGCCCGATGAATGTTTTGTGCCTTTTGAGCAAATGGAATCAGAAATCTATTAGGAGCGCTTAAGCTAGGTCTTGACAAAAAATCTTACCGTCGCATTTTGATCATTTACATTTAAAATTTGTGTGTTTATTGATACATTCGTTGCGGTTGCATCGGGTCTGATTGTCTTCCTGTTGGGATCTTCGATTGGCAGCTTCTTAAATGTCGTCGTTTACCGGCTGCCGGCAGGCTTATCACTGCTTTGGCCACCTTCTCGCTGTCCCCACTGCCTGAACCGGCTCAAAGCCTCGGAAAACGTGCCGGTTTTCGGTTGGTTGCGGCTGCGAGGGCGCTGTAGCCATTGCCGCAGCCCAATTTCCCCGCGCTATCCGATCGTAGAAGCCGCCACCGGCATCTTATTTTTACTCGTTTTCTGGACATTTGACGCCTCTTGGCAAACCGTGGGTTACTGGGCTTTTTTTAGCTGGTTGCTAGCGCTGTCACTCATCGATCTCGACACAATGACGCTACCCAACCCCCTCACCCAGTCGGGAGTCGTTGCCGGCTTAGCCTTTCAAGCAATTGCCGGTTTTCTGCCGGCGAACTCCCCAACGGATACGATCAAACAACTCATGGCGGGCATCATCGGCGCAGTCGTGGGAGTCTGGCTCTTAGACATTATCCGCTTAGTCGGTTCCCGAATTTTCAACAAAGAAGCAATGGGTGCCGGTGATGCTAAACTAGCCGCCATGATGGGCGCTTGGTTGGGCTGGAAGTATTTGCTCATCGCCGGCTTCCTCGCCTGTACCGTCGGTGCCTTTGCCGGTGGCGGCGCAATTGCTCTAGGTTGGCTAGAACGGAATAAACCCATGCCATTTGGCCCATTCCTCGCCATTGGTGCCGGTGTCACAGCACTTTGGGGCGAAGCGATTTTGAGTACCTACCTGCGGCTGTTTTTCCCAATTACCTAAGTTTCAAAACGCAATCTTTTATCCAACTTGCCCGCATTTCCCCAGTTCCTCTTTTCAGGATGCCGTTGTGTCTTGGATTACCCTAAAAACCACACTTCACCGATGGGAAGCTGAATTAATGCAGCAAGTCCTCGCCGCGCATCAAATTCCCAGCCGCATTATTGATTTGGGGGCGGTATCTTATCTAGGAATGGGAAGTCCTGCCGCCTTGCAAGTTCGCTCACAAGATCAATGGACAGCGCTACTCCTGCTGAGTCCAATTGAGACAGAAGAGTAATATCCTTGCCGGCGCTTTCTGTGCGGGTGGAGTGCCGGTTGAGTTAGCTAAACGTTGTGTATTGTCGCTTCCTTCGGGGCGTCACACTGCCCTATCTCTAGCGGCATAGCACAAGACAGTAGCGCCCAAAACCCCCATAAGCCGTTAAAAACAATCCTTTTAACCAGATGCCCCTAACAGCTATAGGATAGAAAGTCTAAAGGCTGAATGGATAGTGGCAGTGCGAATCCCATTTTCTCTTTGGTCAGTAAAAGATCCGACCTGATCGCCTTAAAAAGGGAAAAGCCTTATTTCAGCTTTTTTAAGGGGAACGATAGGTGGAACGAGCGATCACGCATAAAAACCAAAAAGGTATAAGGATTTAGTGAGGAATTAGGCGTTTTCATGTCTCTATTTGATTGGTTTGCAAATCGACGAAAAGCCGGCCCTATTAGTAACGACCGGCACGAACGTGAAATAGCCGACGGGCTGTGGAACAAATGTGAAGCGTGTGGCGTACTTACCTACACCAAAGACTTACGGGCCAACCAAAAAGTCTGTTTAGAGTGTGGCCATCACACACGAGTATTTAGTGATGAACGCATCCGGCAGCTCATTGATGCCAACAGTTGGATGCCTTTAGACGAGGGACTTTCCCCGACTGATCCCCTGAAGTTTTTCGACCGCAAATCCTACGCGGATCGTTTGCGAGAGTACCAAGAAAAAACCCGCCTGAAAGATGGCGTGCAAACCGGCATCGGTCAACTCGATGGCCTTCCAGTCGCACTGGGCGTCATGGACTTTCGGTTTATGGGCGGCAGTATGGGTTCAGTAGTGGGGGAAAAACTCACCCGTTTAATAGAATGCGCCACGCGAGAACGCTTGCCGGTGGTGATTGTCTGCTCCTCCGGTGGTGCCAGAATGCAGGAGGGGATGTTAAGCCTGATGCAAATGGCCAAAATCTCCGGCGCTTTAGAGCAACACCGGCAAGCGCGACTGCTTTACATCCCGGTTTTAACTGACCCCACCACCGGCGGCGTCACCGCAAGCTTTGCCATGTTGGGAGACATGATCCTAGCAGAACCCAAAGCCACCATCGGATTTGCCGGTCGCCGAGTGATCGAGCAAACCCTGCGTGAAAAGCTGCCCGAAAATTTTCAAAGTGCCGAGGATCTCTTGCAGCACGGTTTTGTTGACGCAATTGTGCCCCGCACCCAGTTGAAAAACACCCTCGCCCAGCTACTTCGCCTGCATTCAACTCCCCTGCCACCCGCATCCCACCTCGTACCACTTCCACACACCCATCTGCTTGAGTATGACGGTGCCCGAAGAGTCAGAAGTGAATAGGATCTAGGAACTAGGGGCATGGGACTAGGGACTAGGGGCTAAAAGAGTGGGGACAAAATGCCCAATGCCCGATGCCCAATGCCCCATGCCCAATGCCCAATGCCCAATGCCCCATGCCCAATGCCCAATCCCCCATGCCCCATGCCCAATCCCCCATGCCCAATCCCCCATGCCCCATTCCCCACCCTCTCGTAACTTCTGATACAGGTTGTTTTAAGAAAGGTGCCGCTCGGTGGCATGATATTGATATTAACGTGGCTCAATCTTACTTAACCTTTTAGCCAACCATCATTGTTATGGGGTTTGCAGACCTGTCAATTGCAGAAATTGCAGAGGATTACAACCTACCTGTCGAGGACGTTTGTAGTCTGTGCGACCAGTTGGGTATTGCTTATAAAAACCCTCAGACCCGTCTTGCTTTGGAGGATGCCAAGGCAATTATGGCTAACATCATGGCTCAACGCCAAGATGCCGGTTCTGATGGGGAAGCCTGAGCGATGCCTTGCTGGGACGTTCTACCGCTGAGTTTCTCCGGTAAAATCCTTGTCCCTGCTGCAACGATGGGCCGGCTTTCAAAACTGTTCTGGAGACGTGAGCAGATGCAAGGCGTTTCCATAACAGCGGTTGAGCGAATTTTGAATCATAGCTGTGTTGAGCATCCAAAACTCTCGCCGAATTTTTTGAGGAAAACCATGCTGAAAAGGTACATCTGGCTTGTTGTGGCCACTGTATTCTTCACGTTTCAAATATTTGTTAGTGAAGCCGGTGCTGTCGAATTGGACAAAGCAACTCGCACCATCCCCCTGAACGACAACGGTGAAACGGTTGTGCTGAGCGTCAAACAAGTAGAGAAGGGCAAACGCCTGTTTAACGATACTTGCGCTCAATGTCACATAGGAGGCGCTACGAAGACAGATCCCAACGTGGGACTGGGGCCAAATGCCCTAGCCGGCGCTACACCGCCGCGCGATAACATTGAAGCGCTGGTAGACTACATCAAAAAGCCCACCACCTACGATGGGTTTCAGGACATTTCTGAATACCACCCCAGCATCGAAAGCGCTGACATCTTCCCAGAGATGAGAAATCTCACAGACAATGACTTGTTTGAAATCGCGGGTCATATTCTCATACAGCCGAAGATTGTGGGCGAACAATGGGGCGGCGGTAAAGCTATCCGCTGACACTTGATCTGTCAGCAATTGACGACTGGGGAAAGTGTGAAGTGTGAAGTGGGAAACGTGTTTTCCCTTCTCCCTTATCCCTTTTCCCTTAATCATGCCCCTCATCCTGGCTCTGCTCATCCAACATGAAAAGAGGTTCACCCCCATGCTGCGCCGATGGTTTTCAGTTCGCACGCTGTTAACGGTTTTAGCTGCGAGTCTTATATTGATGGTGAGCTGCTTGCCGGCTCAGGCTGCCGGTGTCGATGCCTACGTGAGCCGGTATCTAAAAGCAACTGAGCCGGTGCCGCTAGAGGTGGATGATCAGGGCAACACGCGTCTGTTCTCTCCAGAAGATTTGTCTGCCGGCAAACGTCTGTTTACGCAAAGTTGCTTAAACTGCCATGTCGGGGGAGTCACTCTGCCCGATCCCACAGTGTCTCTATCCTTGAGCGATCTTAAAGGAGCGACGCCACCGCGCGACCACATCAACGCCTTGGTTGCCTATTTTCGCCAGCCCATGACTTATGATGGCAGCGAACCAACCTTTTGGTGTCGCGAGGTGCCCGAAAGTTGGATGTCTCAGGAACAGGTGGAAAATTTAGCAGCTTTTGTTCTCAGGGCTGCCCAAAAAGCTCCGGGATGGGGGACGGAAACGTTTGGCCTCTAATCGGCAGAACACAAAACCGTCTCTTAAGAAGAGAAAATGAGGCCGGCACTCAATAGCACTGTGCTTGTTCTGATCCCCCGCGATTGCCCTTAGGCGAATTAAGAGCGCATTCGGTGTCAACAAGCAAGATAAAATGAAGCTTGTGCGAAATTTGTTGAATAGAGGAGAACTCCGTTGAAAAGATTATTATCTGTTGTCGTGTTAGCCCTCGCAACGCTAACCTTTTTCCTAGGCCGTCCCGCCCTTGCCGGTGACGCCGCCAGCGGTGCCAAAGTATTTAGCGCCAACTGTGCCGCTTGCCACATGGGCGGCGGTAACGTGGTTATGGCCAACAAAACCCTGAAGAAGGAAGCTCTGGAGAAGTACAACATGAACTCTCTAGAAGCAATCACCACTCAGGTGAAGAATGGTAAAAATGCCATGCCGGCCTTTGGCGGACGTCTGAATGAGAAGCAAATTGAAGATGTCGCCACTTACGTTTTAGAACAAACAGAAAAAGGCTGGTAAGTCGCGCTCGCTTTCGCTGTTACCAGTGACGCTGAGGGTGAAAGGTTAAAGGGGAAGAGTTAGTGTTTTCTGGCTTTTGTCTTTTGACTTTTCACTCTCTTTGTTTTGCCGGCTCAATGATATTTTAATTTAATTATCTTGACAAAATATTTAATTAATGATATTTTATCAGTTTGAATAAATTTCAAGCCCAGATAATCCCTCAACTAACTTTGTCAGCAACCCATACCTCGCTATTTTAAATTCCTTTATAACCTATCTTTGTTGAATTCATTTCTAGAAGACTCGTCTTTAGAAAATTTTTAATCATATTCCTTTTTACCAAACCAAGAAGCTGTAGGTTTTACGACTACAAACGCTTCCGAATTATCTTAGCCGCAAATAAATTAAGAGACGGTGCCGGCAAATACAGAAACAGCTCCTAATTTTTTTTTACAACAATTGCTCAAGAAGAGTAAAAAATAGAACAATAGCTTGTTTCTGAAAAAGCCAACAACACTTTAGATCCTTAATCAGTAGCACAGCAGCTAGATTTGTCCCAAGAAAACGCCCTCTTCGGTCAAGTCACTAACGTTTCTCCATTGCGAGATGTAGAACCGGCAGGCTGAACCTCTGAACCACTGAGTAGCCTGGTGTTGGTGACACCGGCAGCGCCAGCAGAATCTTTTTTTCCAAAATTACGTCATCATTTAAAGATCGCTCCTGCCGGAAATCTCAGCATTGGACTATTCTCAAGAGTACCGCTCCCCCGTTGCTCTAAGGCTTTTAACGATGCCGGCTCAGTGCTGTAAATGCTATTAAAGTGAGAGAAAGGGGCATCTCCAGATTTTTCGAGTGGTTTGATGTAGCGATTAATGTCCCGAATCTTGGAGGTTTTTTATTATGTCCCCACAGCTTAGATCCCGTAATGGTTTTTCGGTCTCGGCTATTAGAAATATCAGTTTATCGTTGAGCGCAGGGATGTTGCTGGTTGCCGGTGGTGCCGGCGCTGCGTTTAGCGCAACTGCACCCGTATTTATCGCCCAGTCTACACGCTCCAATGTGCGAATTCCGGAAGAACCACAAGCCGGCGATCCTTCAAATCCGGAAGCTGGTAGCCAAACGGCTGACGGCGCTCGGTTTACCTGTGAGTTAGTTAATGGGGAATACACAGTGATGTACCACCCACAGACTCAAGATGGTGAATCTTACGCTTGGGCAACCCCAACTGCTTTGGGAGGTGGCTGGACACCGGAAGCTCGATGCAACGAAATTAGCCGCCGGTTAGAGGCTTACCGGCCTGATGGGTTGCAGGAGTTGCGGACTGCGGTTGAAAATAACTACAACACAATTTGTGTAACGACTCAGAATAATTCTGCCTGTCGGATTGTGCTGACAGTTCCTCCTGGCCAAGATCCCAAGATCACGCGAGATCGCGTATTCCAGAACTTAACAGTTGCCGACGGTGGCGGGCAAACTGATGCGGTGAACACCTTCGTAGATGGTGGCGAGGCCGGCGAACTACTAGAACAGGTTTTAGGCGTAGACCCCTCTAAACTAGGAGAACGGAGCAATTCCCAGCTAAGACCTGACGGAATTAATTTGCGGCCTTTCCTTGATCGTGAGGATGGTGGCACTGGCACCAGATTACGCTCTGGCACGCCCAGCCGGCCCTCTCCCAGCCTGAACCCGGACAATTTCCGCTAAATGGTTTGGCGTCCTTTGTCATTGGCACACTGACAAAGGACGCTTGACTTACCAATTTTGACCGGGTTTGATTTGATCTTGCTGGGTCAGCCAATCCTGGCCCAGTTGGATCGTGATATCTGAACGCAGACTGCCGGTGCTTTCCACCCGCACTTCTCCAAATCCGAGAGAGTCGCGCAGGGATTTTGCACTCTCCATATCTCCAGATTGAGCCACGATGCGCGTCACTTGTAGCGGTTCAGTCCAAGGCTTGGCTATATCCACATTCCGATAGCCGGCCTCACGCAGGTTTGTGATTAACGCATCGACTGCGCTATCTTGGCCGGTGCTATCTTGAATTGCCACCCTAATTCGGCTTGGTTCAATGGCTTGGAAGCCGGCAGAGTCCTGGTTCATATCAAAGTGCTGCGTTACCAGAGCATCGATCCCCTCATAGCTAGGCAACCAGTAACTCGCTTGAAAGTCTTTTGCCTCGCTGAATTCACCGGGCACCATCAACATCTGGACATTCGCCCGCTGAGTTTGGGAGGCAAAACCCACTAAAGCCACCAACTCCTCAATCGTCAAGTTGGTGTCAATGTATTCTTGGATCACGGAGAGAATTTTGGGCAGTCGAACCACCGTGGCTGGGCTTAAAGTCTGTTCCATCAAAGCTCTCATCAGGATCTGCTGCCGCTGAATCCGACCAATATCTCCCATGTCATCGTAGCGAAAGCGCATAAATTGCAGCGCTTGATTGCCGTTGAGCTTTTGTTTGCCGGCTTTCAGATTAATGTATAAATGCTGGCTGTCATCCTGATATTTCATGTCCTTGGGAACGTAGACCGTCACACCCCCCAAAGCATCGACTAATTTTTCGACTGCCTGGACATTCACTCGGATATAGCGGTCAATGCCGATGCCTCCCAAGAGGTCACTGATTGTCTTCGCACTCAGCGCCGGCCCACCATAATAATTCGCTTCGTTAATCTTGGTGAGGCCAACTCCCTCAACAAAGGTTCGCGTATCGCGAGGAATTGAAAGTACAGCTAACTTGTGGTTTTCTGGGCTAAACCGCACCAACAGATTGCTATCTGTAAGACCGTCCAAGGAGTTCACCAGGGCGTGATACCCCAGCTGATTCTGCTGCTTGTCGTCTTCGAGGTCTGAAGTCAGCACTTTGGTGCCGAGAATGAGAATATTGACTGAGCGGGTCAGTTGTGGCATCTGCATACTCATTGAAGTTGAGATGCGTTCGCCTTGGCTAAACACTGCCGCATCCTCAGCACTAAGCCGGCTTTGCATTAGCGGCGTACTTGAGAGCGACACAGCTAGCAGTGCACCTGCTGTAGCCGACAACATGGCCACACCCGTCAAGCCCAGCCCCAGCCACAGCCAATGTCCACGGGTTACTTCAATGGATTTGGGCATGGGGCTATTAGAGGCGGCTTCCCCGGTTGAATGCTGATTGGGTATGTTCTGAGCTGGCACGCTTATTCCTCACACACAAAAATAGGGGCTAGGGGCTAGGGGCTAGCGGTTAGGGGGAGAAGGGGATAGGGGGATAGGGGGAGAGAGGGAGAGGGGCGCTTTGGCAAGTCCGCACTTTTGTAGACCGACTTTCCACTCTCTTAAAAATGCTCTGTACCCACGCCCTCTTCCTAGTTCCTAGCCTCTAGGTTCTAAGGGAGACGATCGCCCATCCGGCTGAACCACGGCAACCATACAGGCTGGCGTTTCCACAGACGAATCATTAAGCCAATACTGACCACAAAATAGCTAGAGGTCAGGACGCTACTTATTATTAACAGGGGAAGCGTCAAGGTTTCCGAAGATTTGGCTCCTGTTTCTAACAAAATGTAAGTCGAGAGCCACACTAGGGCTAAGGTAACGGCTAATCGACTTGCTGCCAGCTGTTCCCGGCTGCCCTGACGCCGGGACAAAGTCCAGAGGGATGGAAAAAAGCCCAGCACTGGAATTAAATACAGATATAGATGTAAATGTTGTGTGTGGGGATTGTCAAATGGATCGGGGTCTTTTTTCATAAAAATATTCTCAACTTGCGTTTGGCTTTTAGGTTTTTTGTTTTTTGTCATTTATTTTCGGTGGTGAGCAAAGAGTCAATGACGATGAGAAATGACTAGGGTGCCGGCACTGTCCACCAGGCGAGGGCATAGGGTTGGGTTGCTTCATTGACTTGCTGGCGAAATTGCACGCGGATCTTATAGCGACCGGCTTGGGGAATGGGGTAAAAAATGTGTTCCACACTGTCTGCGGAACTAATGGAGGCTCGGATGCTCTTTGCTATGTCGTTTTCACCCTCTGGCATTAAGTAAAGGTCGAGGTTGTTCAAGCCGCGATCACGAAATTCTTCCCCTTCATCATACTGATCGTTTTTGTTGGTATCCTCTAGCTCAACCCGCCGGTTCCAGGCTAAGGTAATCGCGACAAAACTTCCCTGCTTTAAGGGTTCCTTCAGCCTATAGTCTCGGAAGGAATCCCCAGTTTTGAGTGTCGAGTTTTGAGTGTTCTCAGAAGTGTCTAAAACTGCGTTAACTGTGTTATAATCCCATCCCACTATTGGTACGGGAGCATCTGGCTTCCACTGGCCCGGATTGAACTGCTGGTAAGCTCGGAAGGCGTTAAGATGTCCGGTTCCGATTTGGGCGTGCAGGGGAATCGTTGGGTCTTTGTAGGCATCGGAGTTTAACCAGTCGCGGTTGTCTTTGTCTGTGACGGTGCGGGTCATATTTTGCAGCAGCCCGTCGCCACTGTCTTTGACTTTTTCTGCTGAGTTGAGCAACACGACTTTCATGACTTCCTGGCGTCGCGCATCTAGGCTCCAGTGAGGCTGCCGGCTGCGGAGCTGACGATCGCCGAATTCTTGCAGCAGAGCGACCGTAGCGGTGACGTGAGGGGCCGCAAAACTGGTGCCGGTGGTGCGGGAGATACTGCCGTCTGGGTTGAGCATGGAGATATCCCGACCGGGTGCCACCAGACTGATAGACCGGCGATCTCCAACATTTCCTTCTAAACCGGCCAGCCGGCTGGCAAATCCTGTAAATGTGCTGCCCAAGTTGGCGACATCAACTTTGGAAAATATTCCTTGATCGAGGTTGGAAAAGGCAACATTGACGCCATTAAAGTTATCCGTGGGAATCGGAATTCCGCCTTTACCTTGATTGCCGGCAATCACATAAAGGACATCGTGGACGCGGGCTGACCAATCGATGCATTGAGTGAGTGGGGCATTGCCATCTAAGACGGCATCAGGTCGGGGATCAAGGGTTAAGGGTTCGCCAAAGCTAAAATTAATGGCTCGCACGTCACCGCTATTTTGCTGGGCGACGTGCTGGGTGGCTAAACATTCGAGGAACTGCCGGTTTTTGGTGCGCGTACTAATGGCAGATGAGGAGTAAAGTCTGGCTGCCGGCGCGACTCCCCGCAGAGCTTTGGCATTGCCGATCATGACACCGGCAACGCTTTGGGCGTGGGGATCAACATTGGTATCTGATTTAGGCCGGTTATTGCCTTGAAAAACTCGCGTCACGGCAATCCCGGTATTTTGGGACATCTTTTTGTCTATGCCAAACTGGGCAGGCCGGCCTATTTCCACTTGGCCAATGGCGATTTTGCGACCGAGCAAGTTATAGGGGGGGTTCTGTAAGCGAGTGGCATCGATCCCGGCTTCTCCCACTGAGGTTTCTAGGGCTAAAACCGGCACAGATAAGCCGGCAGCGCCCAGACTCCAAACAGTCCACACCAGTTTTTTAACAATCTGCCGCTGATTTAAGGCTGCCATTTCCAAAAATTTCTAAAGTTAGGTAATTCACTCAATTCTGATAACTATAAATATTTTGTTAAACTTATTACCACACAGGAAGCAGGAGACACCGCCAGCCATGACTCAAACACCCTCAAGCAAATCTATTGTGATCGCTCCATCCATCTTATCAGCCGATTTCAGCCGTCTAGGAGAAGAAATTCAAGCGGTGGATAAGGCTGGGGCAGATTGGATTCACATCGATGTCATGGATGGTCGCTTTGTCCCTAATATTACAATTGGGCCACTGATTGTGGAAGCCGTTCGTCCTGTGACTACAAAGCCGCTGGATGTCCACTTGATGATTGTGGAACCAGAAAGGTACGTTGAAGATTTTGCTAAAGCCGGCGCGGATATTATTTCGGTTCACGCAGAGCATAACGCTTCGCCTCACCTGCACCGCACGCTGTGCCAAATTCGGGAACTCGGCAAGCAAGCCGGTGTGGTACTCAATCCTTCTACGCCTTTGGAGTTGATTGAGTATGTGATCGAAGTCTGCGATTTGGTGCTGATTATGAGCGTCAACCCCGGCTTTGGGGGTCAGAGTTTTATCCCGGCTGTGGTGCCTAAGATTCAAAAGCTTCGCCAAATGTGCAATGAGCGCGGACTTGATCCGTGGATTGAGGTGGATGGTGGTTTGAAGGGCAATAACACTTGGCAGGTTTTGGAAGCCGGTGCCAATGCCATTGTGGCCGGCTCTGCTGTATTTAAAGCGAAGGATTATGCTGAAGCGATTGAGGGAATTCGCAATAGCAAGCGTCCTACCCCTGAATTGGCGGCAGTTTAATTGAATGTCTCGTTCCCAGACTAAACCTGGGAACGAGAATGCTTTTCTATGGGGTTTCTGTTTGGGGTTCAGCCGGCTGCTCTGTTTGTGCCGGTGCTGGAGTTGCACCGACGACGCGCTCTAAAGCTTTTTCTAATTCTGGTAGCTCAATGGCACCGGCAAGCGTTTCGCCGTTGAGGGTAAAGAAAGGCGTACCAGAAATGCCCAAACTTTCAGCGAGTTGGACATCTTTTTGAATGGCAGCCTCGGCAGCCGCGCTTTGACGATCTTTGTTGAACCGAGCTTCATCAAGTTTCAAGTTTTTTGCAATTGTTCCATACAACGGCTCGCCTAACTTGTCTTGTTGGGTAAACAAGGCACTGTGATACTCCCAAAATTTGCCCTGCTGCTGTGCTGCCCATGCGGCTTTGGCAGCCGGTAGCGCCTCTGGATGCAACTGAGTTAGGGGCAAATGCTTGTAGGTTAACGTGACTTTATCCTTATGCTTGTCCATAAACTGCTTCACAGTTGTGTGAGCTTTGGAGCAAAAGGGACATTGAAAGTCTGAAAACTCCACGAGTACGACTTTTCGATCCGCTGCGCCGGTGGCGGGGGAATCCCCGATCACTGAGGCAGGATTGACGATCATTTGCTGCAAAAATGTTTGGCGTGCCTGCTGAACCTGCTGCTGTTGTTGCTGTTGGTACGCCTGAACTGACTCTACAACCACTTGCGGGTTTTCGCGAATGATCTGTAAAACTTGCGCTTTTAACGCTGAATCTGCTGCCGGCGTTGATTTGGCTGCCGGCTTGTTGGCTGTGCAACTCATTAAGGATAGGGAGATTGCCAGCACTCCAGCCAGCCAGAATGAGCGCTGAGGGCGGGATAAATGCCCAACTGTAAGGCGAAGGGTAGCAAGGCTATTCAAGAAAAACCGGCGCATAGAAAACCTCGGATCGATTTTAGATTTTAGACTTGGGGAGCGGCAATTCTTAATACTTTACTGGCATCTTGCAGCCGGCCTGGAATAATTTTAGAGATTGTACAACTACAATTTGACCTATTCAATTTTATCTAATTCGATTCCTATTCGACGACTTTTTAGATAAATTTCATAAATCTGACATTTTAAGGAATTTTAAGACGCTTTCCTTCTTCCAAGATTTCTTGAATCGTGACAAGTTGCAAGCGAGGGTAACTATTTCCCTTGGTTTTATCATGATGAAATCCATAAGTTTGAGCTTTTTCTACAAGAGCAATACTTTTTTTTAAGACAATGTAAATAACCAGACTAGCTTTTTGACTTATTATAATTTCATGCATTTCTTCAATATCTGAAAAATTTATATTATTTTGTTTAAATTGCAATATTATTTTATGAAATTCTCCATGTTCTCCTAAAAAATAGACAACACCTTCTATTCGTTGGTTGGAACGTTTTTTCTCTTGGATAAGCGCTTGGTTATTTGAATAGGTAAGAATCGCCCATTTGTCAAATTCATTGCGCCGGCAATGGCTTTGATCGCTTGCCAGTGCGATTGCCGATTCCCTATCTTTGGGAATACCCATTAGTTGAATTTGGGATAGTATGTGACTGCCAAAAGAATTTTCAAGGCGTTTAAGAACCAGACTAATGCTTTGATAGGTAATATCGATTCCTATCCATTGCCGGTTAAGGCGCTGAGCAACGGCTAAAGTTGTCCCGCAACCGCAGTAAGCATCTAATACAACATCACCTTCATTACTGCTAACTTTGATAATCCGTTCTAAGAGCGCTTCTGGTTTCTGGGTTGGATACCCTAACCGTTCTTTATCTTGCCGATTTAATGTTTCGATGTCTGTCCAATAGTCTTCAGCAATTTTTCCTTCATCTAAATAGTATTTATATAATTTACCTGTGATTTTATCAGTTTTTTGTTGATATTGCCGGCCTGCTGCATCTGTCCTAACTTTCATGTGAGAGTTTGGTTTTCTACAAATTGATGCAGCTTTTTCATTAAAGGTATATCTTTCAGCGCTTTTTGTGTAAAAAAAAATAATGTCATGCTTTTTTGCAAATTTCTTATTGCTTTTACCGCCAATTGAATAACACCAAACGATTTCATTTTTAAAATCTCCACCGCTAGGACAAAAAACGGCATCAAGCAGTAGCTTAAGATAATGGCCGGCAGTCGGATCGCAGTGGAGGTAAAAACTCCCAGTTGGCTTTAAAATACGATGAATTTCAGTAACTCTCAGAGTAATACTGGCTAAATAAGCAAGTAAGCTGCCTTTGCCTAGAACTTTTGATAAGCCGGCCATTAAATCAATCGTTTGAGTTGTAAATTTATTTTGATAATTATCAATGATCTGGGAAAAGCCGGCATCTGCGAAATCATCCCAAGCCCAAGTATCTGTAAAGGCTTGCGTTTTCCACTGATTTCCTTGGTTGTTATAAAGTTGGTAGTAGCTGCGGTTGGAGTTAAAAGGCGGATCGATATAGCATAAATCTACAGAGTTATCTGGGATAAACTGACGCAGCATTTCAAGATTATCACCGTAAAATAATTGGTTCGTCATAGAATAGAAACCGGGTAAATTAACCGATCTTAGGATAGCCGACGAGCCTAAGTCATTTGATTAAATGTGGAGTGCAGACATCTTGCCGGTTTGCCGTTATCTTAGAAAGGATATTGATTCGAGTTTTCTATTTTTGGATACCGGCACGTCAGATTGGGCCAACATCTACAGCTTTGCAATCAAAAAATTTACGTTTATCAGAAGTCTACTCTGAGCCGGCAGTCGTTTCATAACAGTTTGACGGATTGACTGTAAGCGATAAATGCTCACCTGTCAGTTCTCGGTTTTAAATTTTAGATTGTATATTCGATTTAGAGATTTGTGCAAATTGCTTTAAAACCCAGATTTGGCGAGATTGAATTAAAATTTCAGGGTTAGAGCCATAAAATTAATAGAAAACCGTATGGGAGCAAACAGCACTCACCCTACCCGGAAACTGAACACCGGCACTACCCCGATTAAAATTGGCGTGCTGCATTCCCTCACCGGCACCATGTCGATCAGTGAGATTTCCGTGAAAGATGCTACCTTGCTGGCAATTGATGAAATTAATGCCGCAGGCGGAGTTTTAGGATGCCGGCTCGAAGCAATTATTGAGGATGGGGCGAGCGATTTGCAAACCTTTGCCCAGAAGGCGAAGAAATTGCTGCAACAGGAACAGGTAGCCGTCGTGTTTGGCTGCTGGACTTCTGCCAGTCGCAAAGCCGTGCTGCCGGTGTTTGAAGGGTTGAATGGATTGCTCTTTTACCCCGTACAGTATGAAGGTTTAGAGCAATCTCCAAACGTCTTCTACACCGGCGCTGTGCCCAACCAGCAAATTATTCCAGCGGTGGATTACTTATTCGCTCAGGGCAAGCGGAAAATTTACCTGATTGGCTCAGATTACATCTTTCCGCGTACCGCCAACCAAGTTATCAAAGCGCAATTGGCGGCACAGGGGGGAGAGTTGGCGGGAGAAGATTATATCCCCCTTGGCGGCACAGATTTCAGCACGACAATCGCCCATATTCAAGCCTCACAACCCGATGCAATTGTCAACAGTCTCAATGGCGATAGTAATGTCGTTTTCTTCCAGAAGTTGAGAGAAGCCGGTTTCACAGCCGAAGACTTGCCGGTGATGTCTGTGAGTTTGGCAGAAGAAGAAGTGCGAAACATGGGGGCTGAAAATATTGCTGGACATCTGGTGGTGTGGAACTATTTCCAAACCATTGAGACAGAAGAAAACCGGCAGTTTGTCAAAGCTTACAAGGAAAAATACGGTCAAAATCGCGTCACAGATGACCCCATCGAGGCGGCATATTTGGGCGTTTATCTGTGGAAGCAAGCCGTAGAGAAGGCGGGTTCAACAGACGTGGCGAAGGTGAAGGCGGCTGCTAAAAATATCGAGTTTGCCGCGCCGGGAGGCATTGTTAAGATAGATGGCAAAACCCAGCATACTTGGAAAATTGTGCGCGTCGGTAAGGTGAGAGCAGATGGTTTGATCGGGGAAATCTGGAATTCTGGAGAGCCGGTGTGCCCCGATCCGTTCCTCAAACTTTATCCCTGGGCGGCAGGATTTTCTAACCGAAGGTTCCGGGGAGGAATTCGCACCTCCTTGATCGCGCTGTTTAGCGCCCTGGGAATGCTCACCTCGCTGGCGGTGTGGGTTGGGTGGATCAGCGCAACGCAACTCAAAAGCGCGAGTGCAGCGCTCTCAGTGGCAAATGACGAGACAGCGCGGAAGCTGGTGCTAGAGGCGAGCGCAGCGGCAAATCACAGTCAGTTTTTGTTGCTGCTGGCGCTGCTTTTAAATGTGGTGGGGATGCCGGTGGCGCTGCTTGTCGTCTCTCGGATTACCCGTGCCTTGGCTGAAGTGACGCACACGGCTCAACTGCTGTCGAGTGGCGATTTGAACGTGCGATCGCCGGTGACTTCTGGGGATGAAATCGGGCTGCTTTCCTCAACTTTAAATACAATGGCTCAGCAAGTAGGCAGCTTGCTTAAGGGTTTAGAAGTGCGAAGCCGGCAACTTGAAGAACGTAGCCTTGAGTTGCAAGCTGCTAAAGACGCAGCCGAAGCTGCCAGCCGCGCCAAAAGCACATTTTTGGCGAATATGAGTCATGAGTTACGCACGCCTCTCAACGCCATTATTGGCTACAGCGAGATGCTACAAGAGGAAGCCATAGATTCAGGCTATGGGGAGATGCAACCCGATCTCGATAGGATTTGCATCGCTGGAAAACACTTGCTAACAATGATCGGCGATATTCTCGATATCTCGAAAATAGAAGCCGGCAGAATGATTCTTTGCCCAGAAACGTTTGATGTAGCGGATTTAATTGATGAGATTGCGGTGAGTTTCCGGCCTTTGATTGCAAAAAATGGTAACACTTTGACGGTCAATTGCGACCACAACCTCGGCACGATGTATGCTGACTTAACGAAACTGCGGCAATCACTTTTCAATCTGCTTAGTAATGCGGCTAAGTTCACTCACCAGGGCAAAATTACGCTGACAGTGAGTGCAGAAGAGGGCGATACTGAGGATTCATCGTTCATTGTTTTCTCTATCAGCGACACCGGCATTGGCATAACGCCGGCACAGATGGCGAATCTTTTCCAGCCATTCACCCAAGCAGATGCCTCCATGTCGCGCACCTATGGAGGCACCGGCTTAGGGCTTGCGATTACTCAGAAATTTTGCCAAATGCAAGGCGGGGAAATTTCTGTTAAAAGCGAAGCCGGTTGTGGTTCTACTTTTACGATTCGCCTGCCGGTGGTAGTGAAAACTGAAGAAGAAACTGAGCCGGGTGATGCGGAAGTGAAGTCTCAAGTTTGGGATAGCCGTGTTCTGAGTCTTTCTACTACTGTACTGGTGATTGATGATGATCCGGACGCACGAGAACTGATTGCGCGTTGCTTGACTAAACAAGGGTTTCGCGTGGTGGCGTCGGCAGGTGGCGAGGTGGGATTGCGACTGGCACAGGAATTGCGCCCAGATGCGATTATTCTGGATGTGATGATGCCTCGTATGGATGGCTGGGCGGTACTTTCAGCCCTTAAAGCCAATCCGAATCTGGCTGATATTCCGGTGATTGTGCTGACGTTTGTGGAAGATAAAAATCAGGGATTTGCTCTGGGGGCGGCGGAATATTTGATCAAGCCGGTTGATTACAAAACTTTTACGGATCTTTTGAACAAAATTAGTGATCGCAATGCTTTAAGTTCATCACGCAGTGGTTAGAATTCTACTGCTTTTCGGACACGACAATATTTGTTTTTTAACCGCTGATAAACGCAAATGAATTTGAGGATTGGATGCCGGCAATAAAAAAAGGGCGATCATTCATGATCTCCCTTAAATACCCAGAAAAACAACTTTTTTTGACCGCTTCGGAAGCTGAGCTTAGTGACGATTGCCCAACCACTTAGCGGCAACTACACCCACGATAGCAGCCACGAGGGGATTGCCCAGGAATTTCATTAAATCTGGCTTATCCGCTAATACTTCTTGGAAAACATCGGGGTGAGAGTGATAGGTAAAGGATGCTAGTTTAGCAACATCATCAGAAGTCATGCGGCTGGCATGATGGGTTGAAAGTCCCAGTTGTTGCTCTAGCTGCTTGTCCTTAAGACCTCTCTTTTCCAAATGCTTGAAGAATTCGCGAGCAACATCATCCCGTTCGTTGGGCTTAATTTGTGCGATTGCTTTTTGCAGTTCGGGTTCCAACTGGCTGGGAGGAATATTACTGTGTTGAAGAGACTTACCGAACAATTGGCGACGCTCATTAGGCGTTGAGCGTTGAGCGAAATCGTCAAAATTTTGGTAATCTTGGGTTGGGGCATCGCTCATCATTTCGCTATCGCCCTGTGCCAAATCACTCATGATATGGCGTTTATATTGGTCGCTTGTACTCATTTTATTTTTCTCCTGCTTTGAGTCAATTGTTTTTTGCTCAGACATCAACTTTCCATGAATTGCGGCAACTTTCTTGATCCGCTTTTCAAAATGTCTGAAACTGCCTGTCATTAGCCGGCTTTATAGTCAATTTTGTTTGACTGTTGATCGTACTTGGCTGTCAAAATTAGTTTCTTATCAGGGGCGTAAACTAACACGCTGACATCCTGATTAGGGAAATTGTGATGAAAGCCTTGGGCTAAGGAACGCGCTAAATCTTTTACTTCGTTTGGATTTACTTGCGGTGTAATTACAACACCCAGCTTGTTGTCGTCACGCACGTAAGCATCTTGAACCAGTCCTTTGGCAGTTTGCACCACCCAAGCACCAAACTCTTGACCGGCTGCGCTATTACCCCGTTCTAATTGGGAATAAGCCAAGCTGCCGGTGTTGCCCGGTAAACTCGTTGGACTTTGGGCAGTCGTTGCTCCCCCACAAGCTGTTGCTGTGCTGAGAACTAATACTAAAACAAGCGCTATCAAAGCTTTCCGAATTTGTTGAAAGAAACCCACATTAACCTCCTCTTAAAACTGTGTTTGTAAATTGACTTTTAGACCACCGTGTATTTAAAGCACTAAAAAAAGTCGAAGGGCTAGATAAGAAATGAGCTATCCAGCCGGCCTCGACAGCAAGGCTTATAGCTTGTCAATGGTGTCTTTGACTTTATCTTTCAGATCTTCACCAGCGTGGCGGGTTTGCCCTTCTGCTTGTTTCATTTTGCCTTCAGCTTTATCTTGAGGATCGCCGGTGACTTCACCCAGCGCTTCTTTAGCTTTGCCTTCAAGATTGCTGGCTGTTGCTTTGGCTCTATCTTCTAAGCTCATTTTGTTACTCCGTATTCGTTTGATATTGTTTTATCTACTTTCATCGTATTGGCTGAGCTTCATCAAGCCATCTACCCGCAGGCGGATTCAAGACAAACGCTGTCTCCGACTCTTGGGGGATAGCTGGGGATCGCGTGTTTCCTTGTGAGTTTGCAGGACAAGATAATGAAAAAGCAGAATATCTCTGCTAATCATCTGCTAAAGTTAGCCATCAATTAAAGATATCAAGTTTTTTTAAAGCTGTAGGCTCGAGATTTAGCGGCAGCCGCCCTCCTCTGCTACGCATTTATTTTTTTTGTCCAGATTGAACGGGATAAGGGGAGAGGAATGGGAGATTTGGTTGCATCCGATATAAATCACGAATCAAATGCGCTTTAGCTGAGCTTCTAAATCTTCTGTTTAATACAATAAGGGTCTGGGTAGCGAATGAGTTACCCAGACCCTCCAGTCAAAGTATGAGAGTTAGTCCAGCTTGTGGTCGATCTCTTCTTTCAATTCTTCCGCAGCATGACAAGTTTGCAAATCAAGTTCCTTGGCTTTACCTTCAACTCGATCTTGAGGATCGCAAGTAATTTCACCTACCACTTCTTGAGCTTTGCCTTCAAGGTTCTCTCCAGCCACTTTTGCTCTTTCTTGGATGCTCATAAGCTTTCTCCTTATTTTTGAGCGCTTTGAACTTAAGTGAAAGTTGCAACTTTAATATTAAGTCTATTCTTAGCTTAAGCAATATAGTTGAGCCAGCCCTCTACCTGAAGGCTGATTAAATTCAGGAATTTTTATTAATTTTCTGTTAAAATAAGAGAATGATTGTATTAAAGTTTTTACGCTTGATAATTGTTAAAAAAGTTCATAAAAGCAGAATCTGAATTTGTCTGCCGGCCTGAAATGCTTTCTTTGCCTATATTAAGTAAAACATTCTCCCAGCCGGCCCTGTATCGGGCTGCCGGTGTTAACATCCAATTTGGAAGCCACTGCGAAAGACGTTATGGTGCAATTTCATCTCCAAGCCCCCTTTCAACCCACCGGCGACCAGCCGCAAGCCATCGCACAACTGGTTAAGGGCATTCAAGCCGGCCACCCCTATCAAACCCTGCTAGGGGCCACCGGCACCGGCAAAACCTTCTCGATCGCCTCAGTGATTCAGCAAATCCGCAAACCCACCCTCGTACTCGCCCACAACAAAACCCTGGCTGCCCAGCTCTGCAACGAATTGCGGGATTTCTTCCCGAACAATGCCGTTGAATACTTTGTCAGTTACTACGACTACTATCAACCGGAAGCTTATATTCCTGTCACCGACACCTATATCGAAAAAACCGCCTCAATTAACGATGAAATTGATATGCTGAGGCACTCAGCCACTCGTTCGTTATTTGAGCGCCAGGATGTGATTGTCGTTGCTTCAATTAGCTGCATTTACGGCTTAGGAATCCCTTCTGAATATTTGAAAGCTTCTATCCCTTTAAAAGTGGGAAATGAAGTTAATCAACGTCAATTGCTGCGAGACTTAGCCGGCGTGCAATATACGCGCAACGATTTAGATTTAGGTCGAGGGCGGTTTCGGGTTAAAGGCGATGTTTTAGAAATTGGCCCTGCCTATGAAGACCGAATTATTCGAGTAGAGTTTTTCGGCGATGAAATTGACGCCATTCGTTATCTTGACCCCGTAACCGGCAACATCTTGCAAAGCGTAGAAGCCCTAAATATTTACCCAGCGCGTCACTTTGTTACCCCACAAGATCGCCTAGATATTGCTTGCCAAGCCATTGAGTCGGAACTAGAAGAACGGCTGGAAGAATTGCAAAAAGAAGGGAAATTATTAGAAGCCCAGCGCTTAGAACAACGCGCCCGCTACGATCTGGAGATGTTGCGAGAAGTGGGTTACTGCAATGGCGTTGAAAACTATTCTCGTCACTTAGCAGGGCGGATTGCCGGTGAACCCCCAGAATGTTTAATTGATTATTTCCCGAAAGATTGGCTACTCGTGATTGATGAATCTCACGTTTCAGTCCCACAAATCCGGGCGATGTATAATGGCGACCAAGCGCGTAAAAAAGTGTTAATTGAGCATGGATTTCGCCTTCCTAGCGCAGCCGATAATCGACCCCTCAAAGCTGATGAATTTTGGGAAAAGGTCAATCAGTGTATTTTTGTTTCCGCTACACCCGGAGATTGGGAAATAGAAAAATCAGAAGGTCATGTAGCAGAGCAAGTGATTCGGCCCACCGGCGTGATTGATCCAGAAATTTTTGTGCGGCCAACATCCGGTCAAATAGATGATTTATTAGGAGAAATTAAAGACCGAGTTGACCGGAAAGAACGCACGCTGGTAACAACTTTAACCAAGCGCATGGCGGAGGATTTGACAGAATATCTCCAAGAGCGCGGAATTAAAGTCCGGTATCTGCATTCTGAAATTCAATCGATTGAGCGCATTGAGATTCTCCAAGCGTTGCGTGAGGGTGAATTTGACGTGCTAATTGGCGTCAATTTACTGCGAGAAGGATTAGATTTGCCAGAAGTTTCTCTCGTGGCGATTTTGGATGCAGATAAAGAAGGATTTTTACGGGCGGCGCGTTCCCTCATTCAAACCATCGGGCGGGCGGCGCGTCATGTGCAGGGACAAGCGATTTTATATGCCGATAATCTCACCGACAGCATGATCAAAGCGATTGACGAAACGGATCGCCGGCGGGGAATTCAAACCGCGTATAATAAGCTGCACGGAATTACACCGCAGTCAATTGCCAAGAAATCAGGAAATGCCATTTTGTCATTTTTGGATTTGTCGCGCCGGCTCAACTCCCAGCAGTTGGAAACCGCTTGCGAACAGGCTGATGAGCTTTCTTTAGAGCAGATTCCTGAATTAATCGGCCAATTAGAAGCGCAGATGAAAGAAGCGGCGAAGAAAATGGAATTTGAGGAAGCGGCGAAGTATCGAGATCGCATTAAAAATCTGCGAGATCGAATGCTCGGCAATCACCGATAACCTTTCTCGGAAAGTAGCCCAGAGATCATAGCATTCGGTTCAATAAGTATGCCTTAAATTAAACATATATGAACCGAATGCTATGCCACTACAGCGATAGTTGCTTGATAATTATCCCTAACTTTTTTGATAACTATTTTCTTTTAGAGCAGCTTGCTGAAGGGTTTATGAAGTCGCTTAAGAAGTCAAAAAAGAGAAAGAATTGAGGTTAAACCGGCAACCCCAATTAAACCCAATCAAACAACGCCATGCTGCTTAAACCAAGCCTGTAAGCGCTGCCAGCCATCCTCAGCCGCCTCTTGGCGATAACTAGGACGGTAGTCAGCAAAGAAAGCGTGGGGCGCATCCGGGTAAAGAATAATTTCCGAACCACTGTTGCCGGCTTTCAACGCTTCCTCCATTTTCTCAACAGATTCATTGGGAATTCCCTGATCACTGCCGCCATAAAGCCCCAAAACCGGCACCTTCAAATCAGCAGCAATATCAATCGGATGCTGGGGCGTTAACGGCTTAGATTCCCCCACTAAACGCCCATACCATGCCACTCCAGCTTTAACATTGGGATTATGAGCGCTATATAACCAAACCATTCGACCCCCCCAACAAAAGCCGGTAATTGCAAGTTTATCCGCATTGCCTTTGCTGGATGTTTTTGCCCAAGCAACCGCCGCATCTAAATCAGATAGTGCTTGCTCATCTGGAACCTTAGAAACAACTTGAGAAATAATTTCTTGAACATCACTAAGTTGGGAAACATCGCCTTGACGGGCAAACATTTCAGGCGCAATGGCTAAATATCCTAACTTTGCAAACCGGCGGCAAACATCTTGAATGTGTTCATGCACCCCAAAAATTTCTTGCACCACCAGTACAATGGGAAAATTCTCACCCGTTGCCGGCATTGCCCGATAAGCCGGTATTTCACCATCGGTGACAGGAATCATCACCTCACCCGCCACCAAACTTTCACTATCTGTCGTGATCACTTGAGCAGAAATTGGGCGAACTGCCAACGCAAACCCAGCCGCCAAAGCACTCGTAATGATAAATTTCCGGCGTGTAAAATCAGGCATTTGCTGTTCTCTTCTAAGACACCAGAAAGGATTTTAACCGATTACCCAATGTCTAGTGGAACAACTGCGTATTTTTACAAGAATTAGGGTGCGGCTATTTTTCCAGGGCAACGCAACTGTTACATTCACAGGGTCTAATGCCTGAAGCGGATCTGCGCTTTGTTCTTAGCAGCATTAACCGTAAAACAGAAGTGCTTGCCTTTTCATCTGATCGCCGCGAGAAATGTTTCCTGACAATCGTAGTTTCTTCAACGTGAATCGCCTTAACCAAAGGTTAAACAGGGCTGATCTTTAAAAAAAAGTGAAAACCTTTACAGATTCTTCATAACTCAGATGTGGTGAACACCGTGGCGATCCGGCATAACAGTAATATCCAGGTCTTTTACTTGAGATGAGCAAGACCGTTGATTTTTAGATTCTCCCCCTATGACTAGCGCCTCTGTCAAAGTTCCGTTTGTTGACCTCACACTGCAACACCAGCCCATTCAAGCTGAGATAGAACAGGCGATCCAAACTGTGTTGCGGCGGGGAGATTTCGTTCTGGGTGAGGCGCTGGCAGAATTTGAGTCCGCCTTTGCAGCAGCCTGCGGTGTGCCTTATGGCATTGGGGTTGCCTGTGGAACCGATGCCATTGCCCTAGGATTGCAAGCCTGTGGCATCGACACCGGCGATGAAGTCATCTTACCGGCCAACACGTTTATTGCCACCTTAATCGGCGTCCTACGTGCCGGCGCGACGCCAATCTTAGTCGATTGTGACCCGCAAACTGCTCTGATAGACCTGGCAGCCGCCGAAGCCGCCATCACACCGAAGACACGCGCGATCTTACCCGTCCATCTTTACGGACAAATGGTTTCCCCGCGCCAACTACGAGACTTCGCCGGCACCTACAACCTAGTGATTTTTGAAGATGCTGCCCAAGCTCATTTAGCGGAACGAGAACGCTACCGCGCCGGCTCAATCGGCACTGCGGCAGCGTTTAGCTTCTACCCCAGTAAAAATTTGGGTGCCTTTGGAGATGGCGGCGCAGTTGTCACCGGCGATCCAGACGTGGCAAAAAAAATGCGAACCCTTCGCAACTACGGCGCACCGCAGAAATATTTACACACCGAAGTCGGGACAAACAGCCGGCTCGATACCTTACAGGCCGCTATACTCAAGGTCAAACTGCCCTATTTAGCCGGCTGGAACCGCGCCCGCAACGAAGCTGCCCAGCGGTATGACGCGTTACTTTCCCAGTTTGAGGGCATTAGTCCTATCCAAAACCAAAGCGGTGCCGGCCACGTTTACCATCTCTACACGATCCGCACCCTCGGTTCTGTCAGTCGCGACGCGCTTCAAGAAGAACTCGCCAAAGTCGGCATCCAAACCGGCATCCATTACCCCATTCCTTGCCACCTACAGCCGGCTTACCAACACTTGGGCTACAAACCCGGCGATTTTCCCCATGCAGAAGCCCTGTGCCAGGAAATTCTCTCGTTGCCAATGTATCCCGGACTGGAGGAGACACAAATTTCCCAAGTCGCTGCCGGTATTCAATCTTTCACCAGTCGCCAACCTGCAGCCCTTCGCTGATTTTAGAGGGTTCAAGAGTCCCTTGTCTTTTGTCCTTAGTTGTTGGCAATGGACAAGACAAGCCAAAATTCCCTGAGTTGACATCATGCATATTGAGCGCAAAATTCCCGATGCTGTTGAGCGATACCTGTTCACCGGGCTGATCTTCAGCCTACTGGCCATTCTCTATGTACCCTTGCTGATGCACTGGTACTCTGGCTGGCTGAAAATCATTAAAATTAGCCTCGAACACGAATATTTCAGCCACGGGTTGATCGGGTTGCCCTTTGCCGCTTACATCAGCTGGATCAACCGAGAGCGATGGGTCAAACTAAGCGATCACACCCATCCTTTGGGTGGCTTCTTGCTGGGATTGGGGGGTGTCCTCTATCTCAGCGGGCTTCCGGATCTGGTTAATTTGTCTTTTCCAACGGTTCTTGCCGGCGTTTGTCTGTGGATCAAAGGCAAGGAAGGCATCCGGCTGCAAGCCTTCCCCTTGTTGTTAGTCTTGCTAGCCACTCCCACAGAAATTCCCTATTTAATTGCTCCTTATACCTTGCCCCTACAAAGCTTCATCGCCGGCACCGCAGGCTTTATCTTGACGCAATTTGGGCTGAATGTTACGGTGCAGAACATTAATCTATTTGTAGGAGGACGCATTGTTGAAGTCGCTCCCCACTGTGCCGGTCTTAAAATGTTGTTCACCAGTCTTTATGTCAGCTTAATGCTGCTTTACTGGACTGACACTTATCGATCCCGTGGAACGACCCTCGTATTTTTGTGGCTAACTGTGGTGGTTAGCGTCACTGCCAATATTCTTCGCAACACCCTGCTTACCTTATTTTATGGAACCGGCCAAGAACAGGCATTTGATTGGCTGCACGAAGGATGGGGCGGCGATCTTTATTCTGCCGGTATGCTAGCACTGTTAATGGTCTTGCTCAATGGAATTGAAAAATTTAAAGAGAATTTTTATATAGATTCCGATTGATCCTCAGAATCACCTTAACCAGTGGGCATTTTGTTAGGGTTCAGTTCTCCACCGTTAGCTGTTAGCAAAGAGCTGACAGATTACAGTCAAGTGAAAATTAAAATTCTAGCTATGCCCCTGTCTAAACTACTGCATCGATATCCACTGTCTAAAATTATCTTGCTGGGATTCCTACTAGGACTGATCGGCATAGGGGCAGTTCCTGGCTATTTTGCAGGAAACTGGCGCTGGGCAAGTCCCCCTCCAGTCCCCACTCTTGAACAGCTAAAAGGGTTGCGGAAAACAGGTTTAACCATTGCCGGTTGGCAGACACTACAGCAAGATACTGTCTTAATTGGCGGTCGCAATTGGTTACTGCTGGAAGTTCAGCACGCTCCCCAGACTAAAGCATTGATTCTGTTACTACCTCAATCTGATCCAAGTGATCAGCCGCAAGTTGAGTGGACAGACGTCAGCGGGTTGCAGCGCTGGATCTTAGATTCTTATAGTCAGATGCAGTTTACCGTTGCAGTTCCCCACGATGCCGACAGCCGTGGGGAGGCTAAATTTACAGCACAACAGGTTGCAACCGTCCAAGCCCGTTTTTTGCGAGCGAGGAACGAGCGGCAAACTTATGCAGTCTTGCAATGGTACGCTTGGCCTAACGGTGGCCATCCGGCACCGAGTCATTGGTTTTGGGCAGATCGTAGGGCGCAGTTATCGAACCGGCGCGTTCCTTGGGTGGCAGTGAGCATTCAGATTTCTATCGAACCTTTTGGCAATATTGAGCGATCCCGACAGTTGGCTGAATCTTTAGGTAAAACGGTTCAAGCGGCATTGATGGCCGGCCCTTTAGAGAATTTATAAAAAATGGGCATAATAAACCGTAAAATGCCTAAACCTAGCGCCTTGAATTCCTTTGCGATGTCGGGTTTTGTGAAGTGGATTGACGCTCACGGCTTCTCTAAAAAGTCGAAAAATTAACACGAATCTGGTACAAAATAGACTCAAAATTAAAAATAAATTATTAATAATTTCAGCTAAAAATAAACTTTTAATTGTCTGCATCTATTTATGTTGAAACCGTCCGCTGTTTCCACTCAGAAGTTAACCGCGTTTTCCCTTGCCGGACTATATGCCGGCACCACAACTCTATTATTTACCGGCCTTGTTTGGATCGCCCCATCTCAAGCTTACCCCGCCAGCATCCAGGCTCAAATCGGGCCGAATATTCCGGCTTCCCCAACACCGATTCCCAGCTACCCCCAACCAGCGCCACCGCCCCTGGAAATTCCCCGGCAGCCACCACTCCAACCGATCCAGAACGCGCCTTTACCAGGATCAACCTTTGATGCCGGTCGAGCAGAGGACTATACTAACTATCGCTTAGGGCCGGGGGATCAAATTCAAATTCAAGTGCAGCGTTTTCCCGACCTAAATTTTGGGGGCGCGATTAACCCGGAAGGGAACATTGTCATGCCCTTAATAGGAAGCGTATTTTTAGACGGGTTAACCTTAGCAGAAGCCCAGGCAGAAATTCGCGGGCGGCTCAATCAGTATGTGGTCGATCCGGTGATTTCCCTGGCATTAGTGGTGCCGCGTCCGGTGGATGTAACAGTCGTTGGTGAAGTTGCCCAACCGGGTTTTTATGTCATTCCACCCAATATTTTACCGAGGGTATCTTCTGCGATCCTTCTAGCCGGCGGCACTACCTCCGCCGCAGATTTGCGCTTTGTGCGGGTGCGCCGAACCTTACCCAACGGTTCCGTCGTTGAGCAAAATATTGATTTGCTCACGCCTTTGCAAACCGGCAGCACCCCCCCCAGTATTCGGATAGAAGACGGCGATGCAATCGTCGTGCCAAAACAGACAATTCCTCAAGCTCAGGATTACGACACTGCGGCGCTCGCTAACTCGAATTTGGCGGCTAAAACACCCGTTGCCGTCAGCGTTACCGGAGAAGTGGGGCGACCCGGTTTGTATGCCCTGCAGCCCGGATTCTCGCGCGTGTATGACGCGTTGCTGGCTGCCGGTGGGGCTACAGCCGCCTCAGATTTAGCACAGGTGCGGGTGCGCCGTGCCCTAGGAAATGGTTCTGTAATTGAGCAAAATATTGACCTGCTCAGCGCTTTGCAAGGGGGCGTTCTGCCGGCATTTCCTCTGGCAGAAGGCGATGCGATTATTGTGCCCAAACGGGCTATCAGCTCAGATAGCGATCAGGTCAGCGAGTTAGTTGCCAATTCGACATTAGCATCCCAGGCACCCGTTCAAGTCACCATCACCGGCGAAATCGCAAAGCCCGGTTTTTACCCGCTACAAGCCGGCGCAACGCGGGTTTCAGACGCTTTACTCACCGCCGGTGGCATTACCCAAAATGCAGACTTGCGGGTGGTGCGGGTGCGTCGGGCACTCGGCGATGGGCGCTTCAGCGAGGAAACCCTCGACCTTTTTACCCCCCTGCAAACTTCAGCCGCTTTACCCGATTTGCGCTTGGCAACCGGCGATGCAGTGATCGTCCCCAGACTGGAACCGGGCCAAGATCGGGCCTATGACCGGCAGCTCGTTAGCCGCTCGACTCTGGCCAAACCCACAATCAACGTTCGAGTTTTAAGTTACGCTAGTGGTGCGGCGGGTACAGTTACGCTTCCCAGTGGCAGTACCTTTGTCGATGCCTTGAACAACGTTCCTCTAGACACCGCCAACCTGCGAAAAATCGCCCTGATTCGGTTTGATCCAGAACAAGGCAGAGCAGTCACCCTGGAAATTGACGGCAAAGAGGCACTTCGAGGCGAGCCGGCTCAAAATCCTCTCCTACAAGATAATGATGTAATTGTTATTGGTCGGAATTTTGTTTCTCGAATTACCTACGCCCTCAATACGTTTACTCAGCCTTTCCGCGATATTCTCGGTTTTCTCCTATTTTTTGATTCTTTACAAAATAGCGCTGGAAATATATTTGCCCCTCCGGGAAGCCGGCGATGAGTTCTGAGTCCTGAGTGCTGAGTCCTGAGTGGGAGAGGGAAGAGTGGGAGAGTAGAAGAGTGGGGGAGGGGGAGATAGATCAAGAAATCGGGAATTAAAGGAAAAATTGGTAAGTTAAATACTCATTCGCGTCATAATTTAATTAATGGTTTACGTTTGAATAAATCAGCGATTTAAAATCCAAAATTTAAAATCTAAAATCTTCCGGAGCCGGCTGCTATGACCCCACCAATTGTTAAGCGTTATCTGATTGCCGTAGGCAAATACAAATGGTTTGGAGTGGCTGCTTTTGTTGCGGTGTGCGGCGCTTCAGGGGTCGTGGCGATCCAGCCCGAGCCGGCTCCTATCTATCTCGCTGAAGGATTGCTGACTTCTAACCGGCCTCTGGTGACTTTTGCAAAAACAACCCCTCAAATTCAAGAGCAAGGCTCGACAATTACGGAGGGGTTTCTGTTATCTCCTGAGGTGATCCAATCAGTGTCAGCTCAGATGAAGGAACCTCCGAATAATATTCAAAAAAATGCCAAAATTTGGCTGCCGAAGGAAGGGGCACCGCCGTTTATTCAAATTCAGTACATCGGGCCTGATCAAGATAAAGCAAAAGCAATGGTGGCTGCGCTGATGAAGGCAATGGTTGAGTATAGCAACAAGGTCAACTCAACCCGCGTGGATGTCACTGTTCAAGAAATTCAAAAACGGTTGGTGCCGGTAACAGAGACGCTGAAGGCGGCTGAACAAGAACTCGAACAGTTTGATCGCATTGAAGGGGCGGCGCTATCGGTGGCCCGGATTGGGGCTTTGCCAAGTGCGATTGCGACTTCTCAAGAACAGCAACGGCAACTACGACTTGCAATAGAGGGAACTGACGCGCAAATTCGTAGCTTGTCTAGCCGGCTGGGATTAACGCCGGATCAGGCTTATGTCTCTCAAGCGCTGAGTGCCGATCCGATTCTGGCGAACCTGCACGTGCAAATGCACACTACTGAGTCGGAAATGGAAATTTTGAAGCGAGATTTGCGCGACGATCACCCCAGGATGGTGGAGTTGCGCCGCAAGCTACAAGCTTATGAGGAGTTGTTAAGCCAGCGCTCGGCTGAAGTGATCGGCGGAAATGGAGCGGCGGCACCCCTGATGAGCGGTTCGGAAATCCGGCAAAACAGCAGTTTAGATCCGGCGCGGCAGCAGGTGGCAGGGTCACTAATGGGTTTGCAAACCGAGCGAGAGCGGCTGCAACAGCAATTGGAGGCGTCAGTTCGTACAGAACAGGAACTCAGGAATGAATACGCGAGTATTCCGAATAAGCAGCTAGAACGTGATCGCCGGCAGCAGCAGGTAGCGATTCAAAAGGCGCTTTACGATCAGATGCAAACGCTGTTAGCCGATACGCGAACCGCAGGGGCGGAAACGGTGAGCAGTTTGAGTATTGCGCCGCAAGGGATCAAGGTGGTTCGCCACAATAAACCGGGAATGGGGATTGTGATGACGCTGGCAGCCGGCGCTGTGGTGGGAATTTTCAGCGGTGGCGTGCTGATCTTTTTGCTGTCTATGCTAGATGGCAAGTTTTACACGATGGAAGAGGTGCGCGGATCTTTGCAGGAACGGGATGTGCCGCTTTTGGGAATTTTACCGGCAGTGATGGTTTTTGACTTGGATCATCACGAGATGCCGGTGATGGTGGAGTTGGATTCTCCTTATCTGGAATTTTACGAGCGGTTGCGGACGAATCTGCGCCGCGTTAGTGAGAAACCTGTGAAGGTGTTGTTGCTAACCAGTGTTGGCAGAAAGGAAGGTAAGACGTTTTGTGCTTATAATTTGGCAATTGCTTCAGCAAGAGCCGGCAAACGCACACTGCTGATTGAGGCGGATTTGCGTTCGCCTTCTCAGGCACAATGTTTGAAGGTGGCTACCGATCCTGAAAATTCGATTGAGCCTCTGCGCTACTATGGCCAGCCAAATAGCTGCATTCGCTTGGTTCCGGAAGTAGAAAACCTTTATGTAGTGCCGTCACCAGGGCCGGTTCGGCAACCGAGTGCGATTTTAGAATCCAGTGAGTTGCACCGCTTGCTCAAAGATGTTCGGGGCCGGTTTGATTTTGTCATTATAGATACGCCGGCGCTGAGTGCGTGCAATGATGCCCTATTGCTGGAACCTCACACCGATGGCATGGTGTTGGTGGCTCGACCGCTTTACACAGAATCGGGTTTAATGGCTGAGTATGTTGATTCATTAACTGAATCGGAAGAAATTCAGCTTTTGGGAGCTATTATCAACGGCGCGGATACGACAGTGGAAGTTTACAGCACTGCAGCGTTCCCTGAGCCGGCTGATTATGTGCCGATGAGTGGGCCACAGTCTCCTCAAGATGGACGCAAACCACAACGCCCTCAAGCTGAAGTGCATAACGTTAGGAATTTTAAATAATAGATTTTAGATTCTAGATAACGTATCCAAAATCTAAAATCTAAAATCTAAAGTTGTTCAACCCTTGACTCTTTTGAATCATTAAATAAGCCAAGTACCGGCCCTAAAATGGCTCCAAAAACAAAGCCGCCGGCGTGTGCCCAATAAGCGATGCCGCCGCCTTGCATCCCGATATCTGCCGGCGCATTGAGACCCACAATCCCGTTAAATGCTTGCTGCACAAACCAAAAACCCAGAAAGAAGTAAGCAGGAATGCGAGCCACGGGTAAGAAGAAACCAAGGGGAATTAAGGTGACAATTTCAGCCTTGGGATATTTGAGAATATATGCTCCCATAACGCCGGCAATTGCGCCACTCGCCCCGAGGGAAGGAATGTCAGAGCCACTGGCAAAAAACCATTGAGTTAGGGCAGCAAGTACACCGCAACCGATGTAAAAAATCAGGTATTTAATACGACCTAAAGATTCCTCTACGTTGTTGCCAAAAATCCAGAGGAATAGCATATTGCCGGCGATGTGGAGAAAGCCACCATGCAAAAATTGTGAGCTAATCAAGGTCAGCCATTCCGGAAAAGGGGAAGATCCCACTCTTGTTCCTTCCAAGACCATTGTTAAGTCCCTAGGAACAACCGCCCAAGTCCTGAAAAATGACTCAAGCACAGGCGGGGGCAAAGTTATCTCATAAATAAATACCAAGATATTGGCGATAATCAACCCGTAAGTAACGTATGGGGTGATGCGGACTGGATTTACATCGCGTAAGGGAACCACAGTTGCTTTTCCTCACTATGATAAAGTTCCCAACAAGATACTCTATTTTGCCGGCTCTCTCCGTCTACCAATCGGCAGATTCTTGCATTTCAAAGTAAATCGTTTCAAGTTTAGATTGCTAAATTATTCTGATTTTGCAAAATTTTTAGGGGTTTAATAACAAGCTCTTTTTAGTCATGAAAAGTAAAATTACAAAAAAACAGACATTTAAATAAATAATCTGTTAATTTTGCTCAATTCATTGAATTCTTGATAAGAAGTAATTTGAAGCTTCATAAATGAATTTTTGGGAACCGATCCGTCAATCCTGAAACATCAATGTCAGGATTGATAGCTGGCTTCCGAAATCTTTTTAGTTAGTAGAGTGGTTAATCAATCAAAAGTGACCTGAATTACGCGCATCTAGCAACTCTGACTGCTCCAAAATCCACTGCTGCAAAATAGGATTAACCAGCTCTGGTGCTTCATCCTGGGGACAGTGGCCCACTCCCTCCAAGGGAATGAACTTCTGGACAGTGGAAAACTGGGCCAACTCTCGCCCCAACGCCACCGGCTCCCACGGATCTGCGGTTCCCCATAACATCAGCGCCGGACAAGGTAACTGAGGCAGCAAATCCTCTGGCAACGGCCCTTGAGAATAGGCGGTAAACGCCACAAATACGCCCACCGCACCCGGATCGCGGGCCGGCACGAGGAGCATCTCAATGAGTTCGTCCGTCACGGCTTCAGGGCGCTTGTAGGCTTGTAAAAGAATCTTTCGCACCGTTGCCGGTGTGGCAAGCCGGTTAAAAAATAGTTGACTTATCCAGTTGATCGCTAGAATTTTTTGTGCAATCGGTGCGCCCAAGCTGCGATACCAGGGAAGTTGGGCGCGTTTGCGATCATGCAGCAGCCGCAAGGAACAGTTTAAAAGCGCCACCCCCAAGGCAATATCGGGATGAGCCACAGCCGCTTGCATTGCGGCAATACAGCCGATGGAATTGCCGACTAAAAAAGCGGGAGTGCCGGCAACTTCGCGGCAGAAATCTGCAATTTGCTGTCCCCACGTTTCAAAGGTGTAGGAAATATCAACGCCTGGAGTAGGTTTAGCTGAACCACCAAAGCCAATTAAATCTAAGGCGTAGACACGGCAATTGGCAGCCAACACCGGCAGGTTTTTGCGCCAGTGACCACAAGAAGCGCCAAAACCATGTATAAGCACAACAATCGGCCCGGCTTCGCCTTGGGTTTGGTAACAGATGGGAAAGCCTCGCCAAGTCCAGGTGTAATTGGTTACTGTCGTGCCGGCAGCAGGAGTGGATGGGGTTGCAGCAGAGAAAGTCATGGGAGAAAAATTATCTAAAAGCTAATGGCCAATCGTCAGCGGGCGTCTTCTTAAGATTTTGTAATAAATTCCAAAAGAATGCCATTAGCCGCCCCACCCCTTTGATTGCGATTAGGCAACCGCACATGGGTATTGGGGGTATCAGGAGGGTGTGCCAACCGCAGCACAGTATGTAAGGATCAAAATGTTGCAACTCGCTTTTTATTACTTCTGCCATGCCGGTTCAAACTCCTGCTGCTTTGCAGCCATTTCTTGGGTCTGAGATCGAGGTTGCCTACGATGAGTCCCGCGTTGTCATTTTGCCCATTCCCTACGAAGCAACAACCACCTATCGGCGAGGTTGCGAAAACGGGCCGGCTCACCTTCTAAATGCCTCGGATCAGCTTGAATGCTACGACGAGGAATTAGATCGGGAAATCTGCTATGAAGTAGGAATTTTTACTCATTCCGCAATCGCAGATACCCGCAATGGCCAATCCGTTTCCTCTGAGGAGATGTTAGAAGTTACCAGTAAGACCATTTACCATCTGATTCAAGAAGGTAAATTTGTCATTGCCTTGGGTGGCGAACATAGCATCACCACCGGCGTTGTAGAAGCTTATCGGATGGCTTATCCAGATGAACCGTTTACCGTCATTCAAATCGACGCTCACGGGGATTTACGCCATGAATACCACGGCTCGATTCACAACCACGCCTGTGTAATGCGTCGGATCGTAGACATGGGTTTGCCGACAGTACAAATCGGCATTCGCAGCATTTGTAAAGAAGAAGCCGATTTGATCAAAGAAAAACAGCTGCCGGTGTTCCGAGCACGCGATATTGTCAGCCAACCCGATTGGATGGAACGCGCGATTGCCAGCATCTCAACGAAACGGGTGTTTTTCACCATTGATCTTGACGGACTTGATCCCACCTTAATCCCAGGCGTTGGCACCCCTGAACCGGGCGGGTTAAATTGGTACAGCCTGACAACCTTTTTGCGGCGAGTGTGCGAGTCTCACGAAGTGATTGGCTGTGACGTGATGGAATTAGCGCCGGTTACCGATTCGGTGGTTTCGGAATTTACCGCAGCCAAACTGGTCTATAAACTTATTGGATACCAAGCGATGGCTCAAGGCTGGTAGCTTGTCATTTGTCATCGGTCAATTGCGTAAAACCGACGATGGCCGATGACAGTGACATGAGTTATTGTGATTTACGCGCTATGGAATGTGAGTTCTCATGGAAATGACAGATACTCCGATTGGCAGCTACGCTCCCGATTTTGAACTGCCTGGAATTGACGATACAGTACATCATTTAGCCCGATATCTTGAAAGTTTTCGGGCTGTAGGCGTCATATTCATGTGCAATCACTGCCCTTATGTGCGCCTGTATCTTGGCCGGCTCAAACAAATTCAAGCGGATTTTCAAGCTCAAGGCTTTACTTTAATCGGGATTAACGCCAATGACGCGATCCAGTATCCCGAAGATAGCTTTGAGAACATGAAAACTTTCGCAGCCAGCAATCAACTGAATTTTCCCTATATTCGGGATGTCACGCAAGATGTGGCTCACTGCTTTGGAGCACAGAAAACCCCAGAGGTATTTTTGTTAGACACAAACGGCCTCGTGCGTTACCGGGGACAAATTGATGATAATGCCAATGACCCAGAAGCAGTGGGGGTGCCTTATTTACGGAACGCACTGACACAATTGCTTCAGGGAGAGCCGGTGAGTGTTGCCTTCACCGAAGCCATTGGTTGCTCTGTAAAGTGGAGACAGTAATTAGAGGAATGGGGCATGGGGCATTGAGGATTAGAGAGATTTCTCCTCTAGCCCCTATTTTTTCTTTGGGATTTTGAGTAGAAACGTTGCAAAATGCCCCTCTACTGCTATCTTAAGGTGGAGGAATTTGACGTTAATAACATAGTCGCAGCATGGGGATAGTTTATCGGCGGATTCTGCTGAAGCTGAGCGGTGAAGCCCTAATGGGCGACCTGGGCTATGGCATCGATCCAGTAGTGGTTCATGAAATCGCTCAACAGGTGGCCGATGTGGTGGCTAGTGGCGTCCAAATGGCCATTGTAGTTGGTGGCGGTAATATCTTTCGGGGAGTCAAAGGGGCTTCTGCGGGGATGGATCGGGCCACAGCGGACTACATTGGCATGATTGCCACCGTCATGAATGCCATGACTTTACAAGATGCCCTAGAAAAAATAGGGGTGCCAACGCGAGTGCAAACAGCTATCGCGATGCAGGAAGTGGCAGAGCCATACATTCGGCGGCGTGCGATTCGCCATTTAGAAAAGGGACGGACTGTGATTTTTGGTGCCGGCTCTGGAAATCCTTTCTTTACCACGGATACAACAGCCGCTTTACGCGCTGCTGAAATTGATGCGAATGTAATTTTTAAGGCGACCAAGGTAGACGGGATTTATGATTCCGATCCTCATCTCAATCCGGGCGCTCGCCGGTTTCAAAGCTTGACGTATAGCCACGTTTTGACCCATGATCTGCGGGTGATGGACAGTACAGCCATCGCGTTGTGTAAAGAAAACAGCATTCCTATCATGGTCTTTGATATTTCGGTCGGAGGTAATATCCGCCGAGCAGTTATGGGTGAATCTGTCGGAACAATTGTGGGAGGTTCTTGTGAAGTTAGCTGACGTTGAAAGCCATATGCAAAAGGCCGTTGAGTCAACTCAACGCTCGTTTAATACGATTCGCACAGGTCGCGCGAATGCGTCGCTGCTTGATCGGGTGACGGTAGAGTATTACGGCACGCCAACCTCGCTCAAATCATTGGCGAATATCAGCACACCAGATTCAAGCACAATCACGATTCAACCCTATGATCGCGGTAGCTTGAACACGATTGAGAAGGCAATTTCTCTGTCAGATGTCGGTTTAACGCCTAATAACGATGGCTCAGTGATTCGATTGAACATTCCGCCTCTGACCAGTGATCGCCGCAAGGAATTGGTTAAGATTGCTGCAAAATATGCGGAAGAGGGGAAAGTGTCGATTCGCAATATCCGGCGTGATGGCGTCGATTCTACTCGCAAGCAGGAGAAGAATGGAGACATTACAGAAGATGAGTCGCGGGATTTGCAGGATAAAATTCAAAAGCTGACGGATAAGTACATCGCGAGGGTTGAGGAATTGCTAGCGGAAAAAGAAAAAGATATCACGACGGTCTAAAATTAAGGCGCAGCGCTCAAATGTGTGAAGTTGAGGAAGATTTTATCCGGTAACTTACACCTGAGAGCTGGCGATTAGTAATTAACAATTAACAATTACCTAAAGATGTTTGATTGCATCATTGTCGGTGCCGGCCCTGCCGGTGGAACTGCTGCGTATCACTTGGCCAAGCGGGGACGCTCTGTTCTTGTGCTGGAAAAAGAATCTCTGCCACGATATAAACCCTGTAGCGGTGGGGTGTCTCCCGCGATCGCTGAGTGGTTCGATTTTGATTTTTCCCCAGCGATTTCTCTAAAAGTTAACCGGGTGCGTTGCACTTGGAAGATGGAAGATCCAGTTGAAGTGGATCTGCAAGTCAAAGAGCCAATTTGGATGGTGCGGCGGGATGTATTTGACCACTTCCTGATCCAGCAAGCGCAAAGCCAGGGAGCGGAACTGCGAGACAATACGGAAGTCACCGGCATTGAGTTCAAAAATGACCATTGGCAAGTAAATACGGCAAATGGGCCGGTTGAAGGTCGTTATTTGATTGCGGCGGATGGAGCTAAAGGGCCAATGGCCAAGTGGTTGCGCTTTAAGGAACCGAAAAAGCGGTTAGCCGGCGCAATGGAAATTGACTCAGCGCAAGCAGCAAGCAATCCCCTGGTCAATTTTGAATTTGGCTTGCAGAAAAATGGCTTTATTTGGAACTTCCCCAAAGCAGAGGGCTATTCCATCGGGATTAGCACTTTCCGAGGCGGTGATCCGAAAGATTTCAACAGCGTTTTAGCTGAATATGCGGCTGGGTTGGGTTTGAATGCCGGCACCAGCAAGCAATACACCCACCCACTTTCTTTGTGGGATGGCAACCAAAAGCTTCATACCCAAAATGCAGTTTTAGCCGGCGAAGCAGCTTGTGTGGTTGATCCGTTTACGGCAGAAGGAATTCGCCCCTCAATGTTTAGTGGTTTAAAAGCCTCAGAAGCAATTGATCGGGCACTTTCTGGTGCCGGTGATGCTTTGGAAAAATACACCCAGACGATCAATGAAGAATGGGGCAGTGATATGGTTTGGGCGCAGCGCTTATCGGGCGTCTTCTTCCAATTCCCCGGTGTTGCTTACAAAGTCGGTGTCAAGCGCCCTGCAGCCACCCAGACGCTAGGTAGAGTGTTGTGCGGAGACTTGCGTTACTCTGATATAGCAGATCGTGCGATTAAACGCCTGAGTAAGAGTTTCTTAACGGGTGGCCGGTGATTAGAATCTAAGTGCTGAGTGCTGAGTGTTTTTCAGTGCCCAGTGCCCATACCTTTAGGTTGGCGAAGCCTTGCCCAATGCTTAGTATTTCTGAGCAATGAATAGATGAGGGTGATGATGTATTTCTCCCCTCATTCTTTCCCTAAGCTCTATTCGATTGATAAGCCAGATACACAGCTTCTAGAAACACGTCAGCGCTGACTTTTTCTGGCAATTCTTCTAAGGCAATTACATTTTTAACCTGACTGGCTAGCTGCCGGCTTAATTCAGATTTGGCTTTGGGTTCCATCGCGCTACGCCGCTGCAAATACTCTCGAATAACGGCAAAGTCGTCTGGTAGCAAGGCGGGTAAATTGGCCAAATATGGCAACTGTTCTGCTAGCTGTTGTGCCGGCTCAGATATGGGAAAGCGTGCCGGTGCAACTGCTCGATCTGCTTGAATCACCACCGTGCCGGCTGCCATATCTCCTAAGCGTTTCTCCCGGCGAGTCAGCATAATCAAAACTGCTCCGATAAACAAAGTATCATCAACAGGCCGCAGCAGCGCCCGCAACGTCGCTTGTTGCAATCCAACTGTGCGCCCATCGTCCCGAATTACGCGAATCCCAGCAAAGCGTTTACCGGGTGTTTGCCCTTGCCATAAGGTTTCAAAGAAAACAAAATACCCCACATAGATAAAGAATGTAATCAGAATCCAAATCGAGATTAGCCACAGTTCCAGATTGTTGCTATCGATCAGTGTGTCCAACAAATCAATTAGCTGAACTCCAAAGATAAACCAGACACTCACAAACAAAAATAGAATTAACCCCCAGACTAAATAGTCTATTAGCAGCGCCAAAGCTCGATTCCCAATGCCGGCTAGTGTGAATTCCAGTTCTACACTTTCTGGTGTCTGAAGTGTGACCCGATTAAAAAAACGCATGGCATCTAGTACAGATTATTAAACTTCCCGATCCCGCAGTTTTAAACCTAAACCTTCTCGCCGGCTACGAAGATCATAATATAAAACAGCTTTGATGGCTTGCCAGAACGGCAATACCAAAGCACTTCCTAATAAACCCGTAATTAAAGAAATGAAATACACAATCCAATAGCGGGGAGAATTTGGCTCAACTCCTACGAGAAAGAGCAAGGGTAAATAATTAGTAACCAAAACAAGAGGAACGGTTACTAAAAAACCAATCAGCACAATACCTTGAATTCTAAAAGCTGAATTTTTACTTAATTCCCAACTTCTGTCAATACTCTGGCGGGTATTAGTTCCTTCCTCAACGGCCAGTGGAACTTCAGCAATCAGCCATCGAGCGAAAAACCAGGTCAATCCGAATAGGATTATGAATACCATTAGGAAAACAACTAAAGCAATGCCAATTCTACCGATTACCGATCCCAGGATTGACGCAACAATACCAATAACAATTCCTGCAGTAATGGCTAAGCCAAGGTATACCAAAGACAACAGTAATCCAATTTGAATGTTTAACGATAAAAAAGATCCAAGACGCGAATTAATTTTACTTTTGGCTGTTGTCACGCTTTCTGGTTGGTTAACCAATTCTCCAAAAGCTAAACGCGAGATGAGAGCAGAAAAAGCATAATATTTTGCAAGGCCATAAATTAGAAGCACTAACCCAATTGCAACAAGAACTAACGTAGCTAAAGGGTTAGCTTGAAAATAAGCAGGAAATACACTCACAAGAGCGAGCAGCACCAAGGGAAGCATCACCCACAAAGACCCTTGGAGAGCTAATCCCAAATAGGACTTAAGATGAGAGCGGTAGATTCGCACTCCCGCACTCACCACGTTACCGATACTCAGCGGTTGGATTGGACTTTGGGGACTAAGATTTTTAGACATAAGTAAAATCCTCTCGTTGATGAGGACGTGCTTGCTTGACGCTATCTTAAGCTACCCTAGGCATAGTCACCGGCAAACCTTTAAGAAAACTTTATGAATATTCAGCGCTGGATTGCGAGACGAGAACCGAACTGGAAGCAGTTGGATGCACTTTTAATGCAAATTGAACAAAAAGGTTTGAAATCTTTAAACGCAGATGAAATCCGGCAAATGGCTAGTTTGTATCGTTCTGTCTCTGCGGATTTAGCGCGGGCGCGAACCCACCAAGTGGGAGAAAGTTTGGTGCGAGACTTGCAAATTTTGACTTCCCGCAGCTATAACCAAATTTATCAAGGTTCGCGCCGGCAGGAATGGCAAGCGGTGGTGGAATTTTATCGTTGGGGTTTACCGGCAGCCATCCAACAGAATTGGGCTTATATTGCCATTGCCACGGCTATCTTTATGGCCGGCATTTTAATTGCTTGGTGGTTTGCATGGCAAGATCCCTTGTTCCTGTCGCTGATAGTGCCGGAAGAGTTAATTGAAAAGGTACGAGATCGGCATGAGTTATGGATGGGTTCAATAGTTGGCGTTGAACCTTTGGCATCCAGTGGAATTATGGTTAACAACTTAAAAGTATCATTTACAGCCGTTGCCGGTGGCATTACTGCCGGGTTATTAACAGTTTTTATTCTCGCCTACAACGGACTTAGCATCGGCGCACTCGCCACTCTGGTTGGTCAAAATAATTTAGCGTATCCTTTTTGGGCGTTTGTATTTCCTCATGGTTCCCTAGAATTGCCGGCAATCTTTCTTGCAGGAGGTGCCGGTCTTATGATTGGCAGAGCGATTGTTTTCCCCGGTAAATACCGCCGCGCCGATGCTTTAAAGTTTTATGGGTCTCAGGCAGCGCAGTTAGTATTCGGTGTTGTGCCCATGCTGATCATTGCCGGCATCATTGAAGGGTTTTTCTCACCCAATCCAATAATTCCCGATCCACTTAAATACATTGTCGGAATAGGTTTGTTTGCCTTATTGATCAAGTATTGTAGCCGCAAGCCTGCAAGCCAATCATTTACTAATTAGTTATTAACAAGCTATCCTTAGACTTCTGCTTAACACTCCCTAATAAAAATCATTTTTTGTTAAGCATTTTGGATGATAAATGATAACTTACGCTAAAATAGTCAGTCATTACTCTTGGAATATTAAAGTTGATTTCTCGCCTTTAATTGTAAATAACGTTCGACTAATTGATCGCTAATCTGATGAGCCGGCGCATCTAAAACCAGCACGCCTTTCTGCTTTAAATTCGCAAACGCAACTTGTCGCTGAGAGAGTAAATCTAAAGCAACCGCACGTGCATAAGTTGCAGACACATCCTCGGTGAAAGTGTGGGCGAGAAAGTCAACTTGAGGATCGCGCAGAGTCACACAAAATGGCAAATAGCGCGGCGTTAGGCGTGCCAAACCGGCAAGAAGTTCGGCTGAGGCAGTCACATCAACAATATCTGTAATTAACACCACCAGTGCTCGCCGAGTTTGCTGCTTCACGAGATTTGTTACCGCACCTATATAATCGGGTTCTAATAACACCGGCTGAATCGGTGTGAGTCTCTCAATCAGCCGGCTGAGATGATGCTGACCCCGTTCTGGAGGAATCCAGGTGGTTACTTCGCGATCAAACACGCCAACCCCCACCCGATCACCCCGATTTAACCCAGCCAAAGCCAGCGCCAGCGTCGCATTCAAACCCCAATCAAACCGCTTCAATCCTTGCACCTGTGCCGTCATCAGGCGTCCCCGATCCAGTAAAATCATCAAGGTTTGCTCATGTTCTGGCTCTAAAACCCTGACTTGCAGAGGCATCCGGCTGGGTACGCTAAACCGGCGTGCAGAGGCTTTCCAATCGATCATGCGGGGATCGTCGCCACTGCTGTATTCCCGCAATTCTGCAAATTCTGTCCCCATGCCAAATTTACGCGCTTGCTGCATATTGCCGGTTGATAGCAGTGTCAGGCGAATGGAAAGTGCCCGCAATGCCAACAAATCCGGATAAACAGCCACCTTTTGAGTTGCTGGAATTTTCCAATTATGCCAAGCCAAACCCCAAGCACCCAACTGACGCACTTGAATGTCTCCCCACGGATACTCACCTCGATGCGCCGGCTTAACGGTGTAAGTGAGTTCTTGAGTGGTGTTTGCCGGCAAGGAAGCCTGTAGTGCCGGCATCGAAACTTCAAACTCAACGGGGTAGCCGTCACGAATTTGAATATTTGCCGGCTGCTTACCTGATTGTACTGACAGAATAACTGGATTATCCCGCCCAATCGAGAGGCGTCCGAGGGGAGTGCGCGTGATTTCTACACGGTGACTTTTCAGCCGTAAGTTATCTAAAAACATCAATAACAAGATGCCGGCATCATATAGCAAAGTGCTGATGATGCTGACCTGATTGTTAAAGGCTATGGCGAGTGCCGGTGCGATTACAATGCCTAGAAGTAACAGTAAATAAACTCTTTGAGAAGGAATCATTTTTTAAGTGCTGAGTGCTGAGTCCTGAGTGCTGAGTAGGGAGTTAAAAGTAGAGAGTTTCTGTTTTCAGTTGGAAGTAAAGTTTAAGTAAAAAGTTGAGAGTTTTACTTTTGAGTGAGAAGTGGGAGTAGGGAGTCAGGGTTTAACTCCTAGTTTGAAACTTTGAGTTGGGAGTTTGGCGTTCCGAGCTATTTTTAATCTGCGATTGTTTTCTTTGCTTTTCAACCGAAGCTCGAAGACCACCAACGATTAGAGAAACTTCCCTTGCCAAGGTAAAGAATTGGTCAAACTCATCTTGGGTAAGATAGCCGGCATCAAAAGCCACGTAGAGTTGAGAACGCAGTTCAGCGCAAGAAGCTTTTGCGATGGAAAGAAACTGATGAAACTCTCCTAAAGAACTACGTTCAAAACCCTCAGCAATATTAGACATAATCGAAACAGCCGCTCGTTGTATTTGTCCCGAAAGTCCAAAATCTTTAGCGAAGGCACCTTGTTGAGTGATTTGATAAATCATTCGAGTTAGCACTCTCGCTTTTTGCCAAGCAATCAAATCCTCAAATCGTTCTATTTTACTCATTCGCAAATCTTCCTCAAAAGACTATCTTATTTTCGCTTTCCATCCCAAATCAAAACAGAAAATCAGAACTCCCTACTCCCACTTCTCACTCCCTACTCCCACTTCTCACTCAAAACTCTCTACTTCCAACTCCCACTTCTCACTCCCTACTCCCACTTCTCACTCCCAACTCAGAACTCAGAACTCAGCACTCAGGACTAAAAAAGCACTCATCTAGGCACCGGCACCTGATTTAACAGGGTGCTGACAACCGCATCAACCTGCAACCCATCTAACTGCGCTTCAGGCTTTAAAATCAGCCGGTGACGCAACAAAGGTGCAGCAATTGCCTTAATATTATCTGGAGTTACAAAATCGCGATCATTTAGCCAAGCATGAGCTTTACTTGCCTGTAACCAAGCCACAGCAGAACGGGGAGATGCACCCAACGCTAAATCAGGATGCTGTCGCGAACGCTGTACCAAATTTAATAGATAATCCATCACATTATCTGCAACTTTAATCGCTCTCACTGCTTGACGCGCTTGCAAAACTTGTTCCACCGTTGCCAAAGGTTTTAAACGTCCTAAATCAAAACGTCTCGACGGCGAACCGGCTTGAGAATTGAGCAACATTTGCTTTTCTGCTGCCGCCTCTGGATAACCGACAATCAGCTTAAATAAAAACCGATCTAACTGCGCTTCTGGCAGGGGATAAGTCCCTTCAAATTCTAAAGAATTTTGCGTGGCCATCACCCAAAATAGCTCCGGTAACGGCATACTTTCCCCATCCAAAGTGACCTGCTGTTCCTCCATTGCTTCTAAGAGTGCTGCTTGGGTTTTTGGGGGTGTTCGGTTAATTTCATCAGCCAATAATACTTGAGTGAAAACCGGCCCTTTTTTTAAAGTAAAATTTCGGGTGTTGAGATCAAAAATATTTGTCCCTAAAATATCTGCCGGCAAAATATCTGGCGTTAGCTGAATTCGCCGGAAATCTGCTTGCACCAATCTGGCAAGGACTTGAGCTAAAAGCGTTTTGCCGGTTCCTGGCACCCCTTCTAAAATTACATGACCTCCGGCAAGCATTGCTACTAGCAACTGCTGCACCAGTGTTGATTGACCGACAACGATCTGGTTGAGGGTTTGGCTTAGGCGTGTAAATACCGTGTTTGTGTCGCTCATTAAATCTCTAACAGTGATTAGTTATTAAATAAATTGGAAAGAAGAAGGATCAGGAAATTGGGTAATCCGGAAATTTTATTTCCTAATCGCGGCTTATTTTAGCCCAAATTTCGACGGATTGTTTGCCATTTGCTCAACCAAATTAGCAACTCTTTCTCACGAATTCGCCGCTTTTGAGAATGCAGATGGAGAAGTTTTTCAAGTTCAACCGGCGGTTGTCCCGTTTGCTGCACCCAAGCAGTGATCAGAGAATCGGGTTCAAGCAATGCCGGCCCTAATCCTAAAGCTTTTTGCAACTGAATCTGTTCTTCTTTGCCTACAATATCGAGGACAAATTCACTGCTGTTTGCTTTTTCCAAAATGCCGGCAGTGGCTTTAATGTACGCCTCGCTGTTGTCAACCACCGGCACCTCTAAAGATCGAGGCACTCCAAATCGCCGGTTTGCAGCCCAAATCGCGATCACCAGCACAATTACCGTTTGCAGGATGACAGGAAACAAAGGTGTGTTTGCCAAATAACTCAACAGGCTTTGCTGGGCTTTTTTACCTTCATCCCCTGATAATTCTTGGTAGCCGTGGATATATTCATCTACCCATATTTTATTATTCTCTTGAGTCAGCAACTGTGCCAGAAATTGATAATTTCCTGGCTCATCTTGATAGGCATTAGCTGCTAGATGGGGCGTCGCCGCCAAAATTAGCCGGCCTTTGCCTACTTTTTGTTGCCAAACGACTGCCCCGAAGCCATCGCCCAGAAGAGGTTCAGCGATGTTTCCTTCTTGTTGTGCCGGCAGATAGGGCTGATTTTTTGGCTCTCTGAGTTTTCGGCGTCGCGTTTCAATCTTAACTGGGCCAACCGCAGATTTTTGCAGTGTTGTAAAAGCGGCTTCTGTTATTCCACTGGGAACTCCCAAAATTACCAGCGTATTGCCTTTTTCAATCCATTGTTTCTCTTTTTTGCTAATCTTTTCCCCACTCATTTGGCTGTTAACTTGCAACAGGGTGATAGAATTTTGAAATTGAGATTTTTCCCCCTGTTCTTCAATAATCAATTCTGAAGCTTGAGTGGAAAATTCCGGTAAATCTGCTAAGGGTTTTTTCCAACGCTGAACCGGCGTTCCCCGTTTTTCCATAAAAGCGTACCAAGCGCCGTAGCCATCTGGAGATCGGCTGTAAGTAGAACCGGCGCTTTGCTGGCTGGTACTCGGTGCTAAAAATAAGGTGAGCAGCGCTATTACCGCAATGGCGATCGCCCCCAGCATCCACAACCGACGCTTTGAAAGTTGTCTCACGGCTTTATCTCTCGATAAGCTTGCTGGCATCGGTTAAAGTCATCAAGTGTTGCATCTGCATCACCAAAACACTGATCCTCGTGAGTTGCGATCAGAACTTGATAGGGCTGGACTTGTCCCGACTGCTGCTGCAATAATTGCCGGTATTCCCCATCGGTGCGGCTGGGTTCGCCCGGAACCACACCCGTGTCGTTTAAGCGCTGCAACATTGCCATATAAAGTGCTCGACAAGCTTGCCGGTAGTTCCCTTGCCGCTGAAATTCTTGCGCTTGCACCAGCCACAGATCCGCCGTTAAGGGGCGATCAGCTTTGGCTGCCGGCTCGATGTTTCCATTTCTGCGTCGTAAGTGGAATGTATCGAGGAGTGCCGGCCATTGCCCTAACAGTTGCAAAACCAGCCAGCTCACCAGCAAACCCACTAATATCCAGAATAACCCGTTAAATAACCAATATAGCCAGCCCCACTCAAGCGCCGTAGATGGCCAATTTACCTCCGGGAGATTGGAGAATAATTTAGAAAATTGCAATGCCAGCCACTCTCCCACCTGTTGTTGGAATTGCTGAATTTGCCAGCCAAGGTTTGTTTTTTCAAAAGTCCCAGCAGACATCATCAAAGCTCGCTCATGTTTGCCCATTGCGATTGAATTTAAATCGGCAAACTCTCTGCCGCCATTTAAAGGCATCATATAAATTGGAGTTGTGGCAAACGACTCGGCAACATCCTATCCGGTTGATTCTTCTCAAGTCTGAATGAATTTACCATAAGCTCAAACTCAATCAACTTATGAATTTTACCAGCTTTTACCCTCGGCGGTCAAAATCAAAACCTTCCGAATATCTTTTTCTAATTTCAGCGCTCACCCCTGCTTTCAATTTGACAGGCGCATCTAAAATCTAAAATCTAAAATTAGTATGATCATTTATTTTTACAAAGCTGGCGATGCTTACGGGTGCTTTTCAAACTTTTCTCCCCACGGAATTCACTTAGCCGGCAAAGACTGGCGAACTGTAGAGCATTACTATCAAGCGCAAAAATTTGCCGGCAGCGAAGATGAATTTATTATCCCCTTAATTCATAGCGCTGCGACACCAGAAGAAGCCGCTGCAATCGGGCGCAATAAAAATCGCAAACTTCGCCCCGACTGGGAATCTACCAAATATATGATTATGCGAGAAGCCGTATTAACCAAATTTCTCACTCATGCCGATATCCAAGCCTTGTTGCTAGCCACCGGCGACGCAGAGATTGTAGAAGATTCGCCGACGGATTGCTACTGGGGTTGTGGCGCTGATAAAACCGGCCAAAATCATTTAGGCAAAATTTTGATGAGTGTGCGCCAGCAAATTCGGCAGCATTTGGCAGCCAGTTAAACTGAGATTATAATAATTTGCATATTCACCGGCTCTAACTTTTTACAAGGCAGGAGGAAAAATTATAAAATAAAAGAAAAACTTACACTTTTCACGCTTGTGCCAAATCTATCTTTCCCAAAGCCGGTTCAAAAATTCACAGCGCGATTTGCCCTTCAGTCGAAGTGGCCCATACTTTGAAACTCAATTGTAAAGTCCAGAATATCCGGTTGCTTGAACTTCACCCCGAAAACTTAAATGTTGGCCTGATGAGAGAGCAGACTTCCAGCTAAGCATCTTTTAGAACCATCGAGGTAAGATCCACCTTTGACGATCCCCCCGACTTCTTCAGGCGAACTTCTGTCTTTGTTAACTTATCTTAATAAATAGTTAACTTGACTCACTTTTTGTCTATTTTTAAAACACTGTTCCCAGAATCTTACTCATGCCTGAGTTGGTAAAAAATACACAATCTGGTAATTACCGAATCAATGAAGCTTCGCGGATAAAAAAGATGAATTTCACAGATAATACAGAATTACTTCAAGAGCGTCTAGATCGGGAAATTTTACTTTACCGAATCACCCACCGAATACGCGAGTCTTTAGATTTACAAGAAGTTTTAACGGCAACCGTCGCCGAAGTGCGAGCATTTTTAAATACAGATCGGGTGAAAATCTATCGCTTTCATAGAGATGAGAGTGGAGAAGTTATTGCCGAATCAATTTATAACAATCGCTTGCCATCCCTATTAGGGCTGAATTTTCCAGCCGATGACATTCCCCCTAACGCTCGCGAGTTGTTTCGCACGGCGCGTGTGCGCTCAATTGTGAATGTCGGGCAGCAGCAGATCGGTTTAAGCCCGTTGGATTGCATCGAAACCGGCAAATTCTTGGAAGCTGAAAATATCCGTTATCAATCGCTCGATCCTTGTCATGCCGCCTATCTAACGGCAATGGGCGTGCAGTCGTCTGTTGTGGTGCCGATCGTGGATGGTGATAGGCTTTGGGGATTGCTCGTCTCCCATCACTCGGAAACTTTAGAGATTTCTGAGCAACAGTTACAGGTGCTTCAGCAAATTGCCGATCAAGTCTCAATCGCCATCACGCATTCAATTCTGCTCAGTCAAGCTCGCGAAAAGCAAGCACGAGAAGCGACGATTAACCAAATTTCCGCCCTTCTCCACGCTCAGCCGAGCATTCAACTAGAAGCCGCGTTAGAAGCAGCCGTCGCTGCCTTTCAAGGAGCCGGTGGCAGGATTTACATCACGCCAGAGTACGCATCACAAAGTAATACATCTTTTGCTTGTACGGCTAAACTGTTTACCTGCGGCGAGCAACCGGCGCTTTCAAAGCTAGGAAACAATGGGCTGCTTGAAGAACATCCCCTGTGGCAGCAATGGATTAGAGCCGGTTTTAAACCCACTCATCCACAAGCATCTGGGCAAAGTAATCCCAACATTTGGGCACTTTCGGATCTCTATAAAGAATCACAGTTCCGTGTTTTAACGCCGGCATTTCAGCCCACTGCAATTCGGGGGTTGCTAGTCGTCCCCCTATATTACCGACAGCAGTTTTTGGGAATTTTGAGTATTTTTCGCAATGAAATTGATACAGAACGGTTGTGGGCGGGATGCTTTGATACTAACCAGAAACAAATGCTTCCCAGACACTCTTTTGAAGTCTGGCGAGAGTTGAAAAAAGGTCAGTCTCAAGAGTGGACGGCTGAAGAAATTGAACTGGCTCAAGGGTTAGGTGTTCATTTTGCAATGGCAATTCAGCAGTATCTTTTATACCAAGAAGTGCGGGCTTTAAATGCTAACCTGGAGCGTCAAGTTTTAGAGCGTACGGCCCAACTCCAGCAGTCTTTAGACTATACGAAAGTTGTCCAACAAGTGACCGAGCAAATCCGCAGCACACTGGATTTAGAAACTATTCTCCAAACCATTGTGCGAGAAGTGCGAAATCTATTAAATGCAGATCGGGTGGTAATTTACCAGCTAAATTCCAATGGCAGTGGGGAAGTGACTGTTGAAGAAGTCAGGGGCAATTGGCGTTCGGTTTTAGGCATCCAAGCTGCGAGTGAGTGCATTCCCGATGATTGTGCCAGACTCTACCTGAAGGGAAAGACGCGGGCAATTAATAATGTCGAGTTAGAAGAGATTAGTTCCTGTCACCGGGAGTTTTTAGAGAGTCTTCAAATTCAAGCGAATTTGATTGTCCCGATTCATATAGATTCAAAGTTGTGGGGATTACTGATTGCTCACCAGTGTCAGGAACCGCGTAATTGGCAGCCGGCAGAAGTGGAGTTGCTGCAACATTTAGCAATTCAAGCGGCATTGGCAATTCAGCAAGCGGAACTGTACCAACAAAGTCTGCTATCAGCCATTTCTGCAAATGCTCAAGCTCAACAGTTGGCTGTGGCGCTTGAAGAAGTTCAGCAAATGCAAACCCAACTCGTTCAAAGTGAGAAAATGTCTTCTTTGGGTCAGTTAGTTGCCGGCGTGGCGCACGAAATTAACAATCCGGTTAACTTCATCACCGGCAACCTGCTTCACACCACACAATACACGCGAGATTTGCTGGAGTTGTTAGAGACTTATCAGCAACATTACCCAAACCCAAATGTAGAAATTCTCGATTTGATGGAACAGGTGGAACTAGATTTTATCCTTGAGGATCTGCCTAAAATGTTGTCCTCAATGCAACTGGGGGCCGATCGCATCCGCCAGATTGTCTTGTCTTTACGCAATTTTTCCCGAATCGATCAGTCAGAAATGAAGCCGGTGGATATTCATGAAGGCATTGACAGCACTCTGTTAATTCTGCACCACCGTGTCAAAGCTCGTTCAGACCGGCCAGCGATTCAAATCATCAAGGAGTATGCGCCATTGCCGCTTGTAGAGTGCTATGCCGGCCAGTTAAATCAAGTATTTATGAACGTCCTTAGCAATGCGATTGACGCTTTAGATGAGTATGACAAGCTTCGATCTCAAGCGGAAATGGAAGCGACTCCTAATCAAATTACGATTTCTACTTTTCTCAAGAGTGGGGACATGGGAGAAGGAGGTGGAGAAACGCAAGGATCAGCCTCTAATTCTCAATTTGTGGCAATCTGCATTGCTGACAATGGGCCGGGAATGCCAGAATCCGTAAGAGATCGAATCTTTGACCCGTTCTTTACTACGAAGGATGCCGGTAAAGGTACGGGGATTGGATTATCAATTAGCCGGCAAATTGTTGTGGAGAAACATGGCGGCGTGTTCAGGTGTACATCCCAATCGGGGCAAGGCACCCAGTTCTGGATAGAAATTCCGGTGCTACACACGCCAATGCTTTCTCAACAAAAAGTTGAATCCGTTTTTTAACAAGTTTGGGGTAAATGTAGTTATTATTTGTCTAACTGGTATTTTGAAGGGACTTTCAAGTCTCTCTACAAATGCCAGTTTTTCTCTAATTACTGCTTATAAAATTCGCGACTTTAATTGATGTCCTAAAAACCGGAAATTCAATAATAACAAAACGTGAAACTGCGCTGAAAAATATTCCTAACTAGGGGTGTGGTTCGTGAACTCTGCAAATGTCTGACAAAATGGCTTTGACTAAAAAAGGGAACCTTGTGTGCCCGCCCTTCACTTGTCTTGGATTTGTCTGTTTTTTAAAATTTATTTATATAAATAAATTTTACATTTATTTCACTGTTTAAAGGGATACAACCTTTGATGAAAACAGGTGAATTGCAAAAATAAATCAAACAAATTTAAATGGCAACTATCTTCATAAATATGTCTAAGTAGGTAGTAACTTTGAGTCAGGAGATCCCAGAGGTTGAGAGCACATCAGACTGTTTCTGCCATGAATTTAATTGAAATGACTGTTAACAAACCCGATTACTCGCGCAAACCAGGCATCAAGCAGAAAAACTCGCTCAGAGGTTGCAGTATTTGCAGCAAACTCAACGGATGATGCCAACGGAAAAATTAGCAAATCGGGGGCAGTTGGTTGCCGGTGTAGCGCACGAGATTAGGAAGCCATTGTTTCTATGAAGTGGGGGCAGAACGTCTAGCGCTGGTGTTGTCGCTGCTGAAATTTTCTAACGTAGATCAAGATCAGAAGAAGCCGGTGAATATTCATGAAGGCATTGACATTGCCCTATTGCTCTTGCAACACCGGCTGAAGGCGAAGACTCAGCGGGCGGGGATTGAGGTGGTTAAAGAATAGGGCGATTTGCCGCCGGTGAAGTGCTTTGCCGCCCAAATGAATCAGGTATTTATGAATATTCTCAGCAATGCCATTGACTCATTGGAAACAGTCTCTTCCCAGCGCAGGATCTCAATTCACACGTCGCTAGGGGATGGGGGAAATGCTCACCAGACTCGCTCGGTTGTGATTCGCATTTGCGATAATCGCCCTGGAATGCCGGCAGCCTTGCGTCAGCGTATTTTTGATCCCTTTTTTACCACAAAACAAGCCAAGGGAGCAACGGGGATGGGGTTATCTATCAGCTATCAAATCGTTGTTGAGAACCACGGCGGCACCCTCAAATGTGTCTCTGATGCCGGCGAAGGGACAGAATTTTGGATTGAAATTCCTATCGACCCTAAATAATTCGGGTTAAAATTAAGGAAGAAACAGCTTGTGGTTGCGCCGGCATCAACGCTCAAAGCATTATTTCAGTATATTTGCTGAACTAAAGGAGTTTAAGATTCCCTGCTGAGGCAACCTCTGAGATTGTGCTCATTGAATCCCACACAGGCAAATTTTTCTTAAATCTTTTATACTTATTCTTACAGAGGTCACTTCTGATTTCAGAAGAACACAATAGACTTATAAGTTTTATCAAATCAGGGAATGACGGGTGTCGGTGGGGGGAGTTTAGCTACATCAGGTAAAGAAGCAGGAAAATGGGCGACGCCAAATGAGTTGCTGGTAGTGCCGGGATTTAAAATTACTGGAGATTGTCTGTTGATTTGTAGCGTCAGTCCCGTTATTTCTATGAACGCTGCCGGTTTGCAACAATTGGGGTGATGCCGGTGATTGTAGCACACTTTTACACAAGTTATACGAGGAGCAGTTAAGAATATGAGTGGCCGCCAACTTGAAACCTCACAAAAAGTTGATTTAACGAATTGTGATAGAGAACCCATTCAAATTCCGGGAGCTATTCAGCCTCATGGGGTTCTTTTTGTCTTACAAGAACCCAATTTAGAAATCTTACAAGTTAGCAATAATACTTTACAATTTTTCAACGTTCCCAGTCAGCAATTAATTAATCAAAATTTAAGCTTTTTATTAGGTAAATCTCAAGTAGAAGATTTAAAAAAAATCTTATCTCAGCCCGAATTAAAAACAGTCAATCCCTTTAAAGTATCAGCTATTCTTCCCTATAAAACTCTGTATTTTGATGGCATCGCTCATCGGGTAGATGGTTGTGTAATTCTTGAATTGGAGCCAATTTCCTATAAACCAGAAAATAGTTTTTTTAGTTTTTATAATTTGGTCAGAGACTCATCAACTAAAATTCAAAGCGCGTCAAATCTGCATAACCTGTGCCAAATCATTGTCAGAGAAGTGCGAGAAATTAGCGGGTTTGACCGAGTCATGGTCTATAAATTCGATGAAGAAGGAAATGGCGAAATCATTGCTGAAGATAAACAAGAGAGCTTGCCTCCTTTTTTAGGGTTGCACTACCCGGTATCTGATATTCCCAAACAAGCCAGACTTCTCTATTGTTCCAACTGGCTAAGATTAATCGCAAATGTAAATTATTCGCCGGCGGAAATTATTCCCAAAAATAATCCGATTACTAAAAACCCCCTTGATTTAAGCTATTCTGTTCTCAGAAGCGTTTCGCCCATTCATATAGAGTATTTGAACAATATGGGCGTTAGCGCTTCCATGTCTATATCCTTAATGAAAGGGCAGAAACTCTGGGGACTGATTGCGTGTCATCATCAATCACCTAAGTACGTTTGTTATGAGGTGCGGAAAGCTTGTGAGTTTCTAGGACAAGTGATGTCTTTAGATTTATCAGCTAAAGAAGAAAATGAAGATTACGATTATAAAATAGCCTTAAAATCGATCACTGCGAAGCTGATTGAGAGGATGTCCCTTGAAAGTAAGTTTGTTGAGGGATTGTGTAACGAAGAATCTCCAAATTTGCTGGACTTAGTGAGCGCTCAAGGCGCTGCTGTATGTTTGGGGGGTGAATGCAGGCTCATGGGTGAAACGCCGGCAGCAGAGGAGCTCAATCGCTTGCTCGCTTGGCTGCCAAAAAACTTTACTGAAGAAATTATTTATACAGATTCTTTAGCCCAAGTTTATCCAGAAGCAGAAGCGTTTAAAGACACAGCGAGTGGGTTACTGGCGATTTCTATTTCTCAGACACAAAATAATTACGTCCTCTGGTTTCGACCGGAAGAAATTCAAACTGTAAATTGGGCCGGCAATCCCAGCAAAGCAGTTGAAGTGGCAAATGATGGAACATTGCGCCTCTCGCCTAGGGGATCGTTTAAGCTGTGGCAAGAAACGGTTAAATTCAAATCTTTACCGTGGAAAAAGTGTGAAATTGAGGCGGCACTAGAACTTAGAAACGGCATGATTAAAATTGTGCTACGCAAAGCCGATGAACTTGCAAAATTAAATGAAGCTTTGCAAGAATCAGAATCAAAAGAGCGAGAAAAAGCGAACCAGTTAGAAATTACTTTAGATGAACTGAAACGTACTCAAACTCAACTGGTTCAAACTGAAAAAATGTCTTCTCTCGGCCAACTGGTAGCCGGTGTGGCGCATGAAATCAATAACCCGGTTAACTTTATCTACGGAAATCTGACTCATGCAGATAAATACACCCAAGACTTGGTCGAGCTTTTAAATCTTTATACAAAACACTATCCCCAATCGGTGCCTGAAATTCAGGAGGAAAGTGAACTCCGGGATTTAAAGTTTGTGATTGAAGACCTACCCAAACTGTTAAAATCGATGAAAGTGGGGGCTGAACGCATCCGCTCGATTGTGCAGTCCCTGAGAACATTTTCCCGCGTTGATGAAGCCGAAATGAAGCCGGTGAATATTCACGATGGGTTAGATAGTACGCTGCTAATTTTGAGCAACCGGCTCAAACCGAAACCAGACCGGCCTAACATTCAGATCATTAAAGAATATGGCGAACTGCCACTGATAGACTGTTATGCCGGCCAGCTAAACCAAGTATTTATGAATGTTTTAGCCAATGCAATTGACGCCTTAGAAGAGTATGATAAACATCGCTCACTGGCGCAGATGCGAGCAAATCCAAGTCAAATTACAATTAGCACTTCTCTACTAACTGCAAATCCCAGAAAGGGAAGTGAGGAAAAGTCCAAATTTGTGGCGATCCGAATTGCCGACAATGGCCCTGGTGTTCCTGAAGAATTACAGCATCAAGTGTTCGATCCTTTCTTCACCACAAAAGCAGTTGGTAAAGGCACGGGAATTGGCTTAGCAATTAGCTATCAAATTGTTGTGGAAAAACACGGCGGGAATTTTAAATGTGTTTCCCAACCCAACAAGGGAACAGAATTTTGGATTGAAATTCCCCTGAAATAAAATAGCCGGCATGAGGCAAGGCTGCGCCAACCTCAAGGGATGAGAATTGAAGATAACTTCTGACTCATCCCCCATGCCTGATCTTTTATCGCTTCACTTTTTGTTTCCACTGGGTGATCGCTTTCTGAGCTTTCGCATAAGTTGGGGTAGAAGCCGGCACTAAATTGGCAGCTTCAATCGCCGCGCTGAATCGACCCCGTGCCGCTCGATACAGGGCAATTTCATTAAAGATCGCTGCACTCCACCGCGCGATTAATTTCTGAGCTTCCCCGTATTTCGGTTGGCCGGCAGGAATTTGACCGGCAGTGGCGATCGCCAGGGTGTAAGAATCAAGCTGTCCCCGACGGATCGAGCCGGCAGCCGTAGTCAGCAACTTCTGATTTGCCTGCTGCATTTTAAATAGCTGTTGCCATTGACCGATCAGCTTTTGCGCTTGAGCGTTTAATTCTGGCCGATCTTGCGGCACAAGCTTAGCTGCTGCGATCGCTCCCTGAAAGTTTCCCTGCTTAGCGCGTCCGAGGGCAATATCCAAAATCACCCCACCCCAGCGCTCAATATTCTGCTGCGCTTCCGCGTAGAGTGGATCACTGGGGGGTATCTGGCCGGCAGTGACGATCGCCGAACTAAAATGCGAGGCTTGAACCGGCTGAATGGTCAGAATTGCCTTATCGAGAAGCGTTTGACTTGGCACCGGCTGAGCGGGTGGCGCTGCCGCCTGCGGCTTTTGAGCAGCGGAAGAGGTCTCTTTCGGCGCGGCTGCCGGCTGGTTTGCTTGATCGCTGCCGGCCACCATTGAGCTAGTCTCCGGTGTTGATAGGTTCACAATTGCCACCCGACTCACCGCCACACCCAACAGCAACACAAACGCCGCCGCACCTCCCCACAGCAACCATTTTTGGGACGACACCGGCTCTTGAGATTTGGGAGTTTCCGAGGAATTGTCCGATAGTACGGGTGCAGTATCAGCCGGCTCAGCAGCCGGTTTTCCCATCTCCGAACCCGCACCAGCAGATTTTAAGGGAACATCCGGCGGCAGCGCAAAATTACCCGGTTCGTGACGACTCCCATTAAACCCATTGCCGCTAAGTGGGGAATACTCCACCGAAGGCGTCACAAAGCCATTGCCGAGGTGGGGTTCGCTGGAAGATGAAAACCCGCTGGCGGCGGCCTTACTGGCGGTGACAGCGTCATTTTGCGGCCAAATTACCTGGTGGATTTTTTCACGCGGGTTGACCACCATCAGCGGTTCCTGCACCGGCAGCCAGTGGTGTTCACTCAATTCTGGCAAGCGGTGGTTGAGATAGCGTTCCAAACTGTCGAGATCGACGCAGCGGTTATAGCGCAAACCTTCTAGAAGCGCTGCGGTAAACAAGCCGTGATGCAGCGCACTCACTTCGCGGGAAAATTGACCAGGCCGGCAAGAAAGCAGCGTCGGAATTTCCAAGCGTTTGGCCAATTCCACCGTCTCAGTGCCGATGGCATCATTGCTTCGCATACTGGAAGCGCGGTTCATATCCAGCACCACCAATACCATCTCTGCCGGCGCTGCCTTTAGCGTGGCGAACAGCTCTCGCATGGGGATGCCAGTGGTGGGGATATCCGTGGGGTCGCCTTCTGCTGGCATCAAGAAATCTTGACCTTCCCAGCTCATCCCATAGCCGCTGAAAAAGCACCACAATAAATCACCCGGTTGCACTTGCTCCCGACACTGCCGATCCAGCCATGCCAGAATATTTTCTTTACTCGGATAGGTTGAGTGTTCATCTGCCGGTGGCGAAGTGTCTGTGAGCAACACACACCGCTCTGCCGGCAAACGAGCTTCACCCACCAAGAAATTTCCTAACGCCTGTGCATCCTGCTGGGCGTAGCTTAAAGGCTGGAAGAACTGATATTGGTTAATACCAATTGCGATGCAAGCCTGATTTTTCACCACAGATGCTTGAAATCCGTACTAGATTGCGTGCCCAAAACATAGCACAGATAGGGTATCAGTTTCCGTCAAAAAACTTAAATTTTGCACAGTTAACCGGCAACTTTTTATTAGTTAGTCTAGAGATGTTGGCTGCAACGTCTCGACTGCATCAAGGTGCCGGTATAACTGCTCACCCGCCTGGTACCGGCAGCGCGTTGCCCCGAAAAGATGCCGACTGTGCGACGCTTCGCCCCTTCCCAAGTCTGCCTTGTACAAGACATTGTGGGAGAATAAACTGAAGTTGGAGCAGTCACTTTTCCGGCCACCAAATTTAACGCTCAACCCACTGGAACCGTTACCCAACAAGGAGTCCATACATGGCCACCCCCGCTAACAGGGAGTTTGCGCTCACACCCGCCTCATCCGCGCCCCAGACATCTGGCCAAAAACACTCCCAGAAAGGCAAGTATCCTAAAAAACATAACCATTATGGGTTTCAGGATTTTTTTCAGATGCAGCCCCAATCTGGCATCATTACTGACTGGAATGACAGCCGAAATATTTTCACCAGTGAAGACTTTATTATCGGCTTGCAAGAAGGTTTAGAAGAAGAAGTGGGCAACGCTTCTGGCGTCATCATGTACACCATTGGTTGCGAATGGGGAGCCAAGGATGCCGTCGTTTTTCGAGAGTGGTTTGAAAAGGAATTTGAACGAGATATCCACAGTTCTAATTTAATGTTTTTGTTAGAAACTTGGTGGTGGCCTTTCACGGCTCAGGGATGGGGTCGGTGGGAGGTAGACATGAGTGATCGCAAGCAGGGATTTATCTTTATTAATCTTTTTGATTCAGCGGTGGCTCGCACATTAGGAGATGTCGGTAAACCCGTTTGTTATCTTTATGCCGGCCTGTTTGCCGGTTTCTTTAGCAGTCTGGTAAAAAAACCTCTCAACTGCATTGAAATTCAGTGTTATTCAATGGGAGAAACCTACTGTAAGTTTTTGCTAGGAAATAAAGATCGAATTGATGCCGCATCTTTCTGGCTGAATGAAGGAGCTACTGCCCGCGATATTCAGAAGCGTTTGCTGGATGGAGAGAGACTAAAATGACCGCTAAAACTTCCGGGCAAGGAAAGGCGACCGGCAAGAAAAAACAACCTAAAGATTCTCCGACTGACACTTCATTTTTTACCGTTCATTCTGATTGGTTGCAACAGTCAGTTCAAGAATTTTTTAGCAATTGTAATTGGCAAGGTCAACCCCTAGCGTTTCAAGACGCGCAACAAGACGGCCAGCCCCTGCCTTTAACTGTGCCGGTGGCAGAATTTTTCCGGGCATTACCTTGGGATGGAAAGCCGGCAGTCGGTTCGCTGCCAAAGCCATCTGTCAGCGTGCCGGTGAAAACACCTTCTGAGCCGGCAGAAACCACATTAGCGGATCTCGTGGATTTGTTTTAACGAACATTTGTAACCGGAAGGAAAACGGAAAAAAGTTTTCATCAACGCGCCCAATTTTCCTTTCATCCTTCATTTTTTAACCTTTTCTAATCAGTGTAAACCGATGCATCCCAAGATTGAAGCTTTACTTGACCAGGCAGAAAGCCGATACTTAAAGCCAGAAGAACTTGACAGCTTTAAGCATTATGCAATTTCCCTCGCTCAAAGCTTAAAAACTTATGAACTCCTGCGAGAGCAAGAAGTCGCCATTTTCCAACCCGTTGCCGATCAACTAATCAAAGCATTTCCCGATACTAACCAAGAAATCTTAGAGCGATCCTTAAAGAATTGGCTGCTAATCTTGCGTCACTGTGCGATGGCAATGCTTTTGAATGACCGAGATTTTTTACAACAAAATCTGCTTGACTGGCTCAAAGGCTTAGTGCAAACTCACCAAAGGATGGCCGTTGAAACAAAGCTCTATCAACTGCTACAAGAGCGTTTGACGGGATTGCTATCTCCCCAGGCACTAGCTTTGTTGCAGCCGTATTTAACCCAAGCTCAGACCGCCCTTTTACAGGGTACAGAGTCTTGATTTCGTCCTGAAAAATTCAGAATTTACGATTTTGAATTTTGAAAAATTGAAAATTCTAGCTAACAATTAATTATTAACATGATTGCGATCGCTGATTTACTTGAGTCCAAACGCCTCCCTGGAAATTACTTTGCCCCCGCTACCTATATTCGCGGCGATCTTGAGCTGGGTTTGTTAGAAAATCGTCGAGGCGATCGTTTCCTAGCTTTACCAGATACTTTAATAAAGGCAATTTACCAAGGTCTTGAACAAGAAACCGGCCAAGCCGCACGCTTGGTGCTGTTTAACTGTGGTCGCTGGTGGGGCAAAAACTTCTACGTTCGTTTTTGTGAAGAAGTCAGTGAATACTACGGCAAGCCTTTAGCTGAAATGGAAATGGTTGAATTTCTTCAATGCTTCCAACAGTGCTGGAAAACCCTGGGTTGGGGAACGTTTGAATTTGACCAAACCTATTATCAGCAGGGATTTCTAGAAGTGAGAATTAGTAACTCTCCTTTTGCGGAAAGCGCACCCAAAACCGATCGTCCCGCGTGTTTTTTAGAAGCCGGCATCTTAAGTGCCTTTTTCAGTCAGCTCACAAGTCGAGATATCCACGCCTTACAAACAACCTGCGAATCAATGGGTGCAGAAACCAATCGATTTATTATTGGCTTAACAGAACGTCTCAAGCCGGCAGAAGCTTGGGTTGCAGAAGGGCACAATCACGACAAAATCCTGGCTCTTTTGTGCGACTGAAAAGAGCAGTTTATTAAAAACAGAAATATTTTACTGAGGTTATCTACACTTAGTTAATTTCAGTAAAATGCTCTCCATCTGCGTTTATCTGCGGACGCAGGTGGAACTCCTATGACGAGCGTAGCACATTCGGGTTTCACCTGCGGAATCTGCGGTTAAAAATAATCTTTGCAAAGTATTAATAATCTCTGAAGCTCATCTTCAGAGCTAACAACATAGAATAAATGCATTTAGTTTTGCAAGATTATTTTTTGAGCCGGTGTAATTCCCAAATAGGAGAAAAAATCGCCGCTTCTTCAGGCGTTAAATACTGCTTAATCACCTCAAGCATCACTTGATAAGTAATATTCGCACTGCGATCCGCCTCCAGCGCACGCAGAATAGAGTGGAACCAAAGAATAAAGCCGTTCCGCAGCCGGTCGATATCATTGGTTAACAAAGCAGCAGACGTGTATCGCAAAACCCGCACCGTGTCGAGTCGCCATTTAGCCGTCGCATCCTCGGAACCACTGCGAAATAAATTTGGGTCAATTGACAGAACTTTTGCTTGTACTTTCCGAAGAATTTCTGCTTCAGCCGCTTGAATTTTTTTGTAAGCATTTAAGCGCAAATTAAACGTCTTAAAATAATCTTTCAAAAACTGCAATTCAGCAGCCGTAGCATAACGACCATCCGCTGCCACACTCAAGCGGGTCAGTTTGCTTAACATAAATCACTTCCTGCAACACCAGAGCGTTAAATGATTTTAGATGAAAATTACAATCTAAAATCCCAGCGATTGTAGCCGTTTTTAAGCATCTCGCGTGTGAACGAGATATTCCCCAACTTGGAAGCGAGTTTCTTCTAGTTGGGTAATGATGGAACGAGTAATTAACTTGCCGGCTTCCACAACAACCTGGCCGGTAATCGGGTGGAGCAAATCTTGTTCGGCGCGGCGACCAATGAGGGCGTTAACATCTTGAATTGCGTTGATGTACATCCCCGTGGGGACTTCCACAACTACCCCTTCATCCATGACTCGTGCCTGACAGGCGAGGCGAGAGTTTGTTTGAGATCTGGTAATAATTTCTAGGGTTCGCTGTTCCCGCCGGTTCATGGGAGAGAGGCTGTCCATCCCCTGTTTGATGAAAACATGGCAGGTGGCACACATCCCCCGACCCCCACATTCTTTCAGCACGTTTAGTTCGTGCGCTAGCAATGCTGAGAGGATGTTGGTATTGGTTTGAACTGCGGCTTCGTAGGCAAGGGGATCTAAGCGAATCGTCTTGACCATGTTGGTTTGTGTCGTGAGGGTAACGAGACTCAGCGTTTGAGTCCTAAAATCTAGGATGGCACAGACTGGCCGGAGGTGGGGGAGTGCTGAGAGGGAGAGTGGCAGAGAAAGTGAGGTAATTTTATTCCGCGAAGGAGTAAACAGTCGATGAGTTTAGGCTGCGGGGTTGAAATCACCGGCTTTTACCAACGGTAATAGCGATAGGGATCATCCCCTTGCTCGAAATCTGTTCGATAATCAGGGTGATACAAGCGATTGAGGTTATTCACCGGCTTGAAAATTTGGCTGTCAGCCTTAAAAGTTGCCCCATATTACCGTCCGCTCCACTGCGTTGTTAGCCTGCGCTGCGTCACGCTCGATAGGCGTTTACAACTCGTCGATCGTCACCAACCCACCTTCCGTAAACTGAATCATTAGTTCTTGTTCATTGAGCAGAGCAGTACCAATTAAAGGTCGTCGCCCAGTAGCAAATACACGAACATCTCGTTCCACTCTATCCCAAAGGATTGTTGCTTGATGAACGGGAAGAAAAACTGAACTGTTATCTGCCAAGTTTGCCGGCAGATTATATAGGAATGGAAGCCTCAGCAAGTTTACTGCTTCTGGTGGTAGGCAAAGGTGATCCGTAAAACCTGTATCTATAACAAACTCGATTGGGAAAGTTGCGCCATTCACCAAGAGAAATGTCAACGAGACGATCGCGTGCCTATCAACCACAATACCGGAAATCACTGCTCACCCGCTCCATCACACCACCGAAAGAAGCCGCCACATTATAGCCGATGCGGATTCCAAAGAGCCTTGCATACGGATGCTTTGCATAGAGGTTTCGCGCTGCTTGTAGCCCCGTTTCATCAACTTCATAGTCACCTGTCTCAATGTTGATGATGACCATTTTGCCAATATTTTCCTCTGCCTCAACCTTTTGACGAATTCCACCCTCGTAGATTTGGTAGGCGCGTTTCGCAACTTCTTCACTGCTCAACAGGATTGCTTGCATAGGTTGACTCCCGATCGCGATTCGGCTTCTGTGGACTTCTCTATGATATTCCACAGGTCGGTAGGATGAGCTAATGCCCATCCTACTACTGGCTACAATTAGGGATTAGAGCGTAAGAATTGTAGCGATGCCTGTTGCAAGTTGATGAGGATCAATTGCCCAGACGATGGAACCAAAGCTCTAAGATCTTGGCAAGTGACCCAACGCCCTGCACCCGTTGGCGTGTTGTCAGCCACAAGACAGACCCGATACGTCTTTCCTGCCATAATTCTATCGGCCACGATTCTCCTAAACTCTCGCTCGCGAGTCACGTTTGAATTGAGAACGTTGATGTTTGCACACATTCCAGTCCGTTAATCTGCATTGTTATGGCGAGATCGCCACAAAGTTCAGGCTAATTTTGTGAAGACTCATTCAGTTGCTGCTGAAGTTGTTGAACTTCCTCAATCGATAAGGCTGTGGAAGGGGCAATAATATTGATCGCCACTCCTCTAAGCAAGAGATTGATAGCGATCGCCCGATTTCTTTCTTCCTCAGCCTCTCTCGGTATCGAACGATAAACGGTGGATTCCTACATGATGTCTCTCCGTAATATGCGATATAGGAATAAGTGATTAAGTTTTTCCTAACTGTTCTTGCGTCTTTGTCAAGATTTTGAGATATTATATTGAAAAATCAATTCAAATAGAAAAATCATGGCAACCGAGCAAGAGCTTCAATCTCTTTTTAATACCTTGGATACTGATCTTGATGGTAAAGTTTCCATAAATGAGCTTTTTATAAGCCCAGGCTTAAGTGCAATCATCTCAGCAGAAACAGGTATCAGTAGCCCCCAACAGTTGCTAAGTATGTACGGAGATAAAGACGGTAGTATCACCTTTGAAGAGTTAAAGAAAGTTGTTGAACAAGCAGGGAATTTAAACTAGCAGTCAAAAAAAATAGGGTATCCTACTCCCTATTACTTTTATTAGCCCTTCCAGGATACCTTGAGAGGGGTTTTGTTATAGGTGGGAAAAGTTAATTCTCCCTCCTGACTCGGCTCCAGCCACCACGCTAGCACCATACCCCCACACATAGCCGCACTCTGCCATCGCCAAAATTCTCCACTGCAACACGACCGCACTACACGTCCACGCCACTACAGTTCATACGCCGCCGCACCAGCCACCGCCAATAATTCTCCACTTCAATATGACCACATCACACCTCTCACAGTTATCGGAAATTCCTACAGCCCCACCACAGCGCCTCACAGCAACACGATGCGATCGCTTTTAACCAGGAAAGAAATATTTTAGAAATTTCATATTCCATCTGCATAATATCTATTTGCTCGTTCGTATAAATATATAGAGTGTCTTTTTTTGATGATTCTCAAATTTGCTGCGAAAGCTAAAAGCTTAATATAGCAAAAATAACAATGATGTCGCCACTTTTGTCAATTCCGTTGTCCCGATTAGAAAAAGCAAAACTAGCTTTGGCGCAGTTAAATCAACCAAAAAGGGAAAAAAGCGCCTCACCAATTTGTTATTGTGGCAATAAAAGGTACTCTTAACGTTCTTTATGTCATTGACAACCGGCTGATGATTGTTCACAGGTTGTCAAAACAGCATTAAACTCAGCCATTACCGGCTTGGCGTGATTAAATCACCGGCTTTACCAACGGTAATAACGATAGGGATCATCGCCTTGCTCGAAATCTGTTCGATAATCGGGGTGATAGAAGCGATTGAGGTTATTCACCGGCTTGAAAATTTGCCTGTCTGCTTTAAAACTGGTTCCCATATTGGCAAGGATCTGGGAGATTGCCCGCGTTTGCCGCCACCGACTATACCGAAAATAAGTATTTGTATCTGCCTCTAACGCGTCGGGGTTGATTTGCGAGAAAATCGCCACTCCTTTGCCGGCAACCACGCGACTTAATAAACCATTGGCTGCCACTTCACCGCCAGATTCTATTAACCAAGCGTCGTGGAAAGAACGCCAGCGCAAATCAGAAGCACTGATGCCGCGAACTTCTGGCCAATTGGGAACCTCAAGGGAACCGCCGAAGTTTTTCACCTCCTGCACTTGCACCCCCAAAGTATTAGCGGGTTTGGCTGCCGGCAAGAAAAATACTTTGCCACCGGCATTTAAATAAGTTTGCAAATCCTCATCTTTAACCTTCGCCTCCGAACCAATAATCACTAAATTCGCCTTAGTATCTAGTGAATCTGCTTGCCGGTAAATCGCACCCAGCGCATCCAGTTTAGCCGCATCCGCTTCGCTGCCAATTAAAATTACTTTGTTTGCCTTGGGAGACAACGGCGCTGTCTGGGCGTATTCGATAATTTGCTGAGCGAGTTTCGCCGCCGGCGCATCTACAGCATAATGATCTTCGAGGTCTAACCCATTCCAAATTAGCCGGCCTTTGCCATAATCAAGTTCCATCATTGGCGTATAAGCCAGATCAAACTCCGACTCCAAAATCGGACGCCAAGAACTGTGATGTGGCTTTTCCACCGGCACAGAACTCACTGCGCCCCGATTTCCCCAGTGCCAACCATACCACGGCAACCCGCTGGGACTCAGCCTCATGCCTCCTTGAGTGGTGTCAGGATACGCTTCAACGAGGGAACTTTCGCCCCGCCAGTCCCGCAGATCGAACTTATCTAATCCCGCTACCACCGGATGCGTTTCATCAACCGGGAAGACGCGCCGGCTGAGATGGGGAGAAACGCGCAGTCCTGTACGCTGCAACCATTCCGGGTTTTGAGCAAAAATAATTGCTCTGCCACCATTGCGGACAAAGGCTTCTAAGTTTCCTGGCCGCTTTTCCTCACTGGATAATGCTTCACGACCGATTACTAAAAGCTGGGGAGTGTCAGAACCGGCCCACGGCACAACGGTGTAACCCATCTGTTGCAGCATTTGAGTGGTTTTGCCGGCAGGATCGAATACCGCAATTTCTCCTTTGCCGGTGGCTAAAGACGAAGTGAAAACCCGGAAATCAAAACGGTCTTGATGCTGCCGGCTGCCAATCCGAGCAATGAGGCGAATTTCTCCATCCACTTTTTCTGTAGCCAGGGTTTTTGGCAAATCCACTATTAGGGGAAAAAATAGCGTTTGTGCCGGCTCAATACTGCCCTGATTTTGGCCACTTCCCACCTTTTGCCCCTTAACCGTCACCTGCCACTCAAAGGAAAACGTTTGCTTTTCCCGAAGATCGTTAATCAACACCACTTGCTTTTGCAAGGTTTCCCCCACCTTAAAACTATGGTCTTTTGCCGTAAAAGCCGGCTCAGAACCGGCGATCCAAGCCAAGGTTGGGCCATTGTTTTCTAATAGCGCAATGCCGGCTGGGTGAATTGTATTCGCTTCCATCTGGAAAGCGTGCCATAACGACTTTGGCACCTGCTGCAAGTAAGGGCCACGCCGTCCGGGTTTAAAAGGGCCAATATCCATTTTTTGTTTGCCGGCATCTGAAACCTGCCACCCGTGGCCATTGTTCCAGGGAATCATCCCGCCTGTCATGCCAAAGGTGCGCCAACTGCGCCAGGTATTTGTAATGAATAACTGCTGCAACTTTTGGAATGCCGGTGCGAAATCAAGTTGCGGATTAAAATGCCAACTTTTATACTCGCCATCCCCCACAAATAACTCACGAATTTTCGCCTGATAAGCGGGAGTTTCTAATTCGTAAGCTTCTTTACCCAAGTAAATCGCGCTGAACTCGGTCATCAGGGGTTCGCTGAGAATTGCATTGCCAAAACCCTTGCGACCTCGCATCATTGTTGTGTGCAGGGGTGTGCCAAATTCCACAGCCATGTAAGGCATATCTCCCTGCTGTGTCCAGTGAGAAAGCCACTCTTCCCGTTCTTGCAGGGGAATCATATTTAAGTAGCAGTTTAAAGCGTAAACATCGCCAACGGCTGCCCCTTGGTGAACGAGGACGGGACGGGTGGGATCGTGCTTTTTAATCGTGGCAACCACTGCTTCGCCAACAGGAAAGATTTCCTGAAAACGCCGATCTGCTTCTTTTCCGAGGGTTCCTTCTACCTTTTTTTTACCAATACGGCGTGGGTTTTGATCATCGTTATATCCGAAAAAGTTAGGGTTGCTTCCCCACAATAAAATTGAGGGATGGTTGCGATACCGGCGCAATTCTGCCAGCATTTGCTGTTCCCAGCGTTCCCTATTTTCTGGGTTTTTCCACTTACCAGACCAAGTAAGGTTTGTCATATCTAATGCCGGCCCGATCAGGGGAAACCCTTTTTGATCAGCGCGACCGGCAACCAGTTCTCGAAAGTGCCATCTGCCGCGTTCATTATGGTTCCAAGGCCATAGTTCAGCGATATTGAAGCCGGCCCAGAGGTAGCTGTCGATCATTCGATCTGCAACTTCGGGGATGCTGGTGGCCCATTCGTCGCTGTAAAGAATCGGTCGCAGGCGTAATTCTGTGCCGTTTAAGTAAAATTTCCGCCCTTCTATCCAAAATTCGCGGAAGCCAAATTCCTGATCATATTCATCCTCAATGCCACTGCCGCGAACTTGCAGCCGCAAGGTGTAAAGGTTAGGCCGGCCAACGTCCCAGAGTCGCGGATCGGGCCAGTCCCAGGCGATTTGCACGGTTTGGGTGGGTTTAGCTGTGACGTTTGTGCTGCCGGTGAATTCTCGCTCAATCTTGCCTTTTTCATCGAGCATTTGGGCGATAATTTCAGTTTTGCCGGCTTCCTTAATATCGGTAAGTTCTATGTCTAATTTAACTTGATTAGTTCGCGTGGAAGGTTGCACAAATACGTCACTAATATGGGATTTTGCAGGCCGGCTTAGTAACCGCACTTCGCCAATTAATCCCCGTGATTCTAGCTTGCTTTCAGTTGTATAAATTTCATTTGGCCCCATAATTACGGCTTTTTCTTTTTCATCGGCGGCAGCGGTTACTAATAGGCTCAAAACCGCACTGCTACCCGGTTTAACTGCTGTGGTGATGTCTGCTACGCCATAGGGCCACTGAATTTGACCGCACTGGATATTATTCACATAAACTTCGGCATCGGTGCTGAGGCGCGTGAGGTCAAGCAGGATCGTTCGTCCTTGCCATTGGGCGGGGATGCTGATGGTGCTTTGATACCAGGCTTTTGAGAGTTGTTTGCCGTTGAAGTTTTGCCATGCGGTGCCGGTTCCCCGTGAAATAAGTCCGGGTACTGAGGGGTGGTTTTCGCGCTGCCAATCTCCCGGAACCCAGATAGAACCCCACCCCTCTTGCGGTGGCAATTGCTGCGATCCGCCGAGTGCCGGCATAAATTGCCAAACGCCGTTCAGATAAATTTCGCTTCGTTTACTGTTGGAAATTTCAACGGATTCACCGGCTGTATTTCTAGAAATTTGCAAGACAGGGCAATTGGCAGAATTTCCTTCTTGAACGTGGCTCCCAATCGCCCAAAAAATAGAAAGAGTTAAGAAAAATATTCCGATGCTCTTGGCAATTTTATTTTTCATTCATTTGACAAAATCGCACGCACCTTAATAATAACTCTCATCGAGCTTTGTTTAAGCACTGGACTTTAACAAAAATCTTAAAAGCTCAACTTAACCACTCTCTGCCGGTTAACCCAACCAAGGTGAAAACCTTGCACTTGTTATATCCCTTACCAAAAAATTGAGTCTTAATTACGAAAAAGATTGCTTGAGTCGTTCCGTTCTCTTGGGTTTAGAGGTCGCCGTTGTATTATTGAAGGAAGTGTCTAGGCTCAAACGTACTGTCAGCATTACATAATACACCCAAACATTTGTTGGTTCAATGATTGTGGTTTCTGTGATATTATTTAGCGTTAAATACATTAAAAATATCATCGGAATTGCTGAAAGCTCCAGTCTTTCCTTGATTAAATACTGAACTGCCATCACAAGATTAATTACGAAAGAAATTGTAAACAAAGCTAGACCCAGCAATCCGAAATAAACTAGAATTTCTAAATAGCCATTATGTGAATGGGGTGGGATAAAGCCGGTTGTGGTAAATATTCCTTTAGCAGGATTGTTAATTCCTAGCTCTGGCTGCCAAAAACTATAGTATCCAAAACCTGTTAATAGGCGTTTTTCGACAACACGGGCGAAGATTTGCGGCCAAAATTCTGTGCGTCCGGTTAAGGTCATATCTTTTCCCAGACCTTCAACAATAATTGCTTCTAAGTTATCGGTAATTATAATAGTTGCGGCAATACTAACGATAATAAACGAAGCGATACAAGCAAAAGCCCATTGAAAACTCAACTGCTTGATAAAACCCAAAGATAAGACCATTCCGATTAATAAAATGACGGCAACCAGTGCTCCGCCAGATTTGCCAGTTCTCATTAAATAAAATGAAACTAAAGTCATCAAAAGAGACAACCAGCGTCCTGCCTTGCTCTGCACAGCCTGGGAGTAATTCACATACCAAAAGGCAGTGGATAAACACATAATACCACCCAGCTTATTTTTGGATTTTGTTAAACCCGACCAGTCAACCACGCTCCCAGGTCGTTGGTGGATGTAACTTCCCACCCCTATCATGATATGGCTCCACCGCACAAACCGGGCCAAGTCTTGCCAATCATATTGCACAGCCAAGTAAACCGCAACCGGCGTAATTAATATATAAGCTAGAAAGTGAGCGAATGCAATATCAGGAGTTTCTGACCAAAAGATTGAGAAAAAGGGAAGCGTGGCGTAAATCCAAAAACATGGATTTTTTGATAAAAGTAAGGAAAATATACTAATTGAATATTTCAAGAAGTGCTGGATTCTGGAAAATAAAATAATAAAACAAAAGGCCATGAAAGGAATCCAGAGGTAATGCATATTTGTTTTGTTTGTTTCGGCCAGCTTGGTTGGGTGCAAGTAATTTAATGGGGGTCTTCCCTCTAAAGCCGGCGAGAGGAATAAAAAGAAAATGGCAAATCCTTTTTGGTAATAATAAGAAATTTTCTTATAACTAGAGGAATGAAAAAACAACGCAATTAAAATGATTAAAGATACAGCCAAAATTGAACTCAGCAAGGGACTGCTAAAAATTATAATTTGAATGGCTTTCATACTGGTTCTTATGATTGATGGCTAATAAAACCTGGCCAAAGCTGCCAAGTCTTTTTTCAACTTCACCGTTAACAAACCCGGCGATTTTGGGTTGGAGAATGACAGCCTTTACTTTAGTAGCTAGAAAATGTTGAGCAATTCTTTTCGCTAACTTTTAGTTAGTTATCTATTGAGCTTGAATCACTCCCCTCTAACTAAAATCTGAAGAGTGAGCGCAACACTCCTAAAAAATTAAACAGCGGGTAAACTTTAACAATCGGATCAATTGCAGAACCGAGCCGGTCTGAAAATGCTGTCATGCGACTTCGCTCTACGACGATGATATCGTTATTGCGAAGCAAAGGATTTGTTTGGTCATTAATTCCTTGCGTTAAATCAACATTTACTTCACGTTCGGCAACAGTGCCATCAGGGTTGAGGCGAATCAGTTTAACAGCATCTCTACGCGCTCTCGGATTATCGTAACCAAATCCTCCCGCTAGCAAAGCTTGATTTAAAGTAGTATTCGCCGGCACTTGTAAAACTGAGCCGGCACCACCCACTCTCACTTCTCCTACGACATAAACTCTAATTGCAGTGGGAGAAAAATTAGCCGTTGCCAAGTCAGCGGCTTCGGCTGGGTTAACTTCAGTTGCCGTAGGAATAACAATCGTATCTCCGTCTTGCACAATTGTGTCTTGAGTCGTGTCACCTGCCTGCAAGAGTTGCCAAAGATTGACATTAATAACTTGTTCCCCTCCCGCTTTTGTAGGCCGGCGCACCTGTACTTGGCGGATATCTGCTAAAGGTTTAATTCCTCCTGCCAATTGAATTGCACGGGTGACGGTGGGTAAACCTTGGTTTCTCAAATCTATGGTGGTGTTTCCGCCAATTACCACATAACTTCCGGGAGTATAAACTTCGCCCACCACCGTCACAGTGCGGGGTTGATCAGGCTGTTGTGAAAAGCTAGCGGTTGCAATTTGACGGGCTTCTGCTAAGTTGGTGCTGGCTGCAGAGGGAATAAAAATCGCGTCTCCATCCTGCAAAATCATATCGCGACTGTAATCGCCACCCTGCAACATTTCCCACAAATTAATATTAATAATTCGATCTGGCCCGGATCTTTGAGGTCGGCGCACCTGAACCTCGCGAAGATTCGCCGCTTGTGTAATTCCTCCAGCTTTTTCTATTGCCTGAGTCACCGTTGGATACTGAACGCCAGGTCTGACACCGACGCCAGGAATTAGATTTAATGAGTAAATTCCCGGACGGGTGACTTCGCCAGTGACGCCAACGTTAAGAGGACGAATGGCCGAAAGAGTTACTGAAATCACCGGATCGTTGAGAACGCTTTCGTATTGAGCGGTAATGGCTGCTGCCGCTTGTTCTATGGTCATCCCCCTGACATCCACACTGCCGGCAAGCCGCAAAACAACGGTGCCATCTGACAAAATTTCGTACTCCCCGCTTAATTCGGGAACTTCCACAATCTCAATCAGAATGCGATCCCCGCCGCCTAATTTGTAAGCGCTTCCTGATGAAAAACCGGCAGCGTCTTCCCCTCCCGACACTTGAGCCATACTAGGAAATGGAGAGGCCATGAATGTCACCGCCAACAGGGTCAGACTGACCATCGGCAGAGTGATTTGTTTGAAAAAATTAACATAAACCATACGTTACTTCGTGCCTCAACGATTATTTATAGGCGCTGCGCCCATTTTCTTCTCTGTGTCAATACTCTCAAGCAACAGCGCCCGCGAACTCTCAAAATTCTGTTAATTGCCGACCCGTTGATTTTAAATATAAAATTGAGTCACTCCAAACTCTGCTAAACATAGCCTCTAAATTTTAGCCATATTTATCAACCTCAGCAAAGCACGCTTCAATAAGCGTAAAAGTCCCTAAATATCTCTAAGAGTGCGGCTATAGTAGAGGTTGCCGGCAGTTAACCTGAGCGCAGATTTAAAGGGTTCCTCAAACAATTGATCGGTTGTTAAACAAGCGTCTTAAAACTGTCAAGTTATCCCCTGCCTGAGCGACAATGCCATAAAAGTCCGGGGGAAAACTTTCAAATCACCTTATCCCAGACTTTGGGCAAGCCGACTGGAACGCGATTTCTTTTGCTCTCTGATGCCGGCTCAAGTGAAGCGGGTCAGAAAAAATGACGGCATAGGTAAAAATTTAGGAGTAGAGCGGAGAACTTTAAAATAGTAAAATAGAAGAACCCGATTGATCTGCCGGCGCTCAATCTGATTCTCGACGGTGAGGAAATGTCCCTTGTGTGGTGTGCAAAACTTCACAAACATGGGCATACTATTAAAAGTAGGCAGCACGATTACTGCTGGGTCTACGATACAATTTTCAGACTGTTAATTTGTCGGTCACGGGTCAAACGTTCTAGCTCCGATAATCCCCAAATCTCCCCCCAACAAAGCTATCAGGGGGCCGCCGACCTACCAAAGGTCAGTAGGTGAGTGATGCTCAGCTACTTTAACAGGTGTATGTGATGTGCCGGTTTAGCAACAGAAGTGAGGGCAGAAAACGACTTTCTTCTCTGTGCCGCACTGAATTAAGGCACAAACCCTGTATTGATTATTTCGATGTAATAGCACGCTCTATCCCAGTTTGAATGTTAAATTATGTATCACAATTTGAGATTTGGGGAAAAATAGAAAGACTTCCGTTTAGGATTTGTTCGGGGCGCTAACTTCTAGCAAAAATCGCCAAACTAAAATGGATACTGAACACGAATTTAAAGCATTTTCAGCTAAATCTAAAGGCAAGCCGCATCAATTTCCGCCTCAGTTTGACGCCGAGGTGTCTGAGGGAGGGGCAGCCGAGAAGTTAGATTTATTTTGGGTGTTCGGCGTCGTTCGGCGAAGATTTTTTGTAATGGCCGGTGTTGCCATCGCCTTGAGTGCGGCTGCCGGGAGTTTAATATTATCAAGTTCGCGCCAGATTATACTCGAATATGAAGGATCATTTAAACTTTTAGTTGAAGCTCCTACGGCTGAAGATCGCTTAGCCAAGCAATTTCTGCTTGCTCAAAATGGTAACTCAGAAAGTTTAGATAAAAGAACAGAAGAAAGTAGTTTTTTGGATTATGAAACTCAAATTCGAGTTTTAAGAAGTCCAAAAATCATGATGCCGGTGATTGAAAAGCTACAAAAACAGTATCCACAATTAACTTATAGTTCCCTCATAGAAACCCTGGTAATTACCCGCAGCACTTTTTTAAAAGATGGCAAACAGCAGGGCACCAAAATTTTATCCGTTGAATATACCGATCCAGATCCGAAAAAAGTTCTGTATGTATTGGAAAACCTTGCCAAAGAATATTTAGACTATAGTCTTCAGCAACGCCTCATCAGCATCAATCAAGGAATTCAATTTATTGAGAGCAAGTTGCCTTCCCAGCAGGAGCGAGTTGACCGGCTTCAAGCTCAAATGCAACAACTGCGAGCGGATTCTAACCTGCTAGATCCGGCCTTAGAGGGAAGATCCCTGACAGAGCAAGGGCAATCCATTCAGAATGATCGCGTAGATATCCGAACTCAACTAGATTCACAGCGAGCCAGCTACGAAAATTTGCAAAGACAGCTAGATGAAAGCGATGGTCTAGCAATTATTATGACTGAGCCTAAAGCCTATGAAACTTTGCTTGGTCAGCTCCAGAAAGTCAATACTGAGCTAGCAATGAAGCGAGCCAGATATAAGGAGGATAGCGCCCCCGTTCGTGCTTTGCGCGATAAACAGCAACAATTGATGTCGATTGTGAATCAAGAAGCTAAAAATGTCATCATGGCCAAAGTTGAGATGAGCATCCGCGACTTGGAGGCTCGTGATCAATCGCTTGCTGACTCTGAACAAAGGTTAGATCAAAAAATTACGAATTATGCGGCCAATACGCGTCAGTATGTTGCACTGCAAAGTGAGTTAGAAGTTGTTACCAAGAGTTTACAACAACTTTTATCCAAACTAGAAGCCTTGCGAATCGATGCGGCTCAGAAACAAGAGCCTTGGGTATTAATCGATCCCCCTAAAATCCCGAAAGATGCTAGGGGATGGCTGATACCGGCCACCATCAAAGAAACAAAGAAACAGTTAATATTAGCGATCATTTTGTGCAGCTTATTAGGCATTGTCGTGGGATTTCTAGTAGAGGTACTGAACACAGTATTCCACACACCAGAAGAAGCAAAAGCCGCAACGAAACTACCTTTATTGGGAGTCATTCCATTTGCAAAAAGCCTCCAGAAAAGCGCTGCGGTTCCTACAACTGCCGGTTTAGGAAAAGGAGCCGGTGGACTGAGTTTGATGCTGGGAAGTCCAGCTACTGCTCAACACCAATACACGGCTTCTCCTGTTTTGGAAGCTTTCCGAACTTTATATACCAATATTCGGTTGCTGAGTCCTCATACACCGATTCGCTCTTTTGCCATCGGATCAGCGGCATCAGGGGATGGAAAGTCTACGGTAGCGATTCATCTGGCACAAGCAGCAGCCGCAATCGGGCAGCGCGTCTTGTTGGTGGATGCGGATCTACGCTCTCCAAAAATTCATACAAAATTAGGCTTGCCGAACGAGCGAGGTCTTAGCGATGCAATTGCAACAGATATTGGGCTAAATGATGTGATCCAGCGATCTCAAAACACCGGCAGCGATGAAGCATCCTGGTGGGAGGATAACCTATTTGTGCTGAGTGCCGGCTCCTTGGCACCTGACCCAATCAAACTGCTTTCATCGAAAAAAATGCTCTATTTAATGGAGCAATTTCAAGCCTTTTTCGACTTAGTTATTTATGACACTCCCCCCCTCATTGGCTTAGCAGACGGCAATATTTTAGCGGCTCATACTGATGGAATCGTAATGGTTGTAGGGCTTGACAAAACAGACCGTTCGATGCTGACCAAAGCCTTAGATGGATTAAAAACTTCTGGGGCTTCAATCTTAGGAATTGTGGCAAATGGGGTTAAGGGATAAGTGCCAAAAGTGTAATTTCCACGCCTGTTTAAAGACGATGATTTGAAACCGCATCCCGCTTGAATTCTGTGAAGTTGAATAACCTCAAAGAAAAAAGCCCACTCTGTGAGGGACGCATCCACCGGGCGGAGGAAAAGGGATATAATAATTCACCGCAGACGAGGGAAAGGGCATGGGGCATTAAACCGAACCCTGTGGCGTTTATTGATGTCTACCTACCGACCCAAAGTGGGAAAGGATGATGAAGGTGAAGGACTTGACTCTGCATCGAACGCCGGCCCACAAAATCGTACCGCAACACTCTAAGTACGCCATTATCGGACTCATCGGTCAAGGTCAATTTGGCCGAGTTTTTTGCGGAATTGATCGCACAACCGGCCAGTTAGTTGCCCTCAAAGAACTCAGCCACCAACGCTCACCCACCCATAAATTTTTACAAGAACTTGGATCGCTGCTCACCCTGAGACATCCCAATATTGTTGCTTGCCAAGCCTTAGAACACACGGCAACAGGCCGGTATTTGGTAATGGACTACTGCGAGGGAGGAACACTCCGCAGCTTACTAGAACAAGACAGCGCCCTAAACTTAGCAGAAGGTTTGCGTCTGGCAATTGGCATTTTAGCTGGATTAGATTACAGCCATCAGCGAGGGATTATTCACTGCGATATTAAACCGGAAAATATACTTTTAAACTTGGGGAATGCCGGCTGGTTGCCGCGACTGTCTGACTTTGGCATTGCCCAGCGAGTGCGCGAGGCGAAAAGTGCACCGCGCGGTGTGCCTTCCCCAGATGCCTCGATGGGTTCACCGGCATACATGGCACCCGAACGATTTTACGGCCTTTATTCGCCGGCATCAGATGTCTATGCTGTGGGAATTTTACTATTTGAACTTTTAATCGGGCGGCGTCCATTTACCGGCTATCCAGGCAAGCTGATGTGGGCGCACATGAATCAGCGCTTAGAGTTGCCGGCAACCATTCCCCAACCGCTACAGGCAATTGTGAAACAGTCCTTGGAAAAACTGCCCGCCCGTCGCTTTACCACGGCGGCTGAAATGGCTAAAGCCTTGCGGCAGGCGATGGCAGATCCCCTCGTTAAAGAATTTAAAGATCGCCGGCTGCCTTTAGACACTGTGGGCGAATCGGCCATTATCAAGCCATTGCCCGGAGTGAATCGAGCGGTTTTACCGGCACCTTTAACCTCGTTAGCTTCATCAGAAACCTTTGTTTACGGGGCGCTGGCGGCAGAAGTGCGGATCTGGCCGGCAAACCGCCAACCGCTGATTAAAGTCAGCTTACCGGCTCCTGTAACCCAATTGCAGCCCCAATCCCAAGGCTGCTTAGTTCATACTCCCCAACAACTTTACTGGTTGGGTGCCGATGAGTGGCAGCCGCAATCTCTCTTAAATTTGGGAATGCCGGATCGGGAAAGCCTAGAGAAGAATGCCGGTGCCTCATCTGCTTACAAAACTGCGATTGATCCCGATAGCCGGTGGTTGGCAGTCGCAACGGGGGCGCAGTTGCGATTTTACTCCCTACCAGCGTTGCAAAGCGCCAAACCCGACGAACCGCCACCGTTGCCGGTGAGGATGCTGGCTTTGGGTGAGGAAACTTTGCCAGAAATCATGTTTCTCGACCGGCGGCATCTGCTAGCCGTTTGGCAAGACCTGAAAAAAAATCAAACGCTGTTTAGAGTTTACACGCGTCGCGGCACGCAGTTGGGTTCGCTCTCGCTGCCGGTGGTTTGCCAAGAAAATTCTTACGGTCGCCTTTGGACGCTCACCGACGAACCTTACACCCTGTTTGGGATTGAGCAAACACCAAACCCGACCGTGTTGCGAATTCGACTGCACCCTTTGCAAGTGACGCGCATTCCCTTAGAAACTGTGCCGGTGTGCTGGGCGGCGGTTCAAGGCGGGTGCGTTATAGCAAATGCTCAAGGTGAAATTTTGTTTCTCGATCTCCAGGGGCGGCGCGTGGGAACATTGAAGGGAACGAAGGCAGCCTTAGCAATTGCCGGTTGGGGCGCAAACGGGTTAGCGATTGCCACGCGTGTTAATGACCAAGGCTATTTATACTGCTTAGAGGTTGAAGGAGCACGATTAGGCTGATATCACAGGGAGTTGGGTTTGTGGAACCTTTGTTTCCTGATTTTATTGCAGATGCTGCCGATGAGAACCCCGATAGCGAAGGTTGTCTCAATTCAAAGCATATTTTTGCTCAACTTATTAATATAAATATTGATAAAACTTCATATTTGTGTTGCGTTTTATGTTACAAATTACATCAATGACTTGCCAGCGTTTCAGGTTTAGCCCAAACTATGAATGAGAATTCCTGAAATTTTAATAAAATGCGTACAATTAACTCCACGCTTGAAGAGTTAGCGAATGAAAGTGAAGGGCGCTATCTAACGGGGGCAGAACTTCAGCCGGTGCAGCGCTATCTAAAAACTTTCTCGGTGCGGTTAAAAACCTATGACATTATAAGAGAGCGAGCAGATAAATTAGTTAATGTGGCGCTGAAAAAATTCATGTCTCTTCAGCCAGAAGTGATGCGGAAGCATGGGAGCCGGTGCCAATATGATATGAGCGAAGTGATGCGCTATGTCGCCCTTGCTGTGCTGCGAGATGACGAGCGCTTTTTTAAAGAAAGTTTGCTGTTTTGGCAGGCAAATATTCTCACAGCTTATCGTCAAAACGGGGCTTGTGTAGTGGCTTATCGCTGCCTTCAAGAAACACTGAACGAATATTTGCCGGCGCAGGCATATCAGTTGATCGAACCTTACATCGCTATTATTATGCAAACGCTAGATTTGCCACCAAAACTGATGGCAAGTGCCCAAAGAGCGAGTGCGAGTTAAGCAGTTTTAAACGAGCCTGCCGGTGAACGCCGCAAGGAAGCAAATTATCCTGTTACAGGAAGCGGTTATACTTTTGAACACCGGCAGCTTGCTAATTTAAAGTGAGATTTTATTAAAGGTAAAACGGGTAGTCAGCACTTCCTGAAAAGTTTAGCTGTGTCCCCGGTTTACCTGAAATCGTTCTCCGAACATAGTGCGTCTGCGTTCTTAATCGGAAAATTTGAACTAAAGTTATTAGTAGAAGACAATAAAAGCCGATTTTATCCTTACTGCCGGCTTAATAATTCTGTAGGAGTTTTTAACAACTTTCCTTGCAACTCACTGAAATAGGAAACTTCCCAATCATTCCCAAGTTCTTGTTGAAGTTGTTGCCACAAACTAATTCCCTCTTCTTCAAAAGCAACCCGATCTGCTTCACTAGCAAAGCCCGCAGAATGAGGATCGTCCCAATTCATAATTCCCTCATAAGTTTGTTGCCACTGCAGTAACCGTTTAACCGTCTCTTCACTCAGTGGTAACTCTGATGGATCGATATCACCAGGGTCATCTATATCCCAGAGTGGATAACAATCATAATCAGTCATTAGCTTAATCCTTTTAAACATTTTTATATCTCCTGAGTGAAACGACGGATTAATCGCCTGCGAGTTGGATTCGCACCAACAATATAGCCATTGCTACTCACACTCACAGAAATGTATTGAATCAAACCATTAAATTTAACTTCATAAAAGGTTCGACTAACACCTTGAGTGCCTATGATTCTTCCTCTAGTTACAGCCTCCATAATCACATCTTGAATTTGATCTTCATAAATTCCTCTGTTGGCAAAATCTTCTGTGTGTTCTCGTAAAATGTGTTGCCAACCCGATCTATTATTACCCGTTTCCAAAAAGACGATACCACCATCCAGCTTTCTAGCAATTTGCAGGATCTCATCAGGATTGTGCCTAACACCGGCTGCTTGTAGTTCTGCAATTAGAGCATCTCTATTTACGTGATACGCTTTGATATTTTAAATTTTATTTCTGCAACTTTATAATACTGGTATGAGTTACCTTTAGATGGCACCGGCAGTATTTACCGGCATCAGAGTTTGCCTTCACAAGGTCTTTCTGACTTTCCCAGTCTTTCATCCAATTGAGAACCGCAACCTAGCGCTTTTGAGGCGATCAACCGATTCCGCTAGCCGGCGCTGAATCTCTAATAAACCCAAGCTCATCCAAACCAGGCCAACTCCTATCCGCAGCCGGCATGAGGTCTTTCCCCTCATCCACACCCCTTGATGCTGTCAGCTTTGCACGAATGCCTCTCCTGATTGGGGCATCTCTTTCCGGGCGCAATGCAGTGCGTCCCTACCCTCTCTAGCTTCTAGCCCCTAAAAGGACTTATTTGTACTTTTATATACTATAGTTAAGAAAAAGATAAAAATTTAGCTCAATCGTTAGATCGGTCAGCTAAATGACCAATCTATAAACAGCCCTTAGAGTCGGCTCGTCGGTCAATCTCTAAGGCCAAGAAGCGAGCCTAAGTGGCGATCACCCAAATAGGGTTTAATATCGTCAACTTTCACATTGTTAGTTTCTGAGTTGAAGAGGCAAATAAAAGCGTGGGTCAGCACAAAATCGAGGTGGCGCGAGGTCTTGCGCCGCTGCGGCGCTACGATCCGAAAGCGATTGAAAACTATTATCGCTTCCGTCCCTGGCTAGTCATCTGGCGTGCTATTAAAATCATCTGGTTCTTTGCCGGCTTTGTCCTAGGTTTGCAGTGGGATCGATGGCAGAACCAAAGCGCAGAAAACAAGTCGCAAAGAGCAGAACAGCTGCGACATATACTGACTGATCTCGGTCCTACATTCATTAAGGTCGGTCAAGCCCTTTCTACCCGACCCGACCTCATCCACAAAGACTTTTTAGAAGAACTGATCAAGCTACAGGATCAGTTGCCGCCATTTCCTAATGAAATTGCTTTACGCATTCTTGAGACAGAACTTGATCGTTCAGTCGCAGAATGCTTTAGCCAATTGTCCGATAATCCAGTCGCTGCGGCTAGCTTGGGTCAAGTTTATCGCGGACGCCTCCACACCGGCGAAGAAGTTGCGGTGAAGGTGCAGCGCCCAAATTTAAAACCAACACTGAGTCTTGACCTTTATTTAATGCGTTGGGCTGCCGGCTGGCTTGCTCCTTGGCTGCCTCTCAACTTAGGGCACGACCTCACCTTAATTGTTGACGAATTTGGCATCAAGCTTTTTGAAGAGATTGATTATCTTAACGAAGGGCGCAACGCCGAACAATTTGCGAGTAATTTTTACAATAACCCAAGTGTCAAAGTTCCAGCGATTTACTGGCGCTACAGCACCCAGCACGTCCTAACACTTGAGTGGATTAACGGCTTTAAACTGACGGACACTCAACGAATTCAAGAAGCCGGTCTTAACACCGATGCTTTAATTCGCACAGGTGTGGAAGCCGGCTTGCAACAGCTATTAGAACACGGATTTTTCCACGCTGACCCCCATCCAGGTAACTTGTTTGCCTTGGCAGATGGCCGAATGGCTTACATTGACTTCGGCATGATGGATCAGCTAGAGGAAGGCACCAAAGAAACCCTTGTGGATTCAGTGGTGCATCTTATTGACCAAAACTACGTTTCATTAGCTGAAGATTTTGTCAAGTTAGGCTTTTTAACGCCCGACACTGATATTATGCCAATCGTGCCGGCTTTAGAATCAGTTTTGGGCGATATTATTGGCGAAAGTGTGGGGAATTTCAACTTCAAAACCATCACTGATCGCTTCTCGGAGTTGATGTTTGATTATCCCTTCCGAGTGCCGGCAAAATTTGCCCTAATTATTCGCTCCCTTGTGACACAAGAAGGGTTAGCACTCACCCTCAATCCCGATTTCAAAATTGTAGAAGTTGCCTATCCCTACGTGGCGCGGCGTCTGCTTACCGGCGAATCTCCTGAACTTCGCCGCCGGTTAATTGAAGTGCTGTTTAAAGATGGCAAACTCCAGTGGGAGCGGCTAGAAAACTTAATTGAAATTGCACGAGGAGATAAAAGCTTTGATCTGCTACCCACCGCTCAGTTGGGATTGCAGTATCTTCTCTCCGATGAAGGTAATTTTTTGCGCCGGCAACTGCTGCTTGCCCTCACAGAAGATAACCGCCTCCACACCGAAGAAGTGCAACGCATTTGGAACCTTGTTAAAGAGGATTTGCAACCCAATCGCCTCTTAAACGCAGCGCTGGGGGCTTTAGCAGAATTCTCTACAGAGGGTGCTGCTTCCAAGATTCCCGCATTTCAAAGCTGGCGATCCCAAAAGCCCCTATTCTAATTAAAGGCAGTTGGAGCGGGGAAGCGGGACAAACCCCAAATCCCCCAATTCCAGCCCAATCTTTAATTCCCCACCCAAGGAGTTTTTTGTGTATTACTATTCCGAACCCCCATATTTTTTACTTGTGGCAGGTTTACTGGTCGGCATAGCTTGTGGCTCAGCATTTGACACAACCCTCAAACAATTGGTGCGCGAGTGGGCAAAGAACCGCTCCACCCGCACTTTAATGAATTTGCAAGGAACTCAACTTTTGGTTCCTTTTCTAGGAATTGGTGCCGGTGTCTGTGTTTTCCTCGCTGCCGGCTTAGAAATTTTTGGCTTTCCCTTTCCCGTCTCCTATGTCATCTCTTTGCCCCTCACCGTCCTCAGTAGCTGGCTAATTTGGTATCAGCTTGGCAAACTTTTGGTTCAGCTTGATCGGGGTGGTTCACAAGCGTTGGACTTAGATTCTATTAACTAAAAACGAAGTCAGTGCCTAATATTATTGGTTTTTGAACACTGCTCATTGACCGCGCTAATGTGATTCTGAGCCAACTTGTCAAGTATAATTTCAAAAATACAAGATTTGGCTCAGAATAGCTCACTTATTTAAACCGCTCAACTCGCCTGCCTGAAATTTAGATAAAACTGATTTTTCTATAGGGGCAGTAAAAATATCCACTTTGGCAAAAGATATAGTATTTTAACTTTATTACAGTAAAATTTAAAACTTAAAATCAATATGAACCCAAAAGTTGTTGGTATGGTAACAAGCTATCCAGCGATGTTTACCAACAAGCCACTAGCAGCTAGCCAGAGTGATTGGTTGTGGCATCAAACTCCCCACAGCTTTGGCAAGTGGGGCAACATTCAAATGTCAGCAAATGCCCCAGAACCCGATTTTTTACTGCTCTATCAGTTTGAATTTCCGCGTCCGAGAAAGAAAACTTGGAAGGGACATTTAAAGTCTCAGGTAACGCGCTTGTGGCAGCCGGCTTCCGATCCAGAACAAGATGTTATTGCTCAATTTCGAGGAGTTCCCAAACACCGCATCATTTCTTTACTGAGGGAACCACCTTTAGAAGAATACGCAGCAGTTTATCAAGAAAATTACGAAGAATCAAAAAAACATTGCGGTTATGTTTCTTCCCCGGATGATTTAGCGCCGACACCCGATTATATGCCGGCAATTTGGTATATCGGTAACTCTTTTCGAGAACTCAGTGAAATGGGTTCCCCAGAAAAAGTAAAACCTTGCTCTTGGGTTACTTCAGGAATTGATCGCAGCGCTAATCATCTGCGGCGTCTGGATTTCTTAAAAATGTTGCAAGAACAAGGTTTAGATTTCGATCTTTACGGACGTAATTTGCCAGATTGGGCAAAGAATTATGGGGCATTGAGCAATAAATGGCACGCGATGGCTCCCTACTACTACAATTTAGCTATTGAAAACTATGCTGACAACGATTGGTATGTCACTGAAAAACTTTGGGATGCGCTGCTAGCTTGGTGCTTGCCGATTTATTATGGAGGGCCGGCTGCTGATAAACTGCTACCACCAGGGAGTTTTATCCGCCTACCCAGCCTTGATGAAAAAGGATTGGAATTTATTAAAGAAATTACCGCTACCCCAGATTACTGGTATGCAGCGAGAGGTGCCATTGCAGAAGCGCGACAAGTTATTTTAAACGAATTAAATTTACTCAATTGGCTGTCAAATTTTGTTGGTAGAGTTTCATAATAGTTAAATAATAGCTATCAACATTTGATACGTTGAAAAATATTTGAGATGTTGGTTGATAAACCCAACCTACATTTATATGCAATTAAAAAATCAAAAACCGCTACTTGCAACAAATCTAAAATTACGAACGAATCCGCATCCTCACATGATCTTCTATTAACTCAATAATTTTCAAAATGCACGTAGCAGAATGGTAAGATTCTTTCAGTAACTCATCTCGTTCTTCTTGAGAATCAACCATATCATCAACTAACAACTTCAGAAAACCAATCATCGGATTAAGACGAGTCCGGACTTCATAGGAAGCTCGAATTAAAGCTTCATCACGCGTTACTTGTTCCAGAAATTGCAGAGAATATAAACGCGTGTAATAACCACCTTTGCGAACCAGTTCATCATGAGAACCCACCTCAACAACCCGCCCTTGATCGATAACAGCAATTTGATCGGCTTTTTGCACGGTTGAAAGCCGGTGGGCAATCACCAGAGTTGTGCGATTTCGAGACAGTTCTTCAAGGGCTAATTGGACAAGGCGTTCAGTCACTGTATCTAAAGCACTTGTCGCTTCATCTAAGATTAATATTTCCGGGTTTTGCAGTAAAGCGCGAGCGATCGCAATTCGCTGACGCTGCCCTCCAGATAAGAGTACCCCGCGATCACCAATAATGGTATTGAAACCTTCTGGCAGATCCACAATAAACTCATAAGCATTTGCTCGATTTGCCGCTTCAATAATTTCTTCTTCGCTAGCATTAGGCTTAGCATAGGCAATATTATTGCGAACGGAGTCATTAAACAAAAATGTATCTTGACTAACAATACCCATTGCCGGTCTTAATGCTTTGAGATCGAACTGCCGCAAATCAACGCCATCTATCAAAATGCGGCCTTCTGTGGGATCGTAAAACCTGGGTAAAAGTTCTGCTAAAGTTGACTTACCGGCACCCGTTCCGCCCACTAAAGCTAAGGTTGTTCCCTGGCGAAGAAATAGATCGACATCTTTGAGAACCAAATCATGATGATCGGGGTAAGCAAACGAGAGTTGTTTGAAATGAATGCCTTCGCGTAACTTTTTGTAGGGCAGCGTGCCATTCACCATAAAATGCTTATTATCACGCCGCAGAAAGTCATCCACTACATCGACACTCGCCGAATTATTAGCGAGTTGACTGCGAGAACTATTGAGTTGGGAAATCAGCGGCAGTAGTCGAAACAGCACTAATAAATAAGTGAGGAGAACGGTAGAAATTGACCTCAACTCATCCGCAAAAAAAGTCCGACCTAAAAAGACAATTAATAATAAGGCAATAATACTGGTAACTTCAGTCAGCGGGGCAATGGCTGCATAATTCGCTTCCGATTGAAAATCTGCTTTTTCCCGTTCCCGAATTAAATGCTTAATTTGTTCGTATTCTGTTTCTTCATTGCTCGTTGCTTTCACCAGCCGAATTCCACTGAGAGTTTCCAACACTCTCACAGAATAAGATTTTGATGCTTCTGACAGCAGCCGGCCAAAATATCGGGAACGGGCAATTGCGTACTGATTTACCAAAATAACTAAAGACAATAACACCGTAGAAGCGAGGGTTAGTTCCCAGGAAATTGCTAGTAGCAATAAAACGAAAACTAAAACGGTGATGGATGTAATTAAAATTTGGATAGTGATGCTGATCGCATTAGCCGTTCGGTTGACTTCTGCCCCCAAACGGTTGATCAGATCCCCCACTTTCATTTTGGAGTAAAAATCTATATCTACATCTAGTAATAACTTTAAACCGGCTTCCCGCAAATCCGCCGTCAGACTCCGGGTTAGTGATGTTGAGACTAAAATACTGGCATAGGAAGCCGCGTTTTTTAAAGCAATGGCAAATACAATTGTGCTAGCCATCACGATCAAACGATAACTTTCAGGAACCCCGGCAAAGGGATACATCAAAGTTTGGATAATCGGCGGCGCTCCTTTTAAATCAATCGCCTGATTCAAAAGGCTAAATATAACCGGCACAATTAAGGTTGTACTCACCCCATTAAAAAAAGCCCCTGAGAAGCCAAGAATTATCGTTAAGATTATTTCCTTAGGATAGTTTCTGGTAAATTTTAGGATTAAATTATTGGCTACCATGAAGTGATTCCTAAGCCGCTCAGGTTCTAAATGATTGTTTTTATAAAAGTTAAAACTTTGTTTTAACCGACCTATCGGGTGAGTTTTCATGATCAACAACTGTGCCGTTTTAGAGGAGGCTTGCCTCAATCAATTTGTGTGTATTTATCCCATTATCCCATCCAAAACTGTATAGAGTTAATTACAAAGATGCCAAAACTTTAGATAAAATAGAGGCCATCGCCGGCACACTGTAGCATTCTAGGCAGCGGTTCCTAGCTTTCATGCCTTGAATATTTGCTGTTTTATAATCCTGAAATATCAATTGAATTTGATCAGCTAGTTCCTCTGGACAGCTTGGAGCCGCGAGATAGCCGGTTTCCGATAAAATTTCAGGAATATCACCCACACGTGTTGCCAAAACCGGCTTTGCCATTGCCATACCCTCCGTTAGTTTAATCGGAAATTGAGCGCGAGCTGTAACCGTATCCCGCTGGGGAACAACGACAACGTGTGCCGCTGCCACGATTTCGGGCATCCGATCCACCGGCGCAGGCGGCAGCTTAACAATCCAGCGCCCCCACCGTGCAATCAGCTTATCATCGTAGTCATCATAGGGATTGCCGCCAACAATCACCAGTCTTAAATCAGATTGATTCAGCCGGTCGAGTGCCATCAAAATATCCTCAAGCCCCTTATGAGGGCGTGGTGCACCTGGAAACATCAGCACTCGATACTCCGCCAACCCATAGCGGACTCGGCTTGCTTCTGAATTAAATTTAGCAGGGTCAAACAATGAAGTGTCTTTCCCATTGGGTAGATAAATACCACCAAAGCGCTGTTGTAGGAAGTGAGTGTCTACCGTTACGGCATCGGCACCCTTGACCAACTTCTCCATCCACTGCAGATAAACTGGATGAGAAGCGTCTCTGAGGGCACCGTCTCGCTTCAGGATGTCTCTCGCTAGCTGTTTCAAGGAGGGGCGATAGCGCCACTCATCTCCCCCACACCAACTAAGTTCCCAGTCGTCAATATCGAGAATGACAGGCCGGCGAGTGCTAAGCTTCTTGAGCAAAGCGATTCCAAAACTTGTCGGCTTGGGTTTTACCGCATAAATAATATCTCCATCAATTTTATTGAGAAGTTGCTTGGCTGAAGTGAACAGTTGCGGATAAATCCCGCCGGGAACCGAGTCAACCGGCAACTCGGCAGGGGGAAGCGGATAGATACATTCTCCAAATAAAAACCCCAGAATTGCCACTTCATAATTTAATTCTCGCAACACTTGACCCAGCAAATAAGCTCGGTCAACGCCGCCTTTAGATAAAGTAGGCGAGAGAATGGAAACCTTTAACTTTTTAGTCATGGTAAGCTAACGACCCTTTAACTTTCCAACGTCTCCGCCTAACCAAACCTCCCTTCCCTCTTCCCTCTTCCCATGCCCCTACCTGAGTGCTGAGTGCTGAGTCCTGAGTGGGGGAGTGGGAGAGAAATGCCCCTACCTTTGGGTTGGCGAAGCCTTGCCCCATGCCCAATGCCCTATGCCCCATGCCCAATCCCCTATGCCCCATGCCCAATCACATCTTCATAAACTTTTGCCATATCTGCCGCAGCATCCTCCATTGTCCGCACCGGCTTTATCCCCTGGCGCAGTTTAGCCAAAAGATCGGCATCCGTCGCCAACTGAGCGATCGCTTCACTCCACGCATTCACATCAGCCGCCGGTACTAGCCAACCATCGACACCGTGATGGACTAACTCATTCACGCCTCCCACATCCGAACCAATCACCGGCGTCCCAACCGCATGAGCTTCCAGAACCACTAATGGCCCGGTTTCAAAGCCTTGGGAGGGGACAGCTAGCAAATCGAAACCGGCGACGGCTGCCGGCACTTCCTCTCGTGAAAGCTTCTCGGCCACTTGAATCCGACGATCTTTTTGCGCCATCGCCAACACCAGATCCCGATTCACTTTGTCCGCCTCCCCATGCACCATGCCATGAATCACCAATTCCACAGGGATATGTGCCGGCAACCGCTCAATCGCCCCCGCCAACACTTGTGCACCCTTTGTGTCTTGCCAACGGCCTAAAAAGCCTATCCTGAGCGGATCATCGGGATGCCGATTGCGCTGCGCGATTGTCCGGCTGCCGGCCCCCCCAACGCCCTGCCGGCACAGCACTAATTTTTCTTGCGGCACCCCATTAATTAACAACGCATCATAAAGCCACTGGCACACTGCCACAATTCGATCAGCCAAATTCGCCATTTCTAATAGTAGATGCCGATGCCGGCGCACCCAAGGCGGAATGCCAAGCGTTCTTGCTAACTGCCGCAGGCGAATTGAATCTGAATTTAATAGTTCGCTTTCCGCCGCCGTTCCCACCCTGAGAGGAACATAACTCAACGCCTGCGCCAGTGCCGGTGACACCCGTTCTGGAACCCCAATACAATGCCCACAGCGTGCCGGATCGATCCAGCCATCGCAAGCCGTTTGCCCGTGCAACATCATCGTACCGCGTAGACACACCGCCTCCGGCAGATGAACCGTCACGATAGCCGGCATCCCCAACTGCCGCGCTAAACGCAGATGATGTAACCCGCAACCAAAACGCCAAGAATGTTGGTGATAAATATCTGCGGGGTGCGCCTCTAGCCACCGCGAAAAATACTCAAACCCGCCAGGGGGTAACTGCTGACGCTGCTGGGCTTTCGTTGGGTGAGGATAGAGGGGATAGCGATAGACTTCTACCCCGTTGTGCCGGTAAACTGCTTCCTGTGTTCCGTGGCGAGAAGCCGCAACCGTGCCGGTGATGCCATAAGCGCCCAACCCCTGTACCAGTCCATCCACATAAACCTCACAGCCGCCAGAAGTATCGGGAAAATACCAGCTAAGGGTGTGAATTAATCGCATTTTTCTATTGATCAATAAAATTTAATTGTCAGCTTCCTCACCCTGAAATCTTCTAAAACCGGCCTCATCAAAACTCAGAACTTAATTACCAATTTTCAGGCGTCCGATTTGGATTTGGTCAAAAATGCGATTAATCTGACGGCGATCTTCATCCGTCAACTGTTGATCGGCAAGCATTGCAGAGGTTAATTGCAAATGCTCCTGCGGCGTAATTTGCTCGGCAGCAAGAATGCGCTCGATTAGTTGATGAAGTGTTACGGTTGATTTACCCTGACCTGTCTTTACCATAAGTAAATAGTCACGCTTAAAGCAGTGGATTGAGGTTTTGGCATAGTTGCCACTAACAACATTGTAAGGAACTCATCACATCCTGCTGTTTTTCTGTCGTCTGACTTTTCCAAATCACACATAAATTATGCCGTTAGGGAGATAGTTTTTTATGCAGGTTTACCGGCTTCCAGTATTAGAGAACAATTACATTTTTTTATTGCATGACCCCGCTCGAAATATTGCCGCTGTGGTAGATCCGGCTGATGCGGAACCTGTGTTGCAACAACTGCAAGCATTGGGGGCGGAGTTGGTTACTATTTTTAATACCCATCATCACAGAGATCATGTGGGTGGCAACCGGCAACTGCTAGAACGCTTTCCGAATATCCCGGTTTATGCCGGTGCGGAGGATCAGGGGAGAATTCCGGGACAGCAAGTATTTTTGCGAGAAGGCGATCAGGTGGAATTTGCAGATCGCACTGGGGAAGTTTTCTTTGTACCGGGTCATACTTACGCCCATATTGCCTACTATTTTCCCCCGGCTGCCGGTGAAGAGACGGGCGATTTATTCTGCGGCGATACTTTATTTGCCGGCGGCTGTGGCAGATTGTTTGAAGGGACGTCGGCGCAAATGCTGTCCTCCCTGAGTAAGTTGCGAAAGTTACCCGACAGTACCAAGATTTGGTGTGCCCATGAGTACACGCTGAAAAATCTGGAATTTGCCCTAACGGTGGATGGCGACAATGACGACTTGCAAAATCGCTTTCAGGAAGTCAAGGAAGCAAGAAGCCGGTTAGAGGCGACGATCCCCTCTGTGCTGGGTGTTGAGAAGCGCACCAATCCCTTTTTACGCTGGGATGAGCCGGCTCTGCAAGCTGCAGTGAAAAGCTCCCATCCTGAAGAAACCTTTGGGCGTCTGCGAGGTATGAAGGATCGATTTTAAGCGAATCAGCCTTTAACAGTCCCATTTCAGCGGACAGCAAAACTTCTCCCCTTCTCCCCTTCTCCCCTTCTTCCACTCTCCCCCTCTCCCACTCAGCACTCAGCACTCAGCACTCAGCACTCCCCTCTCCCCTAAATTCCCAACTATTCTAAGCTCAATCTGTTGCAATCGATCAGCAGATTTCGCTACCATAGGATGTTCTGGCTTATAATTAAGCGCCTCATCCCTGACAAAATCCGCGCAGTTGACAACAGGTAAACACTATGAGCAAACGTGTTCAATTAGTTTTGACACAAGATGTGAAAAAGCTAGGGAGAAATGGCGATCTGGTTGAAGTCGCCCCCGGTTACGCCCGCAACTTTTTGATTCCTCAAAAAATGGCCGTTCGCACGACCCCAGGCATTCTCAAGCAAGTCGAAAGACGCAGAGAGCAAGAGCGGCAGCGGCTTCTGGAAGAGAAGCAACAAGCCGAAGTTCGCAAGAGCGCCGTGGAATCGGTGGGCCGCTTTACCATTCAAAAGCAAGCCGGTGAAGGCGATGCCATCTTCGGCAGCGTCACCGCGCAAGAAGTGGCAGATGTGATTACAGCAACCACCAATCAAGAAGTTGATCGGCGCGGAATTACCCTTCCCGACATTCGCAAAATTGGCTCCTACAAAGCAGAAGTCAAATTGCATCCAGATGTAACGGCAGTTGTTGAAATTCAAGTCCTGCCTCTTTAATAAATAATTTTGAATTTTGGATTTTGAATTTTTAAGGAATTCAGAATTCAAAATTCAGAATTGACACGTTGATAGCTAAACGCATACTAGGGCGGGTGCTAGCTGTTATGATTAATGAAGTGAATCCTCAAAGCTTTAACGATAGCTACGCTTCACGCCTCCCTCCTCAAAATATTGAGGCTGAAGAAAGTATTCTAGGCGGCATTCTCCTCGATCCAGATGCAATTAATCGAGTTGCTGAACTTCTCCGTCCAGATATCTTTTCACTCTTAGCGCACCAAGAAATTTATAAAGCAGCGCTTACACTCCACAGTAAGGGAAAGCCGACGGATTTGCTCGCAGTTCATGCTTGGCTTTCTGATCACAATTTGCTAGAGAAAGTTGGGGGACAAAGTAAGCTAGCGCAGTTAGTAGAGCGCACGGTGTCAGCCGTGAATATTGACGCTTTAGCAGGATTGGTGGTCGATAAATATGTGCGCCGGCAGTTAATTAAAACCGGCAATGAAGTTGCTCAATTAGGATTTGATACGGCAACTGATCTGGCAATTATTCTTGATCGCGCAGAGCAAAAAGTTTTCAATATCACCCAATCTCGCCCCCAGCAAGGTCTAATTCCCGTCTCCGACACCCTCATTCATACCTTCCAAGATATTGAAACGCGCAATCAGGGAATTGCACTGCCTGGGTTACCCTGTGGGTTTTATGATTTAGATGCAATGACCGGCGGTTTTCAGCGTTCCGATTTAGTGATCGTTGCCGGTCGTCCGTCAATGGGAAAAACTGCAATCTCTGTGTCAATTGCTCGCAATATTGCGGCTTATCATAAGTTGCCGGTTGCCATTTTTAGCTTAGAAATGTCGAAAGAACAGCTCGTGCAACGGCTGCTGGCGAGTGAAGCGCAAATTGAAAGCAACCGGCTGCGGGCAGGGCGGATTAGTCAAAATGAGTGGGAACCGCTCAGTCACGCCATTGGAACCCTCTCTGAATTGCCTATTTTTATTGACGATACTGCTAACGTAACGGTGACTGAAATGCGCTCCCAAGCGCGTCGTCTTCAAGCTGAAAGTGGCGGCGCACTGGGATTAATTTTGATAGATTACTTGCAGTTAATGGAAGGAAGTACCCCGGATAACCGAGTGCAAGAACTGTCAAAAATTACGCGCTCTCTTAAAGGGTTAGCCCGCGAATTAAATGTACCCATTATTGCTTTGTCCCAGCTAAGTCGGGGCGTTGAAGCTCGCACAAATAAGCGTCCAATGATGTCAGATTTACGGGAATCTGGCTGCTTAGCCGGCGATAGTTTAGTGACATTAGCCGATAGTGGCGTCTCGGTGCCGATTCGTGAATTAGTCGGAAAATCTGGTTTTGCAGTCTTAGCACTGAATGAAGCCACGATGAAGTTAGAAAAGGCGGTTGTTAGCAATGCCTTTGCAACGGGTGTCAAGCCGGTTTTTCAGTTAAAAACTCGCTTGGGCCGTACAATTAGAGCCACCGGCAATCATAAATTCCTGACAATTCACGGCTGGAAGCGGCTGGATGAGTTAAAAGCCGGTGATCGTCTTGCAATTCCCCGTTCTTTACCTAGTTCCTCCGTTTCGTCTATGAGTAATGCTGAAATTGCATTGCTTGGTCATCTCATCGGCGACGGATGTACTCTGCCTCGGCACGCTATTCAGTACACAACGAGGGAGGAAGATTTAGCCAATACGGTTGTATCTCTTGTCGTTGAAACCTTTATGGATAGGGTGAGTCCTCGCATTAATAAAGAGCGTAACTGGTATCAAGTTTATCTCCCTACAACTGATCCTTTAACGCACAACGTCCGCACTCCTGTTGCTAAATGGCTAGACTCTATGGGAGTCTTTGGGCTGAGATCCTATAAAAAATTTGTCCCAAGCAAAATTTTTGAGCAACCTCAAAAGGCTATAGCCCTTTTCTTGCGTCATCTCTGGAGTACCGACGGTTGCATCAATCTAAGCAAAGGAAAACAACACTACCCTAATGTTTACTATGCTTCGAGTAGCAAGCAATTAGCTGGAGATGTACAGTCACTATTGCTAAGAGTTGGTATAAACGCTCGATTATCTCTAATCCCACAACCGTCTAAAGGACGAGATCAATATCAGGTTTGGGTATCTGGCAAACCCGATTTAGAAAAATTCATTGAGCTGATTGGTGCAGTGGGAAGCTATAAACAGCAAAGTCTGATGGATGTAGCTAGCAACATTTCAGTACGTGCTGCCAACACCAACAGAGATATCATACCCCATGATATTTGGAGAATGTATGCAACGCCAGCGATGCAACAAATAAGTTTAACTGTTCGTCAAATGCAGGCTGAGCTAGGTATGGCTCACTGTGGAACCACTCTTTATAAACAAAACGTGAGTCGGGAGAGGGCGGCAAGATTAGCTCAAGTCGTCAAATCTGATCAGATTGATTGTTTAGCGAATAGCGATGTTTATTGGGATGAAATTGTCTCAATCGAGGCTGATGGCGAAACTGAAGTTTACGATTTGACTGTTCCGGATTTTCACAATTTTATCGCCAATAATCTAGTAGTTCACAATAGCATTGAACAAGATGCGGATATTGTGATCATGCTTTACCGGGATGAATACTATAACCCGGATACACCCGATAGGGGAATTGCAGAAATTATTATTACAAAACACCGCAACGGACCCACCGGCACTGTTAAATTACTGTTTGATCCGCAGTTCACTCGCTTTCGTAATCTAGCCTCTCCCAACCGGCCTTAATGTAAACCGGCAGGGAAAGGCGAAATTTTAGCTTCTTAAGCGCCAATTTTTAGCAATTCCACATCAAATTTCAACGTGGCATTGGGAGGAATCACGCCGCCGGCACCCCGTGCACCGTAACCCAATTCTGCAGGGATAATTAACTCACGGCGTCCGCCAACTTTCATCGTGCCAACGCCTTCATCCCAGCCTTTAATCACTTGGCCAACACCAATTTTAAATTGGAAAGGCTGGCCGCGATCGCGGGAACTGTCAAACTTGGTGCCATCCTCCAAGGTGCCGGTGTAATGAACCACAACGGTTTGACCGCGTTGGGGACTCGCGCCGGTTCCCTCCTGCACATCAACATACTGCAGTCCGGAAGGGGTCGTAATCATCTTTTTATTTGTCTCCGTCTCGTTGTTTTCAGTATTGGTATCGCTCAGGGTGGGAGTTGTCTTTTGAGCGAATGGATTGTTAATTTGAGCGGCCACAACCGTTTGAGGTTGGCTCGATGGCAGTTCTGCTGCAATCGCTTCTGGCCGGCTGCCGGTAATTTGAGCCACAACTAGCACGACACAACAAGCCAGCATCACCCCCAAGCTAATAAGAATTGCTCGCAAAATTATTCCTCCTGAGTGCAATGAGTGAAATTTACCAGTTGGGTAAAGGTGGAAGTACGATCCTCAGTTTAATGCCACAGCTAACCCCCAGTCTCTATACCCTGAGATCAAGCTGTTTTAACCGGCCCGTCCAAACTGCTACCTTGAGCAAAAGACTGCCGGCGACTGCTTGATAGCCACCCCAACAAAATTTCTTAGTTCACATATCATCAAAAATGTCAATAGCCTCTAGTGATGGCGTCGAAATCATCACCGGCTCTTGAAACAGCGGCACTGTAAACGTAACCGTTGAACCAAGTCCCTCCCCCATGCTGTAAAAATTCACCACACCTCCCATTGCTTCCACCAGCCGTTGAGAGATAGCCAATCCCAAGCCGGTGCCCCCATACTGGCGAGTGCGAGAACTGTCTACTTGAGAGAACGATTGAAATAATCTGTCTTGTTTATCCAGAGAAACTCCGATGCCGGTGTCTGCCACGCGCACAAGTACCATACCGGGGAGTTCTTGGTCGTGAATGATTGCCTTCTGCACAATTACTTCGGCGCTAACCGTGACCCCACCCTCATGGGTAAATTTGATCGCATTGCCGACCAGATTTAGCAGCACCTGCAATAGCCGTTGGTAGTTGCCAAACAGAAGAATTTCATCGCAGGTTGCCGGTCTTTGAACTTGGAAGTATAAATTTTTTTCCTGCACCTGTGCCCCAGTCAAGTCCTCAACCGCACTTAGAAGCTCATCCAACTTGACCGGGCCAAGATCGAGCTGCATTTTGCCGGCTTCTATTTTGGCAATATCCAAAACATCATTAATCACATTCAGCAGGTGTATCGCCGAGCGATAGGCTTCCTTAAGAAACTCTTCCTGTTCTTCAGGATCGTCTGCCATCCCATCCATGATCAGCTTCAGAAACCCAATCATCCCATTCAGGGGAGTCCGCAATTCATGGGAAGTATTCGCTAAAAACTCGCTTTTCAGGCGGGAAGCTTCCTCGGCTTGCTCGCGGGCTTCTCCCAATTCTTGATAGAGTGTCGCATGGGCGATGGCTGTGCCAACTTGATCCGCCAACTCCTGCACGAACTCCATTTCTGCCGCACTCCAGGGGCGAGTTCGATCACACTGATGCAGGCAGATTACGCCATTAGGCCGGTCTTGGTAGAAAGTCGCCGCCACAATCACCGACTGTTGCCCAAAGGCATTCACCGGCATCTTCTCAACCGCAACGGGTTCTAAAGTGGTCAGCGCTTGTTGCAGGTGAGCGTCGTCCACCACAGACAGTTCCAGACCCAGCATCTCACAAAAAGGTTCTTGGCAGAATTCAGCCACCACCGGCAGCGCAGAAGTTGAACTTTTATACAGGCAGATAATACAGCGACTTACATTCAGCGCCTGTCCCAAACCGTTCACCGTTTGCTGGCAAATTGTCGTTAAATCTAAAGTGCGGCGAATATTTCGTGCGATTTTGCTCAGCAACTTTTGGTACAATTCCGAGCTTGGTGGCAGCGTGCGGCGAATAATCCCCACTATTTTGCTGAGCAACTTTTGGTGTAGATCCAGACTCGACGCCAAAACGGTAGAATCCTCTTGCGCCGGCGCGTGTTTCTCCAAATTCTGGCTACGTTCATTGGGCAATAGCCGGCCCATCACCAAAACCGTCTTGACCTCAGAATCCACCGCCATAACGGGGCTAACGACCAAATCGAAGAGAAAATATTGCTCCCCGAAACGAAACGGATAGCTAAAGCGTTCTGGAATCAAATTCTCCAAAACCCGCCCCACCCGTTCTAGATAAGGCGTGAGTGCCACTGGCCCAAATGTATCGCTCATCAATTGCCCTGCAACTTGTGCCGGTGAAAGACCGTAACGCCCAGCACTGTGCCAGTGGAAAGAAAGATAGACGCCTGCTGCGTCTTGAGTGAATGCCAACTCTGCACCCAGCCCTTGCAACCAGGTAGAATTCTCTTCTGCCGCAGATGCAAGGGCTGGAGAGTCCGCAAGCGGGGACTGAAAATCAGCGGGAGAGGTCATCATCGTCACAATGGGAAACTGCCAGAGTTAAACCCGAAGCGTTAGCCCAAAAAATTAGGCTAATTGAGGCACCATGCAGAGACAGAGGGGGCCAATCAAATATGCAAACAGGAGTCTCACACACGTTTTCAAGAGGGCAACAGAGAAAGCGGGGGGCAACAAAACAATCAAAGATTTCTGCTAAAACCTGCCTGCACCCTAACACTTCACATTGATTCTTACTACTTTTAAGACTGTTTTTAATATGGCCTTTGGAACTTCCAATTGTAAAGGCTTGCCACCCTTGACTTGTGCAGAAACCTCCGCGCCAGAACCAAACAGTCATTAGGGTTAACGTTTCAAGACGGATATCCTGCGGGTCTGTTTTGACCAAGATTGAGATGCGTTGCTCACCCTCTTCGTTGAGGGTTAAACCACAGAAGCGACTGCGCCTTTACCGGCCATGATGATAAGTTTTGCAGGGTGTTGAATCAAGACCCTGCCTACCTGATCTGCCGGCCCGACTGGCAAAAGCACTTTAACTTCCAACGCCACCCCAGCCGGTTATCGCTCACTCAATCATTCCACTCACCTCTAGGCGGCACCGGCGGGTTTCTTGGGAGGTTGCGAGTCAGTTCGTCATCCCGATGGCTTTCACCTCGTAGCCACTGCCGCAAGGCGGTTTCCACCACCTTGCTTGGATCGTTCGTCAGGTGCTTAATTTCCTCAAGGAGGGCAGGATCGATCTGGATAGAAACTTCTACCTTATCGGCTGAGCGACGGGTATCAACAGCAGGCTCATTCATCATCAAAAAATCCTATTAAAAAGTTAAGAACGGGCTTTGCAGCCGATATGCAGACAGCAGATGGAATAACGCGCTGTTTAAGAAAACACTCGCTCCTGTCAGTCAGGCAGCCGCAACCGGCAAACGGGTTGCACCGGCATTCCCTAATCCTTATTGTACGACGCTGATTTATTCAGAACACAGCAATCAAACTAGAATCACCCGCTCTTGCTGGGAAAGCATTAAAATGCGTTAAGCAGCCCAGTCTTTGGGTGCAGATTCTCGACCCCCTATTTTTTGTTTTTTCTCGCAGGCAGCTAAAGCTAAGCGTATGACTGACGTTCCCGTCTCTCGTATTCGGAATTTTTCTATTATTGCCCACATTGACCACGGCAAATCAACCCTCGCAGACCGGCTTCTGCAAACCACCGGCACCGTCGATGTCCGGCAGATGAAGGAACAGTTCCTCGACAACATGGAACTCGAACGGGAACGCGGCATCACTATTAAGCTGCAAGCGGCCCGGATGAATTACACAGCCAAGGATGGCCAGCAGTACGTCCTGAATTTAATTGACACTCCCGGCCATGTAGACTTTTCCTATGAGGTGTCAAGAAGTCTGGCCGCTTGCGAAGGAGCGCTTTTAGTGGTAGATGCCTCCCAAGGTGTAGAGGCGCAAACTTTGGCGAATGTCTATCTCGCCCTAGACCATAACCTAGAAATTATCCCGGTTCTCAATAAAATTGACTTACCTGGCGCTGAACCAGAACGAGTTAAGGGAGAAATCGAAGAAATTATTGGCTTAGATTGCTCAGGTGCGATTCATACTTCTGCGAAAGAAGGCATTGGAATTGATGAGATTCTAGAGTCCATTGTCCATTTGGTGCCGGCACCCAAAGACACCGTATCTCAACCTTTGCGGGCGCTGATTTTTGATAGCTACTACGACGCTTATCGCGGCGTAATTGTCTATTTTCGCATCATGGATGGCACCCTGAAAAAAGGGGATCGCGTCCGCTTGATGGCATCGGGTAAAGAATATGACATTGACGAATTAGGTGTGCTTTCCCCCACACAAGTCCAAGTCAATGAACTTCATGCCGGTGAGGTGGGATATCTGGCTGCTGCAATCAAAGCCGTAGAAGATGCCCGTGTGGGTGATACGATTACCTTGGCCAAAGTGCCGGCATCTGAACCACTGCCCGGTTACACCGAAGCCAAACCAATGGTGTTTTGTGGATTATTTCCCATTGATGCCGACCAATTTCCCGACTTGCGCGAAGCTCTAGAAAAGCTGAAATTAAATGATGCTTCCCTACACTACGAACCGGAAACATCGAGTGCAATGGGATTTGGTTTCCGCTGTGGCTTCTTAGGCTTGCTGCACATGGAAATTGTGCAAGAGCGCTTAGAGCGGGAATACAATCTAAATTTGATTGTCACCGCGCCTTCTGTGGTGTTTCGGGTGACAACCAACAGTGGCGAAACCATTGATATCGATAATCCCAGCCGCTTGCCAGATCCCAACCACCGGGAAAAAATCGAAGAACCCTTTGTCAAGGTGGAGATGATTACCCCGGAAACCTACGTCGGTGCTTTGATGGAACTGTCTCAAAACCGGCGCGGTGTTTTTAAAGATATGAAATATCTGACCCAAGGGCGAACCACATTAATTTATGAATTGCCTTTGGCAGAAGTGGTAACGGACTTTTTTGACCAAATGAAGTCCCGTTCGCGTGGTTATGCCAGTATGGAATATCACCTGATTGGCTACCGCGAAAATCCCCTCGTCAAGCTCGATATCCTGATTAACAACGATCCCGTGGATGCTTTGGCGATGATTGTCCACCGTGACAAAGCTTATAACGTTGGGCGGGCAATGGTAGAAAAACTCAAAGAATTGATCCCTCGCCATCAGTTCAAAGTTCCCATTCAAGCCACCATCGGCAGTCGGGTGATCGCCAGCGAACAAATCCCCGCGATTCGTAAAGATGTGCTTGCAAAATGTTACGGCGGTGACATCAGCCGGAAGAAAAAACTGCTACAGAAGCAAGCAAAAGGTAAAAAACGGATGAAGTCGGTAGGCACCGTGGATGTACCCCAAGAAGCTTTCATGGCAGTGCTTAAGCTAGATCAAGGTTAAGGCCAAACAATTTGGCAAATTGCTCCAACAGTTAAAGATTTGATAAATTCTGCGTGCTGAAGTCCCGTTTCAGCCGCAGTTTTTGTTAACTTGCTAGTTGATTTGGTTTGGAGTCCGCCTTTTGTAGCAAAGCCTTATTCACTTGCAGCCAGTGACCCTGCCTTGATTCAAGGCTGGAATGGTAAAACTCTAAGGATAGAGGAGATAGAACACGCAGCAACAGGGGAATAATTCCTTTAGGCGCGATTTTATACCTGATCGATTTTAAATTTTGTATGTCAGGGTTTTAGAGGGTAAAGGCGCGATTAATCACGCTGATAATTATGGCTGAAAACTAAGCATAGTCAAACTTTCAGCTTGTTTAAGGAGTGGACAAGATTCAGAGTGTTCAACCGGATTTTATATCAACAGAGCGGGAGTAGGAAACGATGAGAATTTTGGTTACAGGTGGCGCTGGGTTTATTGGTTCCCATCTCATCGACCGATTGATGGCCGATGGCCATGAAGTGATTTGTGTGGATAACTTCTATACAGGCCACAAGCGAAACATCTTGAAATGGTTCAATCATCCCTACTTTGAACTCATCCGGCATGACATCACCGAACCGATTCGGTTAGAGGCAGATCAGATTTACCATTTGGCTTGCCCTGCGTCGCCGGTGCACTACCAGTACAATCCCGTTAAGACTATCAAAACGAATGTCTTGGGAACCATGAATATGCTGGGACTGGCAAAGCGTGTCAAAGCACGAATTCTGCTAGCTTCCACCTCCGAAGTGTATGGAGATCCTGAAGTTCACCCGCAAACAGAAGACTATCGCGGCAACGTGAACCCCATCGGCATTCGCAGCTGTTATGACGAAGGCAAGCGGGTTGCCGAAACCCTAGCATTTGACTATCATCGGCAAAATGGCGTTGACATTCGAGTGGCTCGCATCTTTAATACCTACGGAACTCGGATGTTAGAAAATGACGGTCGAGTGGTGAGTAACTTTATCGTGCAGTCCTTAAGGGGAATTCCCCTAACCGTTTATGGCGATGGATCACAAACCCGCAGTTTCTGCTACGTTTCTGATTTAGTGGAAGGGCTGATCCGGCTGATGAATGGCGAACACATCGGGCCGATCAATCTGGGCAACCCGGATGAATACACTATCTTAGAATTAGCTCAGAAAATCCAGCACATGGTCAATCCAGAGGCGGAAATTATATTTAAACCCTTGCCTGAAGACGACCCGAAGCAGCGGCAGCCGAATATTACTCTTGCTAAAACTTGGCTGTCGTGGCAGCCCACAGTGCCCCTAGCAGAAGGTTTAAAGTTGACAGTGCAGGACTTCCGCGACCGTGTCACTTCAAACTAACAACCTTTGCATTAAATAACACTGCGGCGAACAGGCACAAAAAGTAAACAGAGAAGGCAAAACAAAAAAGCACTCAAACAAATTTTCCACAGGTGCAATTCATGCCGCTGGTATGGGCACAATTAACTCGGTTCACGCCGCCCACCTCTTACTTTTCTTTCCCCAAACCCCAAACCCTTATTTTTGAGGATCTACGATTATGCGTGTTTGTGTCATTGGTACTGGATATGTTGGCTTAGTAACCGGCGCTTGCTTGGCCCATATTGGCCATCATGTCGTGTGCGTAGACAACAACGAACAAAAAGTAATTCTGCTGAAGTCTGGGCAGTCGCCAATCTTTGAACCGGGACTGACAGAGATTATGCAGTCAGCCTATCAGAGTGGGAATCTGGAATTTACCTCAGATTTGGCAGCCGGGGTGGCTCACGGTGAGATTTTGTTTGTTGCCGTGGGGACACCGGCACTCGCAACCGGCGAAAGCGATACCCGCTATGTCGAAGCCGTTGCTCGTGGCATTGGTGCCCATTTAGACGGCGGGTACAAGGTGATTGTGAATAAGTCAACCGTGCCGATCGGTTCAGGTGACTGGGTGCGGATGATTGTGCTTGATGGCATTGCAGAGCGTCAGAAGGTGCTAGTGGGAGTCGGTGGCGGCACAAATGAAGAGGTTGCCATTGAAAGCGGTGTTAAGTTTGATGTCGTTAGCAATCCAGAGTTCTTACGCGAAGGCTCAGCAGTCTACGACACCTTTAACCCAGATCGGATCGTTTTGGGAAGCAACAGCCCCAAAGCCATCTCAATGATGCAAGAACTTTACACGCCGATCATTGAGCGCAAGTTTGCTGAAGATCAGTCGCTGCCGGCGGTGCCGGTGGTTGTCACCGATATTAGTTCTGCTGAGATGATCAAGTACGCCGCAAATGCGTTCTTGGCAACCAAAATCAGCTTTATCAATGAAATTGCCAATATTTGCGACCGCGTCGGTGCAGATGTGGTGCAGATTGCCAAAGGAATCGGTTTGGACTCCCGAATTGGCAGCAAGTTTTTGAATGCCGGCATTGGTTGGGGTGGTTCCTGTTTCCCCAAAGATGTTTCCGCGTTAATTCACACTGCTGATGACTATAACTATGAGGCTCAACTCCTCAAAGCTGCAGTCAGCGTCAACCAGCGTCAGCGGTTACTCGCGATTGAAAAACTTCAGCACGAACTTAAAATCCTTAAGGGTAAAACCGTAGGTTTGTTAGGTCTGACCTTCAAACCGGATACGGATGATATGCGCGATGCGCCGGCACTCAACGTGATTGAGCAATTAAACCGGCTGGGGGCAAAAGTGAAAGCTTACGACCCGATTGTGTCTCAAACCGGCATTCGTCATGGCCTATCTGGCGTGCTTGTGGAAACCGATCCAGAACGGCTGGCCGATGGCTGCGATGCCCTGCTGGTGGTGACGGAATGGGAACAGTTCCGCACGCTTGACTATGCAAAAATGGCCAAGCTGATGAACAACCGCGTGATCATTGATGGCCGCAATTTCCTGGATCGCGAGACGGTGGAAAAAGCCGGCTTTCGTTACGTTGGCATTGGCCGGTAATTAGAGGTTAGGGACTAGGGGTTAGGGGCTAGGGACTCGTTTCCCAGCCCTTCCTCGCCTATCCGTTGATCAAGATCAAATTAGCAAGCCAGCCCATCAATGCGCCCCCTAACACGAGCCAGACGGCGCTAACGCGAAGGCGAATGGCAGCACCGGCAGCAATGATCGCAATGAAGAGTGCCGGCCAATCAATGTTGAGTTGGGTGCCGGTTGAGACGAGCAGGGTTCCTCTAGCGAGTTGCACAGTCACTGCCGCCATCAGGGCAATAGCACTAACATTCACCGCATCTAAAAATGCAGAAGCCCAAGGACTGGAACGCAGGCGCGGGATCAGTGGGTTTAATGCAGCAACAAACAGAAACGAAGGCAGGAAAATGCCCAGTGTGGCTACGACTGCTCCGGGCCAGCCGGCAATCACATAACCAATAAATGTAGCAGTTGATGACACCGGCCCTGGTGTGAATTGGCCAATGGCAATCGCATCAAGTAGCTGCTGCTGAGTTAGCCAGCCTTGCCCGACTAATCCCTCTTCTAGAAAGGCGACCAGCACATAGCCACTGCCAAATAAAACAGACCCAACTTTCAGGAAAAATAATCCCAGTTGCCACAAAGTCGGGGCCGCAGGGGAGGCAACCGGGGAAGCGGTAGAAAGTTGGGAGAGTAAAGGATGGAAGGAAAATCCGATCAGCCATCCGTTAAATCCTGTGCCGGTTCCATTATTGCGTTTCTGGGATAAACGCAGCCAAAGCATTCCCAGCAAACCCCCCAGTAATAGGGCAATCACTTCATTTAGCCCTAAAAATAAGGCTACGACAACCGCAACCGCGATCAGCAGAAGTTTGCGGTTTTTAACAGCGGTTTTCCCTAGTTTCCAGATAGCGCCCAGGATGATGGCGAGGACTGCCGGCTTGATGCCATAGAGCAAGGGGGCGACTTGCGGCAGTTGGCCAAACACGACGTAAGCCCAAGCAAATGCGCCGGTGATCACAACTGCCGGCCCAATAAAACAGATGCCGGCGACGATTAACCCCAACCAGCCGGCGTAGATGTATCCCACATGAATCGCCATTTCCGTAGAATTCGGGCCGGGAATCAAGTTTGTTGCACCGACGAGGTCGAGGAATTGCTCTCGCGTCAGCCACTTGTGCCGGTTGACAACCTCATCCTCCATCATGGCGATGTGAGCCGCAGGGCCACCAAATCCGATTGCGCCGAGTTTGAAGAACACTTTGGCTAGTTGAGGCAGCCGGTGTGGGGCTGAAGAATCCATTAGTTGCCTCGGTCACGGGATAGGGTTTTATTCTAGAGGCATTATTTTTATCAAGAATTTGGTGAACTCGTATAAGACCTTGTACAAGTTCCAGCACAGGGACGTTTACACCTTAGGCAAACAATAGTGCCAACCGGCAATTTACCACTAAGAAAAATCGATTTCTAGGGCGTACCGAAGCGTGGCTTGCCGGCAGAACCTGGGGAATCGGAATAATACGGCCCTGCATGAGGCAAACTCAAGTAAGACATTCCCACCGGCGGCGCACTTGAGGTTGTCTCCACATTTGATCGCCTTATATTTTGGCTGTCGCTCTCAAGCCCAATTGCACCATCCAGCTTCGCATTTGCCAAGTTCGCACCATTCAAATTGGCACCACTGAGATTTGCGCCACTCAGATTTGCATTTAATAGGTTGGCGCTACTCAAGTTCGCACCGCTGAGGTTAGCATCACTGAGATCAGCCTCCACTAACCGCGCATCACTCAGATTCGCATTCAGCAGGTTAGCTGCAACTAAATTTGTTTTCCCCATATTTGTCCCTCCCAAGTTTGCCCCACTCAGGTTGGCTCTCGTCATCTGGGTGCCGATTAAATTCGCCCCTCCCATATCTGATCCGCTTAAGTTGGCATCACTGAGATCACTGTTTACCAGATTTGCCACTCTTAAGTCAGCACCGCTGAGGTTGGCACTGTTGAGATGGGACTCAAACAAATTAATTCCCTTAGCGTCTAAACCGCTTAAATCAGCACTCACCAGATCCGCAGCCACTAAGTTAGCAAAACTTAAATCAGCCCCACTCAAATTGGCCTTGCTGAGTTTGGCATTATTGAGATTGGCAAACATTAACTTGGCACCGCTGAGGTCGGCACCCGTGAGATTGAACCGGCTCAGGTTGGCATCCCTAAGATCGCCTCCCTGACATTGTTTCGTTTCTAGCAGCCGTTTGACGTGTGCGGGATTCCCAGCCATGTTCTTTCCCTTGATGACAGCACCCTGATTTCCTCAATTCAGAAATTGGGTATCGACAGTTGTGAAAGCGCTCTTGCTGCGCGTGATGTCAATCCCAGCAACCGCAGCAATCAAATTCGTTTGCTGGATCAGAAATAACTCAACGCATATTATCCCAAAAAATAACAGATCCCAACTCAAACGCCTAGTATTTGCCGGCTTACCTCTACACCCAACTGGCTGGGGTTTAAACCCTAGGCTTACAGCGCTACAGCATCCAGTGTTCCGAGTTTAAAGTGATCTGTGTCAATCCCCCTGAAGAAAGATTGGCTAGAATCGCGGCAATTATTGTACTTCAGCAGACGAGCCGGCTTTTGAGTGCTTGTCCACCGGCACTTTCTGAAGCTCAGCAACGCGCACCGGCTGCTTTTTTTGCTCTGATTAATCCGTATTTCACCCAGCAAAAACTGTAGCGCCTATTCAACAAGCGCTTCCTCGCTTGGACACGTCATGTGCCATCCCTGGCAACTCCATTAAGTCTTAAAAATCAGGTGTTTATGAGTCAATTGTCTTCTCAACGAAACTCCACCGGCAACTTCGATGGGTGCTACTGCCTCAATCCCAACTGTAAAAGCCCGAAAAACCCACCCTCAGCGGAAATTTGTCATAGTTGCGGCGCTCAATTACTGCTACAAGGGCAATATCGGGCAATTGCACCCATCGGTGCCGGCGGATTTGGGCGCACCTTTCTGGCGGTGGATGAGTTGCTGCCGGCACAAAGACGGTGCGCGATCAAGCAGTTTTTTCCGCAGCAAACCGGCAATACTGAGAAAGCTTCAGAACTGTTTCGAGAAGAAGCGCGGCGACTCAAACAACTAGGTAACTATCCGCAAATTCCGCAAATGTTGGGGTATTTTGAGCAAAACGGACATCAGTATCTTGTGCAGGAGTGGATTGCCGGTTGCAATTTGGCGCAAGAATTAGCAGAGGCGGGATCTTTTAACGAAACTAAAATTCGTCAACTATTGAATGACTTGCTGCCGGTGTTATGGTTTGTCCACAATCACCAAATTATTCACCGAGACATTAAGCCAGAAAATATTATTCGCCGGCAGGCTGATGGCAAGCTGGTTTTAGTCGATTTTGGGGCAGCAAAATTGGCGACGGAGACGGCTTTGGCGAAAACCGGCACGATGATCGGTTCTGCTGCCTACACAGCGCCGGAACAAACCAAAGGCAAGGCAATTTTTGCCAGTGATATCTACAGTTTGGGTGTCACTTGTATCCATTTAATGACTCAAGTTGCTCCCTTTGATTTGTTTGATAGCGGCGAAGATTGTTGGGTTTGGCGGGATTATTTGAGGATGCCGGTGAGTCCTCAGTTGGGGAAAGTTATTGACAAAATGCTGCAAAGTGCAACGAAGCGGCGTTATGAATCAACGACTGAAATTCTTACGGATTTAAATGCGACTCCTTCAGCACTGTCAAAGACAAAGAATAAGGTGCTATTAGGGGGGACTGTTATCGTCGTGGGATGGATTGCCGGCATGAGTGTATTGAGTACATTATTTCCGCCGCCGGCAACTTATTACAATAGCCCAGTATCGGAGGAATATAACCTGCCGGTGAAGCCAAAAGCACCGCCACAGGTTCCAGGCTTATTTACTGCGGATAATCAACAAAAAATATTTCCGTTGCAACATACGGAAGTCCAGGCAAAAATTTCTGGAAATGTGTCGCGGGTGGAGGTGACGCAGACATTTGCTAATCCTTACAAAGAACCTTTAGAGGCGATTTATACCTTTCCTCTGCCAGATGAGGCGGCGGTGGATGATATGGAAATTCGAGTTGGGAATCGCGTGATTCGTGGCTTAATTAAAAAGCGGGAAGAAGCAAAGCAAATTTATCAGCAAGCGAAACAGCAGGGGAAAACTGCCGGCTTGCTTGAACAGGAACGGGATAATATTTTTACCCAATCTTTGGCTAATATTAAACCCGGTGAGAAAATTGATGTCACCATTCGCTACACCGAAAGTTTAAAGTTTGAGGGAGGCGACTATGAATTTGTTTTCCCAATGGTGGTAGGGCCGCGTTATATTCCAGGAACAAGTGTAGCAGATGGCGCGAAACTAAATCCACCAATTGCCACAACTCGATCTGGGCAAGATATTAATGTCACGGTAGATATTGATGCCGGCGTCCCGATTACTGAAGTCCGTTCACCTTCCCATCAAATGGCAATTCAACGTGCCGGTTCAACAATGGAAGTGAAACTTGCTGGAGAAAATACGATTCCCAATAAAGATTTAATTCTGCGTTATAAAGTTGCCGGTGCTTCCACTCAGGCAACGGTATTAACTCAATCGGATGAAAAAGGCGGTCATTTTGCAACTTATTTAATTCCGGCAGTCAAGTACAATCCGAATCAGATTGTGCCTAAAGATGTTGTGTTCTTGATGGATACATCTGGATCTCAAGCCGGTGCGGCTATTCAACAATCTCAGGAATTGATGCGACAGTTTATTAATGGTCTCAATCCTGATGACACGTTTACGATTATAGATTTTGCCAGTAACACAACTCAACTGTCCTCTAAACCGTTACCAAATACGCCGGCAAATCGTGCCAAAGCGATTGCTTATGTTAATCGCTTAAGTGCGAATGGTGGCAGTGAGTTAATGAATGGAATGAATAAGGTTTTAAACTTTTCGCCGGCACCTAAAGGACGCTTACGAAGTGTAGTTTTGTTGACAGACGGATTGATTGGTAATGACACTCAAGTGATTGCAGAAGTTCAGAAGCGGCTAAAAGCTGGAAACCGGCTTTATAGTTTTGGTGTCGGTTCTTCAACGAATCGGTTTTTAATTAACCGGCTGGCAGAGTTGGGACGAGGAACGGCTGAAATTGTGCCTCCCCATGAATCTGCCAAGGCTGTTGCACAGAAATTTTTTCGAGAAATTAACAATCCGGTTTTAACAAATATTGAGGTAACTTGGGTAGGTTCTGGGAAGCCGGCGGAAATTTATCCCCTCAAGGCAGCAGATTTATTTGCAAGTCAACCTTTAGTCTTATTTGGGCGTAAACAAGACCAAAGAAATGGGCAAATTCGCATCATCGGCACTATCGCAGGGGGTCAGCGTTATGAGAAGATTCTCAATGTGAATTTCGATCAAGTGAGTGGCAATTCTGCCATTTCACAACTCTGGGGAAGGGCGCGAATTAAGGATTTGATGAATCAAATGTACGGCGCTGAAAATCCTGCCGGTGTTAAGGCAGTTACTGATACTGCACTTGCCTATCGGTTGCTATCTCAATACACGGCATTTGTTGCAGTGTCTGAAGAGGTACGAGTTGATCCAAAAAATCCCAAACGGCAGGAATTTGTGCCGATTCCTATTCCGGAAGGAATGAACAAACAAATAAGTTCTGCTGCGTTACCAGCAAGTGCGGATGTACCAGAACCCAGCCAAATTTTGGGAACTGCGGCAGGATTTCTGTTGTTAGGAATTGGTTTTTCTCGGAAGCGCCGGCGGGCTAATTTGAATATTCCACCTCGCAATTAGCCGAGTGTTTAATCTCATACTCCTCTGCTATCTCAACGATATAATTTTGGGTGGCCGGGGAGTCGCTGCCGACTGCAAATTTCAGGCTATGTAAGTAATAGGGGCAACCTCCAGAGGCTATTGTTTTGTGTTCTCAGCCTATGCGCGTTTCTCAGGCAAAAGTGATCAGCCTTGTACTTAGCCGGTGTTCAGCCGTTAGTTGAGTGATGAACTTATTACACAATCCCGCTTTTCGCTGAAGGATAAGCTATAATTGTTATTTGATTTACTTTTATGGCATCATAGACTTACAAGCTGCCAGCTCATGCAATAAGATTAAGGTTATCTTGAGCCTACTTAACTTTCAACTATGCCTGAAAAACTAATCGTTAAAAACTTTGCTGGAATTAAAGAGCTAGAGATTGAAGTCAGAAAGATAAACATTTTGATTGGGCCTCAAGCTAGTGGTAAAAGTGTATGTGCAAAGCTACTTTTCTATTTTAAAAGCTTTATTGGGGACATTTTATCGACTGTAGTAAATGAGCAGACAAAGCGCGACTTAAACTCGAATTATTCTAAAAAATTTGAAGAATATTTTCCATCAAATTCACTAGGCAATAATGAGTTTTTTATAAGATATCAAATCTCCGATGTTTTTATAGAAATTAGTAAAAACCCTCAGAATAAAGGTAAAGTTTTATTAACTTATTCAGATTTTTACAAACAACTATTTGATGATTTACGCAATTATATAAAAAAAGAGAAAAAAAAAGCATCTAAAGATAAAAGATACGAGGCTTTAGGCATTAATATATCTTATCTAATTATAGGTAGAGAATACTTAACTGAATATATGATAAAAGACTCCCTTGGCATAGAAGCACAGTTCGTACAACTTTTTATTCCAGCAGGGCGCTCTTTTTTTGCTAACCTTCAAAGTAATATATTCTCTTTTATATCTAGCAATAATGCTCTCGATCCGTTTTTGAGGGATTTTGGCTCTACATACGAAAACATGAAAGGCATACGTTATCGCTTACGTTCTAGAATAAAAAACCAATCTAGAGAAGAGAAAGACATACAAGATGAGATAGATAGATTAGTAGAAAAAGCGTTGTGCGGTAAACATATACATGAAAAGGGTAAAGATTTTTTAGAGATTGCAGACGGAAGACGTATTAGTATTGCAAACTCATCTTCCGGTCAACAAGAGACATTACCTCTGGCAATTATGCTAGCTACGCTACCATTTTTTATTAACCCTCGTTCTTCTCCTGGGCGAACAGTTTATATTGAGGAACCAGAGGCGCATCTATTTCCCAGCGCACAACGCGATATTATTGACTTGATAGCCACTGTGTTTAATCAGCAACAGGATCAGCTTCAATTTTTTATAACGACTCACAGCCCGTATACTTTAACAGCGATTAATAATTTGCTACAAGCTGGAATTCTCTATAACCAAGCGGATGAAAATGCGTTGAATGAGCTAGAGAAAATAGTGCCTAGGTATAAGGCATTAATGACTAAGGATTTATCTGCTTACACATTAGCAGATGGTAAATGTTGCAATATTATATGCCCCGATACGGGCTTAATAGATGCAAAAGTTATTGATGCTGTCTCTGATGAGCTAGCTATCGAGTTTGATAAACTTCTGAACCTAGCTTAAGTCATCTATGAAAAGCTTTCCAGAATGTGAGGAATATGTATCTGATACAAAAATTGTTTTGCAAGAAAATAAGAGTAAAATAACTTTTAAAAATTCTAACCAAGAGCAAATACGCAAAATTAAAGTAGATGGCTGCGCTATTAATGATAATAAAACTTTACGTTGTGATTATGTGCTGATTCCTCAAGAGGACATAGAGATATATGTAGAGTTAAAAGGCAGTGACATCTCCCATGCAGTTAAGCAAATACAGTCAACTATTGCTTTACTTTCAGATGATGTCAAAAACAAAAAAAAGTTATGCGTCGTAGTGTCCACTCGCGTTCCAACCACTGGAACAAACATACAACAATTGCAAATTCAATTTAAGCAGAAGTTTAATGCAAGTTTTATAGTTAAGAATATTCAGTATGAGTGTAATTTAGAAGATCCACTTAAGTTGAGGAGTTAAAGCTAAGGGAATCTAACAGTGTGCGGTAAGAAACAAATTAAAATCAGTGAATTTTTCTTTGCCTCTCTTCATCAATATTAACAAATTAAATACCTGACACTTTAAATCCCCTGATACCGGCTTCAATGAACCTTAAACTTACCCACTGCTTCCTTATATAGGGAAATCGCTAAGTCTCGGATAATTTCTTCATTCTCAAAACTATCGCCAAACTGTTTCTTCGCTGTCTCTATGCAGAATTTCATTAACTCTGCTGATTGTTCAATATGGGTTGTCATTGCCTGCTGTCGTTCTTTTGTCCAAGGTTTTGCCTCAAGTTCAGGACGCTTTCTTTTTTGGATTTCTTCAGAAAACCCTGAAGCAATAATTCCAGCCGGCAGCGCAAACAATCCAATCCCAATAAAAGCAAGGGCTGCGCCAAATAATTTTCCCACCGGCGTTACCGGGTAAACATCTCCATACCCCACCGTTGTTAATGTTACCACTCCCCACCACATCGCCGCTGAAATGCTGGGAAACGCTTCAGGTTGCGCTTCATTTTCCACCAAAAACATGATACTAGATGCAAATATTAACAAAATAATCACCGCTACAACCGTCATAATTAATTCATCTTTTTTGCCGTTGATAACTTTCAGAATAGTTTGCAGAGATTCTGAATATCTAATTAATTTTAGTAGTCGCAACAATCGCAAAATTTCTGTTGATTCGATTAATTGCACGTGCGGAAACATCACGCGCAAGAAAAAAGGAATAATCGCCATTAAGTCAATCACCACTAAAGGACTCACGGCATATTGCAATCTTCCCCAAAAACGATGTGAGTATCTAGCATCTGCTGTGCATGACCAAAGCTGCAAAAGATACAAAATTGTAAAATAGATAACGGCAATTAATTCAATATTTGATAAAAATACCTCATACTTGGAATAAATTTCCTGAGAAGTCGCCAAAACAAAATCAGTAACATCTAAAATTACCAGCACAGTTACGCTAATATCGTCGAATCGGCTCAGCCAATCCTCAGAATCAGATGATTCTAAAATTTCATAAACTCTGCTTTTAATTTCTTGACTCATGTTCTAAATTTTGCTATTAAATAAAAACAAAACCTAATCAATAATCATAAATCTTGGCAAATTCTCAAACAATCCCAATTCTGTATTAATACTTAATAAAACTCATTAAATTTAAAAGCTCAAATGGGTGCATCCAAAATCAGAAATCAAAATTCTTGAGGAGGAACGATGTCCCGCATTAAGCGCCGTCAGTTTTTGCAATTCACCGGCTCTTTTCTTTCAACTTTAGGTTTAAGCCAGCTAGATATACAGCAGCAAGGCAACAAAATGGGTAAATTGCTGGCTCAAAGCACCCCGCGCAAACTTGCCTTGCTGGTGGGAATTAATCAATACGCTGAAGATGCCGGTTTTTCAAATTTACAAGGCTGCATCACGGATGTAGAATTACAGCGGCAACTGCTGACCTACAGATTTGGTTTCAATCCGAAGGATATCCTGACACTGACAGACGCGCAAGCCACACGAACCGGCATTTTAAAGGCGTTTGAAGAACATTTAATTAAACAAGCCAAACCGGGAGATGTGGTGGTATTTCACTACTCCGGACACGGATCTCAAGTCGTCGATCCAGATAAAGATTATCCTGATGGTTTGAATAGTACCTTTGTGCCGGCAGATAGTAAACTACCGCCCGATTATCCCGTGAAAGGCGGTGCTGTGCAAGACATTATGGGGCACACGCTATTTTTATTAATGTCGGCATTGCAGACAGAAAATGTAACGGCGGTGCTCGATAGCTGCCACTCCGGCGGAGGTACGCGGGGGAATTTCCGGGTGCGATCCCGTGATGGCGGCAGACAACTCGAAGCGAGTGCGGCTGAGTTTGAATATCAACAGCAATGGCTTTCACGGCTGAATCTTTCTCCAGAAGAATTTATCAAACAGCGTCGCGCCGGCATCGCGAAAGGTGCGGTGATTGCCTCGACAAAACGTAATCAATTAGCTGCTGATTCGCCCTTCAGCGACTTTTTTGCCGGCGCATTTACTTATTTAATGACGCAATATCTCTGGCAGCAAACCGGCACAGAAGTGTTGGCTAATGCGATTCCGAATATTGCCCGCAGTACCACCCAGCTTTCCTTCAGCCGGCAAGAACCGATATTTGAAGTTAAACCGAATAGCGGCAACGATAACAAACCCCTGTATTTTATCAACCGGCAAACGCAGCCGGCGGAAGCAGTTGTTACTAATGTTAACGGCGATCAAGCCACATTATGGCTAGGAGGACTCGATCCCCAAAGCCTTGCTGCATTTGGGAAAGGGGCGGTTCTCACCGTTGTGGACGCCCGTGGTGGCGAACAAGGACTGGTACAGTTAGAATCTCGAAATGGATTAATTGGGCAGGGAAAATTGCTGCAAAACGCCCAGCCGGGATCGCTATTGCAGGAACGCGCACGGGGCATTCCCACCGACATAAATCTCCGCATCGGTTTAGATTTGTCTCTTGGTAACGATGCCGGCAGCGCCAAACAAGCCATCGACGCGATCAGACGCATTGAAGTGGTGCCGGTGCAACAAAAAGAGGTGCACTACATTTTAGGACGGATGACCGGCACGTATCGCCAAGAATTACAGTCTAGGCAAATTCCCAATCTTCCAGCCGTGGATAGTATTGGCTTATTTTCCCCCAGTTTGGAAGTGATTCCTAATTCCTTTGGGGCTGCCGGTGAGCCGGTGAGTGCTGCGGTGAGCCGGTTGCAAGCTAAACTCAAATCACTTCTCGCCGCGCGAATTGTCAAACTTACTCTTAATAGTAATTCCTCGCGGTTGAATTTAGTTGTCTCCATGACGCCAGAAAATCAAAGCCAAGTTTTAGCGCAGTCATTCACGGCGCGGGGTGGGGGACAACCCAGTGTTCAGCCAAAGGTTGCATCAACTGTTACGCAACTGCCCTTACAAACACCGATTCAATTTCAAATTGAGAATAAAGAATCTCGCGATCTTTATCTCAGTGTATTGGTGATTGATTCTAGTGGCGAAATTTCAGTGGTTTTTCCTAATCAGTGGACAGCATCGGATGACGTAACACGGGTGAGTGCCGGCCAGACTCTAGCAATTCCAGACTCAAATAAAGATGGATTTAAACTGATTACCCAGGAACCCAAAGGTTTGACTGAAGTCTTGATTGTTGCCAGCAGTTTTCCCCTACGAAAAGCCCTTCAGGCATTGCGTCAATTATCCTCTCAAACGGGAGTAGGACGAGGCCCCGTGACTTTAAATCAGCCGGCGGAAGTGATGGGAGATTTACTCGATGACTTAGGAGAAACCAGTCGCGGGATGCCGGCGGCAGCAATTAATCCTGCGGTTCGTGGCATCGACACAACCCAAATGGCAGCACTCTCAATAAGTTTTGAAGTGATTTGAGTTTATCAATTCCTGCAAAAAAATAGATTCATCTGCGTTTATCTGCGTGCATCTGCGGTTAATTTAATAGGCTGCCGGTGTACCGCTCAAATAATAATTTGATTAGTTTTTAGCCACGGGTGGACACAGATAAACGCCGATAAATACAGATGAGTTAACGCTTGGTGTCTAAAATTAACCGCTCATTCAAAATTTTTGTTTGGAAACTCATAATTAATTCTTTGATCTTAATCGTATGCAAACTCAAAAAATAGTCCGTAGCGCCCTCTTTACATTTCTATCTACTCTTCTCCTTAATTCTCAATTCATCCCGAATCGCAGATCCCAAATCCATCAGGGTGGGGTGTTAGCACAAGCCCCTAATAACCTTGAAGCAGAAGCATCACGACTGTTAACTCAAGGTGCTCAGCAGTTAAAAGCCAATCAAGTTGAAGCAGCAATTGAATCTTGGCAGCAAGCACTAACTATCTACCGGCAACTTAAAAACCGACAGGGAGAGGTATGGACTTTAGGCAACCTTGGAGCTGCTTACTACAGTATTAATAACTACAATAAAGCGATTGAATACTATCAGCAAAGTTTAGCCATTGCCCAAGAAATCAATGACCCAAAAGGGCAACTATACGCTCTTGGAAATTTGGGAATTGCTTACAATGATTTGGGCAATTATGAAAAGGCGATGGAGTATCACGAGCAAGATTTAGCGCTGGCACGAAAGCTTGGAGATAAATCGGGTGAGGGATCGGCACTTAATGATTTGGGAAATGTATACAAAGCTTTGGGAGACTATGCCAAAGCCCTTGAGGCGTACGAGCAAAGTTTAGCATTTGCACGAGAACTCAAAGATCGCCGGGGAGAAGCGAATGCGCTGGGCAATCTTGCAGTTGTTTACAAGAATTTTGGCAATTATACCAAAGCAATTGAAAATAACGAGCAGACGCTCATGATTATGCGAGAAATTGGCAATCGGGGAGGAGAAGCTATCATTTTATCGAACTTAGGCGATGATTATTATGCACTAAGCAATTATCCCAAAGCGATTGAAATGTATGAGCAAAGTTTAGCGATCTTTCAATCCCTCAAACATCGGCTGGGAGAAGCGAATGCGTTGGGCAATTTAGGACGCACCTACAAAGCGCAAAGCAACTATTCCAAGGCAATAGAATTTTACCGGCAGACTTTAGATATCTCGCGAGAAATTGGCTATCGCAGTGGTGAGGCAACCACGCTCAACTTGTTGGGAACGGTTTACCACGATCAAGGTGACGTGACTCAGGCGATTAATTTATATCAGCAGAGTTTGAGCATTGCACGAGAAATTCGCAATCCTTCAAGTGAGGGGAATATTCTGGGAAATTTGGCAAGTGCTTACCAGGAGTTGGGCGAGTATGCCAAGGCAATTGAACAATACGAGCAGACTTTATCAATTATGCAATCCCTAAGCGCTCGCCAGGAAGAGGCAACAGTGCTGGGCAATCTCGGAACAGTCTATTTTGAGGTGGGAGAGTATGCCAAAGCAATTGAAAAGTACAACCAACACTTAGCGATTTCCTTAGAAATTGGCGATCGTGATGGGCAGGGAAACGCGCTGGGAAATTTGGGAATTGTTTACCGCGAGATAGGCGAGTATGCTAAAGCGATTGATTACCACGAGAAACAACTGGCGATTGCTAAAGAAATTGGTGATCGCAGCGCAGAGGGGACGGCTTTGGGACAGATCGGTCTTGTTTACGATGACCAGAGTGAGTACGCCCAAGCTATTAATTACTATAAGCAGCATTTGGCGGTGGCGCGAGAAGTTGGCAACCGACTGGGGGAAGCAAAGGCGCTGGGAAATATGGGATTGGCTTATCATTTCCTGAATGATTATGAGAAAGCTATAGAATATGACCGGCAGAGTTTGGAGATTGTCAGGGACATTAAAAATCCGATTTCAGAAGGGTCTATTCTAAATAATTTAGGGCTGTCCCTGTTTCGATCTGGAAATTTACCTGAAGCCGAAAAAACGCTGCGTGCCGGCATTCAAGTTTTAGAATCTCTCAGAGCCGGTTTAAAAGATAATGATGCGCTGAAAGTGTCAATCTTTGAAACCCAAAGAAATACCTACACGACATTGGAACAAGTGTTAATTGCTCAAAATAAACCCGAAGCAGCGCTGGAAATGGCAGAGCGAGGGCGAGCTAGAGCATTTATAGAATTATTAGCAGGCCGGCTATCTCCTGAAACTGCTGCTCAAATTGCGCCGCCAAATATCGAGCAAATTAAACAAATTGCCAAACAGCAAAATGCAACATTAGTTGAATATTCCATTATTTATGATGATTTCAATGTTAAAAATAAACAAAGTTATCAAGAATCAGAATTATTTATTTGGGTGGTTAAGCCGACAGGTGAAGTTGCATTTCGTCGAAGCGATCTCAAATCCCTATGGCAACAACAAAATACGTCTCTTTCCCAACTCGTTACTAACAGCCGAGAATCTATAGGTGTTCGGGGTCGCGGGTTGGGAACCATTGCGAGGGTGAGTGAAACTGAGCCGGCAAATCGGCTGCAACAACTTCATCAGTTACTTATTTCACCGATTGCAGATTTGTTGCCGGCAGATCCAGAAGCCCGTGTGACATTTATCCCGCAAAAACAACTATTTCTCGTTCCTTTCGCCGCTTTACAAGATCAAGCCGGCAAATACCTGATTGAAAAACACACAATTGTCATAGCGCCGGCAATTCAAGTGCTGGATTTAACCCACCGGCAACGGCAACAAATTTCAGGGACAAAGACGTTGGTTGTTGGCAATCCCACGATGCCAAGCATTTCGTTAAAACCAGGAGAGCCGCCCCAGCAGTTACCCAGTTTACCAGGGGCACAACGGGAAGCCTTGGCGATTGCTCAAATACTCAACACTCAAGGGATCACCGGCGCTGCTGCCACCAAGGAGGCAATTACAAAGCAAATGCCTGCCGCGCGGCTAATTCATTTGGCAACCCACGGCTTATTAGATGATTTTCAGGGATCAGGCATACCGGGGGCAATTGCACTCGCCCCTTCTAAAGGTGACACAGGTTTGCTGAGTGCCGGTGAAATTTTACAGCTGAAACTTAATGCCGATTTAGTCGTCCTCAGTGCTTGTGATACGGCTGGGGGACGCATCACCGGCGATGGGGTTATTGGGTTATCTCGCGCTTTGATTGGTGCCGGTGTGCCTAGCACGATTGTGTCACTGTGGGCAGTTCCAGACGCCCCAACCGCATCCTTAATGACTGAATTTTACCGGCATCTTCTGCAAAAGCAGGACAAAGCCCAAGCCCTCCGCAGCGCCATGCTTACCACGATGCAACAACACCCCAATCCCAAGGACTGGGCCGCTTTTACTCTGATTGGTGAGGCATTATAAAGCCGATTTGACGTTCAATTTCTTCTTTCTTAATCGATCTTGGTGCCTCTAGCCTGGTTGCCAAATTGCCGAATTTAACACAGCCAGACTAGAAATTGCCACACCATGTATGGATTTTTATGTAAAATTGTTGACATTATCGAAAACAGGACGTGAAATAGAAATCCGCAAGAGACTGGCGAGAGCGCTGCCCAACACCATAGCAAAAGGAGAGTTAATCAACGATGAGAGAAATTCTTAGCATTTTCACCCCTGTGATTGCCACTATCGCAACGGCTTACATTATGGCAGTGTTAGGTCTTGTACTCCCCGAAGTGTTTGGAGTTTTAGAGGGCATTCCACAGTGGATGTGGACAGCGGTTTTGTTGTCGCTAACAGTATCAGTTTATAAATATCGCTGCTATTGAGGGATACGGCAGTTGCCTAAAAAGCTGTTGAGTTCGCTTATTAGCCAATTCTCATGTTTTCAAGGGGCCATCCATATATTTGCCCCTGTTTTTCGTGTTAATTTTGCTTGATTAAGCTTAAAGTTATTTTTTACTTTGTATGATAGATGTCATACATTTTCTGGCTTTATCTGTATATACCTGCCAGCACTCTGCATTTATCTAGGGTAAAAAAATCAACTTTAGCAATAAGTCGAGACGCTCAAACCTACAGATAAAAAAATAAGAGTGCCGGCTGCAATCGTACTCGATTCAAAAAGAAACAGTAACCGTTTGCTTGCAGCCTCAAAAATATTCCCCTAAAAATTTGACACAACGCTGTGGGAAAAAACCAACTCTTTCACAAAACCTTGGAACTTTAGAGCAAAATTAAGCGCTGACAATTTAATAGAAACCGGCACATTTAATCGACTACTCGGAGCAACCCTCTGCGTAAGGCGTCGAACACACGGTCAATCTGCTCTTGCTCTTGCGGGGTGAGTGTGTCTTTGGATAGCAGCGTCTTCATAAATAATTGTTGATCGGCGCGTGTAATCCGGTAGGAGGTAAAAATTTTCTTGATGACCTGATCGAGACTAGATTCGGGGAAATGCGCTTGAGTTTGCATAGGACTACCGCAACACTAAGGTTATCCTTACGTTTATTAAATACTCCTGAACGCTGATTGCCGATTGGGTAGCCGGCAGTGCAGGACAGAGGCGAAAGAAAGAGAAGTGCGCTTGCAGGGGTGAAGGATAAATTGCTTAACCCTTCACATTTCAAACTTAACTCTTCACTCTTCCTTATTTTGCTCATCTGCACTCAAGGCTTCGCATCCGTGTAGTTACTGGATTGCGTCAATTTTGGTATTTAATTTTGTTGTAATGGTTGCGATGACTTCAGATTCTGCCGGCGAAGTAATTTGGTCGAGTTTAACGATTTTATCGCACTGCCCTAGCAGGGCCACCGCAAAATCACGATTAAGGCGCTCAAGCAGTGCCTCTAAAGGTTGAGGGGATTGCAAATTGGTAGAAATGACCTCCAGGGAAGCGGGACTGAGGTTTAGCGGTTGCAATTCGGGCACAATGTCGTCGCGAGATTTCCCCGGATTGCCGGCTAAAATCAGGTGGGCTAAAATGCCATCCATAATCGCTTGTTGCTCTAGCGCCACCTCTTGATATTTCTCGCTCTGCGCCTGAGTTTGCGAGAGGGTTTCTTTAGAAGTGAGCGGGTTTTGCTTGGCTTCATAGAACCGGCACGCCGCATATCCCAGTGAATACAACATCACCGCATTCGCACTCGCACCAATCGCCGCACCGGCTGCCGGTAATGTCCGCAACAACCCCAAGCCGGCTTTAATTGCCCGTGATCCGCCTAGCGCCAGCCCGAAAATTGCCAAAACTTCGCCTTTGCGTGCCGGATCTTGCAAATCCATCCCATAGGCGGCAGCGATTTGATAAACCATTTCCGCTTGTAATAGCGTTGTTGTCATCAAATCAACCCCCAAGGTTGCCGCCGCTACCCCAGGCACCAAGCTCGTTACCAGTCCAATGCCGCCGGCATAAAACGACTTCTCCAGCATCAAATGATGAGCAATCTGACTCGGTGATTGATTTGGATGTTTTTGCTTGAGCTGTTGCACTGCCTCCTGCGCTTTCACCACATCCACGCGATCCACAATTCTCACCAACCAATCCACCTGCAACACCTGAGTGGCATATCGCAACAGTGGGTTATCTCCCACAAAAGCAACCGCCACACCGGCTCCTTGCGCCGCTTGAGAGAACATTCGTTGTGTTTGTTTGGCAGCAGCTTCTCCCGCATGAGCAACCGCCTTACCCGCTTGAGATGCCGTATTCCCGATAGCTTCTCCCACATTTGCAGCCGTTTCTACCACCGCCTTACCCGTCTGCGATGCTTTATTGCCGATTGCACCGCCAACGCCGGTGACTTTCTCCGTAACAGACTCCCAAACCGAATTTTTTTCATCTTCAGATGAATCTGCCGGCACCTCAGTAATTTTGCGGGACTCGTCTGCCGGCTTGTTACGATTGGAAATCCCATCACCTGAGTTTGCCGGTTGATTTGGCTCAAATGCTGGATGCTGGTTGTCGCTCATATCAATTTTGGGTGGGTAAATTTTACCTTGGGTGTTATCGCTAAAAGCATTACTATGGAAGAATTACAGCTTTTTGTTTTCTAAATTACATTAATGTATCGGATTTTATATTATTAGCTATCCTCCAATTTGATAGATGCAAATCCCTCGCTGACAACAGCCATAATTTCAGATCGAGTCATCTGTCTTAGGAAACATTTTTTAGATGAAATTTTAGCCGATGATTGCTCTTTCGTTCCCCTTTCATCTTAAAATCTTTAAATATTGTAAAATTCCCCGGCTCCCAATCGGTTCTGCATTTAACCACGATCCTTGAGTAATTTATGGCTATTGGCTACCTCGCCCTTGTTCTACACGCCCATCTTCCCTTTGTCCGACACCCTGAAAGTGATTATGTATTAGAAGAAGAATGGCTATATGAAGCCATCACAGAAACCTACATTCCTTTACTGCGAGTATTTGAAGGATTAAAGCAAGACGGCATTGACTTCAAAATAACCATGAGCATGACACCGCCATTGGTGTCAATGCTGCGCGATCCACTACTGCAAGAACGCTACAGCGAACACTTGGCCAAACTTGAAGAACTGGCCGAGATGGAAGTTGAACATAACAAACATAATGGCCATATCCGCTACCTTGCCGAGCACTACGCCACAGAGTTTCACGAAGCTCGCGAGTATTGGGAGCATCATAAAGGCGATCTTGTTAGCGCCTTCAAGCAGTTCTCAGACACTAACAATCTAGAAATCATCACCTGCGGGGCGACCCACGGCTACCTGCCGCTGATGAAAATGTATCCCCAGGCAGTTTGGTCGCAAATTCAAGTTGCCTGCGAACACTACGAAGAAAACTTTGGCAGGTCTCCTAAAGGAATTTGGCTGCCGGAATGCGCCTACTATGAAGGGCTAGACCGGATGCTTGCCGATGCCGGCTTGCGTTATTTCCTCACTGATGGCCACGGCATCCTCTATGCGCGTCCCCGCCCACGCTTTGGCACCTACGCCCCCATCTATACTGAGTGTGGCGTCGCTGCCTTCGGTCGCGATCATGAATCCTCACAACAAGTTTGGTCGTCTGAAGTCGGCTATCCCGGTGCCGCAGAATATCGGGAATTTTACAAAGACTTGGGTTGGGAAGCGGAATACGATTACATCAAACCCTACATCATGCCCAACGGCCAGCGGAAGAACGTTGGCATCAAATACCACAAGATCACAGGTCGAGGTCTGGGTTTAGGAGATAAAGCGCTTTACGATCCTTACTGGGCACGGGAAAAGACGGCTGAACACGCCGGCAACTTCATGTTCAACCGTGAACGCCAAGTGCAACACCTGCACGGCATCATGCAGCGTCCTCCCATTATCGTTTCACCCTACGACGCTGAGTTATTCGGTCACTGGTGGTATGAAGGCCCTTCGTTTATCAATTACCTGTTCCGCAAGAGTTGGTATGACCAAGGGACATATAGCATGACCCACTTGGCCGATTACCTGCGCGAGAACCCCGCTCAGCAAGTCGCCCGCCCCTCCCAATCGAGTTGGGGTTATAAGGGTTTCCACGAATACTGGCTCAATGATACCAATGCCTGGGTTTATCCCCATTTGCACAAAGCCGCAGAACGGATGATTGAGCTGGGCAAGCTTGAGCCGGCAGATGAGCTGGAGTGGCGGGCGCTCAATCAAGCAGCGCGGGAAGTCTTGCTGGCACAATCTTCTGACTGGGCCTTTATTATGCGTACCGGCACAATGGTGCCCTATGCCGTGCGCCGGACGCGCTCACACCTGATGCGCTTCAATAAGCTCTACGACGAAATTAAGATGGGCAAAATTGATAGCGGCTGGCTGGAAAAAGTCGAAGAAATCGACAATATCTTCCCCAACATCAACTACCGCGTCTACCGGCCTTTGTAAGAGGGCATGGGGCATGGGGCATTGGGCATGGGGCATGGGGCATGGGGCATGGGGAAAATTAAGTGTTCTCCCCTCTGCCACTCAGGACTCAGGACTCAGGACTCAGCACTCTCCCACTCTCCCACTCTCCCACTCTCCCACTCAGGACTCAGCACTCAAAACCAGGCTTCCTCTATACCAACGAGGGAGCCTGAGCTTTTTAGGGCCAACGCAGTTATAGCCCTTTTCTGAGAGAATATTAAGTTTTGTTTCAAAAACGCATTCTGTAAAAATTTATACAGAATTTGCTGATATCTTAAATAGAGAAGGCAAACAAGCCCATCTTTTTTCTCAGAAAAACAGGAGGAACCGAGAATGTCCACTCAAGATCAAGCGCGTGCGTTGATGATGCGTCACCACCACCAGATCAAGAATCGGCAGCAGTCGATGCTCTCCCGTGCAGCGGCAGAAGTTGGACTCGAAGCCGATGACTACTGGAGCAACATTCAAGGCAAACCTCACTCCAGCTTCTCTGTTTCCTACGACCGCTCTCATTCGACGATGAGCTAATTTTTATCTCTTTATTGCATTACATTGACTACACCGGAGGAATTTAAAATGTCTACTCAAGATCAAGCTCGCGCCCTGATGATGCGTCACCAGCACCAAATCAAAAATCGGCAGCAGTCGATGCTTTCGCGCTCAGCAGCAGAAGTGGGACTCGATGCAACTCAAGTCAACAATCTGCCTCCTGTTGAGTGAACTGTAATTGCTGTAATGCAGTTGTAGGATCGTTGCTTGGATTTTGCCTCCTAGGGTTGCATCTGGATCGGGCAGCCGGCTGATGCACCTAGCTAAAAAAAACAATTAAATCACCCAGATCAATTGAATAACAAAACCAATCGAGGGCGTCTTCTCCAGCAGGAAGCGCCCTTAAATTTTTTTGTCTTCAAGAATTCACGATCTAGCTGATCTGAGTCCATATCAAGTGTGAGGCTGCTTTTGGATTAAGCTAAATTTGGATATCTAAGATGTCCTGAAGACAAATTCTGAATGGGCGATGCAAGAACTTCTCTCCTCCATGCCTCAGCCAGACTGCTTATCAATGAATTTGACCGGCATCCCTAGAAAAACCGGCCCAGTTGGCGAGCAAATTGACTTATCCGTAACCCTCAACTTCGATGAATCGTGGCAGTCGGTGTTGGAGGGGCGCTTCAAATTTGGCCTGATCCGGGGCCGGCTAAGGCTGAAGCTCGAAAACTGCAAAATGCTGCAAGAGTCGCAGCAGGAAGCCGGCAGTGACATGGTAACGCTGATAGACGAGCCGGCAGCCGAAAAGCCCAATCCCTGCCAGTGTCAGGTGATCACCGGCGGGGGTGAGACAGAACCCAGCTGGATATTTGCAGCTCCATCTAGCCAAGCTGTTCTCCAAGGTTCTCTCAAGAATTTCCCTTTGGGAACGTTGCAAGTCACGAGTCTGCCTTGCCAAGTGCAAGCGATCTTTGATGTGTTGCCGGCAGATACAGAAATTACTGAAATTGAGGGATTGTGGCCACCTGAAATCAGCCCAAACAAACTTTCTATTTTAGAAAAAAAATTAACGGGGGCAATTGTTGAGTTTAACCTCAAGCCTTCTCTGATTCGGGTGGCGGCGCTGCAATATACTTCGCTGCAAGAACAGTCATCTTGGAGTAGTAACGGCAGTGAAGATTCGGCAATCGCGCCGGCTGAACTTGCAGAAGTTATTGACAAGATTGTGGCAGATCAAACCAATGATTTTTTCGAGTTGGCTAAACTGGCGGAACTTAATCCCGCTGAAGATTTTGCCGGTGCAAATTTGCTAGGCGTAACCTTAGTGGGTGTGGATTTGAGTGGGGCAAATCTTGTTGGGGCAAACCTGCGGGGTGCGCTGCTTAATGATGCGGATCTGTCCAGTGCAAATTTAAGTGGGGCAAATCTTGCCGGTGCCGATCTCAGCGGTGCTTTGTTGAGTGATGCAAATATCATGAATGCGGATTTGCATCTTTGTGGGTTAGCTTTAGCAAATTTAAGCGGGGCGAATCTTGCCGGCGCGAATTTGAGGGAGGCAAGTTTGAGCAATGCCAATTTAAGCGGGGCGAATCTTAGCGGGGCAAATCTGACGGATGCGGATTTAAATCATGCGGGGTTGGTGTTAACAAATCTTGCCGATGTTGAGCTTGCCGGTGCCAATGTGGAGGGGGCGCGATTTCGCAATGATTCTGGAATTTCTAGACAAATGCAGGAAGCATTGCAAGAACGCGGTGCAATTTTAGAGGATTTATAGATTAGAATGCTGCCGATTTTATGAGGGTGTTTGTGAGATATGAATGAAGCCGATCTGTTGCTGAAACAAGGGATTTCACAATATCAAACAGGTGAGTTTGAAGCTGCCTTACAGTCTTGGCAACAAGCACTGGCAGCCTATCAAAATATTCCTGATCGCCGTAAGGAAGGGGCGGCGATGGGGAATTTGGGGGCGGCTTACCAGGCTTTAGGAAATTTGACAGAAGCAATCGCTTGTTATCACCGGCATCTAGAAATTGCCCAGGAAATTCAAGATCGGCGCGGCGAGAGTAATGCGCTGTTGAATCTAGGAAATGCTTTTTATGCGTTAGGAGAGTTCGCCCGTGGTATGGAATACCAGCAGCGGCGGCTGGGTATGGCGCGAGAAATGCAAAACCGGCTTGATGAGGGACAGACGCTGGGAAATCTCAGATTAACTTATCAGGCTTTGGGAGAGGATGAGCCGGCAAGTGAGTGTCATCAGACGCAGCTAGAAATTGCACGGGAGTTGTTTTTAGCGGGGACAGAAACAGATTTCGTGGCACTAGCGGAAAGTTTAGGATTGAATACGGTTGAGGATCTTGCCGGCGCTGATTTAAGTGGTTTTAACCTGCACTATGCCGATTTGTGTGGGGCGAATTTAATGGGTACGAATTTGACGGGTGCGAAGTTGACGTTAGCCGATCTTGCCGGGGCGAATTTAAGTGGGGCAAATTTATCGGATGCTCAATTAGTGAATGCAAATCTTGCCGGGGCGAATTTAAGTTTGGCTAATTTAATTGGTGCTGATCTGCGGACAAATCTGAGTAGTGCTAATCTTACCGGCGCACAGATGAATGAGGCGAATTTAAGCAGTGCTTATTTAAGCCGTGCGAATCTTGCCGGTGCTCATTTGCATGGTGCTAATTTAAAGGATGCGGATCTGACGGGGGTGAATCTTGCCGGCGCTGATTTGAGTGGTGCTGATTTAACGCGGGTGAATTTCACAAATGCGAAGTTGGAAAAAACTCGCTTTGCCGGCAATTCAGGAGTTTGTGAGGAAATGAAGCGAGAATTAAGCCAACGTGGCGCAATTTTTGAAGAGTAATTTTACGGCTGGAATGCTTCTTTAGCTATCTTTTCCAGATGGTTTGTGAATTCTGGGAAAATCCCGTCTTGTTTGGCAAATCGCTTAGGTTATACTTTGATCATATTTTTTAGATTTTATAAGTTTGTTGTCTACCATGAAAGGAAAAATAACTTTATTTTCTTCAATCCAATTAAAGTTATTTTTCTGAGTTAAGCAAGTCAATTGGCTCCAATCAAATCCTCAATTTCTTCTGCTTTATTCGGCAAAGCTGCTGTCAAAATTTCAGTACCTTTTCCCGTAACTAATACATCATCTTCAATCCGAATTCCGCGCACATCGGCAAATTTTTCTAATTTATCCCAGTTCACGCTATTCTGATGTTTTGAGCGTAAATTTGGGTCATTTAAAATCGCCGGCACTTGATAAAATCCAGGCTCAATCGTGACTAACATTCCTGCACTTAAGAGGCGATTTAAGCGGAGATAGCCTAAGCCAAAGCGATGACTTCTGACTCGATCTTCTTGGTAGCCGGCCAAATCTCCCAAATCTTCCATATCGTGAACATCTAATCCGAGTAAATGTCCGATTCCGTGAGGGAAAAATAAGGCGTGAACATCCATTTCTACTAAATATTCAGCAGCACCGCGCAAAATTCCTAAATCGACTAATCCTTGGGCGATAATTTGGCAGGCAAGGAGATGAATATCCCGATAATCTACGCCAGGGCGGATTTTTTCAATACAAGCATCATGGGCGGCTAAAACTATGTCGTAAATATCGCGCTGGGTGGGAGAAAATTTGCCAGAAACCGGCCAGGTGCGCGTCACGTCAGCCGCCCATCCTAAAGTTGTTTCAGCGCCGACATCTGCTAACAGTAAATCGCCGGGTTGTAGGGGGTGATGATATTGATCATTGTGCAAAACTTCTCCGCAGACAGTGACAATGCTGGAATAGGAACAGCCCATATTATGTGATATAATATGGCTCTCCATTGCAGAACGAACACCGGCTTCGATTTCGGCTGTCTGTGTTGCTCTCATTCCGGCTTTGTGCGCTTCCACTGTGACAACACCGGCTTGTCGCAATTCGGCTAAGGCAGCATCATCATGAGTGAGGCGCAGGGAGATGATTGCTTGGGTTAATTTTAAATCAATTCCTTCGGGTGAATTGGCAGGAAAAATAGGCCGATTTAATATTTGAGACTGTTGCTGTTGCGTTGCCATATTTTGCACAGCAATAGTGCCGGCATCGGCAGCGCGGGATGGCAATTCTGTCATGGGAAATGCGGCATCTGCACCGATAACCGTAGCAATTTCGTCACGTTTCGGCATTTCTCCATGCCATAGCGCACTATCAGCCGGCGCATCATCCATAAACAGTTCCAACTTCCCGGCTTCTAGGCGAATTGCGGCATTTTCTATTGGCAAGCCGGCAAAATAAAGGAAGTGACTGCTGGCACGAAAAGGATAGGTATTGGCGGGAAAATTGCGTGAACAACTGTGTCCTGACCAAAGAATAACCGGAAAATCAATTAATTTGGCTAATTGCTGCCGGCGGCGACGTAGTGCCGGTGCCATAGAGAAATCTTTAGGAATGTGCATAATAATGTCAATGACAGATTGGGTATTTTAGATTGTAGATTTTAGATAGGTCATTTAGTCAAAAATTTTATGAAAACTTCTAAGCAAACTCATCAAAATGCGATCCAAGGGCGGAATTGGCCCATTGATCAATTGCCGGGATTGAGCGCTCAAAATCAATCTCAACTCGAAGAATGCGGCATTACCACGACAGCACAACTGATTAAAAAAGCCGGCACTCCTGCAAGCCGGTTAGCGCTGGCAAATCAATTGCAAATTCACATTCAATATGTTAATAAATGGGTGGCGCTGGCAAATCTGGCTCGCATTCCTAGCGTTGGCTGTCAATATTGCGGACTTTTGCTGCACGCCGGCATCGCTTCTGTGGCGCAATTAGCGCAAACGCCGACTCACAGATTACATCAACAAATTCTCCGCCTGCAAGTGGCGACGCTGCAACGCCGCGATCTTTGTCCCTCTGTTGAAGAAGTGGCGCAGTGGATTCAACAAGCGAAATTACTTTAAAAATTGAGGGAAAGAAATAATCTTGAACTCATTATTTGCTGAGGGTGAAAGAATGAGCATTCCAGAATTTTTAATCGCGGATTAAACCCAGATTTTATATCAGTCCTCTTTAGAGGACTTTCGCTATTAGCCTGGGATTTGAATCCCAGGCGGTTACGGGGTCAAGCGCTTAGCCCGCCAGCCCGCCTGGGAGTTAAGTCCCTAGCTAATAGCTAAAGTCAGTTGAAACTGACTCATATCAAGTCGGGTGCATCCCTGATTCCTAATAATATTGGGAAAGTGGGAGCATCTTGCTCCCTAAAATAACAGTTTGGAAGGATACCGGCACGCGGCCGGCACCCTAAGATTAATCATTATTCATCTTTATTATTTTTGTCCTTGTAAGTAGCAATATGAATAGTTGTCATCCCGACATCTATTACAATCCCTAAAGCCGGATGAAGGAAGCCGGCACCCACACCGATTGCAAATTCAGTCAGCAGAGTGGCGATAAAAATTTGTTTCTTGGAAAATTTGGGTTTGCGTTGTTGCGGTTTCATGGAATTCAACCTCTTTCTCGTCGTTGAATTCACGATATTTTTGGGGTAGTGAGGCAAAGCAAGACGCACACTTGCACCTCTGAAAAGCTGTGTATAATCAGAGAAATCAGTAGTTTGGGGTAGATGAATGGTTTAGGGTATCCCCAAACTTTGTAGTGTTGCAAGTCGCCCCCCTAACCCCCCAAAATTGGGGGGAACCGGCATTCAAAGTCCCCCAGAATTGGGGGATTTAGGGGGCAGATCAAGAGATCCCCAATCTTTAATCCCCAATTATTCTATGGCACGGCCTTCCTACGGTGAAGAAGTCAAAGCACGGGTAAAGCGTCTGTTTGAAGCCTTACTGGCTTATGTCAATGATGAATATGAGGAGGGGAATAAAATCTCGATTCAGTTTACCCGGCAGAATGAGACGCAGATAGCTATCAGGGGAAAGCGCAGATGTCTGGAAGAATTGACGCTAAAGGATAAGTACGAAGGCAAGTTAACTGACGCGCAAGTTCGGGAAGCACTCAAACGTTTAGAAGACTTCTTGGGAATTCTGGAAGATAACCGCAGCGCGACCCAAGGATCAGAAGAGTGGCATTTTACGCTGAAACTGTGGCACAAGGATAAAGCAGAGAATCTTAGGCAGTTTGATATTGAGTGGGAAGCTAAACGTCCTGAAAAATCCAAGCAAGCGGCTGCAAAATTGTCTCCGCCTCCCATAAATCCGCCAACTGTTAATCTTTCTACTGCCACTCCTCTCAACAATTTGGGGCAAAAAGGTATTGTTAACCCAGAGGAATTTATTGGGCGGGAAGAAGAATTAGACAAGATCCGCGAGTTGTTGCAGCAGGGAAGCCGAGTTGCGAGCTCTGCGATTTCTGGCATGGGAGGAGTGGGGAAAACAGAACTCGCCCTGCAATATGCGCGTCGCCATCTTGATGATTATCCGGGTGGAGTTTATTGGTTCTCGGCAAAAGCCGGGGATGTGAAGGCGCAGTGGGTGGAATTTGCTATCGCTTATTTTCCTAATTTTGCGATACCCGATCAACTCGATACTTTGATTCGCAAGGTTGAGTATTGCTTCCAGCAATGTCCACCGGGGAATGTGCTGGTGATTTTTGACGATGTTTCTGATTACAACGCAGTAAAAGATTGTGTTGATGTAATGCCGCCACGCTTTAAAGTGTTGCTCACCACGCGGTTGCAGTTGGGGGCAAAGGTGCAAACTTTGACGCTGGATGTACTTACCCCAGATCAGGCGATGGCGTTATTAACATTGCTGGTGGGAGATGGGCGCATTCAACAGCAATTGGGGGAAGCAGAAAAGATGTGTGCGTGGCTGGGATATTTGCCCTTGGGTTTGGAATTGGTGGGGCGATATCTGCGGCGAAAACCGGATTTATCTCTGGCGGAAATGCTGCGGCGATTAGAAGAGAAGCGCTTGCAACAACCTGCCCTGCAAAAGCCAAAATCGGAAGCCGATATGACAGCCTCCCTCGGCGTACAGGCAGCCATTGATTTAAGTTGGCAAGAATTGGATGAAGCGGCGAAGCAATTAGCGTGCTTGTTGGGGGTGTTTGCCCCGACTGCGATTCCCTGGTGGCTGGTAGAAAAGTGTTTGCCTCTTGCAGATACAGAAGAGTTAGAGGAAACGCGAGACGAGAGTTTAGTGAATTTGCATTTGTTGGAACGCACAGAGAAGGGGATCTATCGGCTGCACCCCCTGATTCGGGAATATTGCCGGTTGAAGCTAGAAGAATTTGCTCAAGTTGAGTCATGTCAGGGAAAGGCTGAAGGGTTAAAACAAGCCTTTGTCACTGCATTGGTGGATGTGGCAAAACAAATTCCCCAACAAATTATTACCCGCGAAGAAGTTGCCTCCCTCAGTCCTGCCATTCCCCATCTAGAAGCCGGTGCTTCCCACCTGTCTGACTATGTGGAGGATGAGGATGTAACAGAGCCGTTTTTAGGGTTAGGCTGGTTTTATCAAGGTCAGGCATTATATGAACCGGCAGAAGTTTGGAAAAAGCAGTGTGTCGTAGTGGCGGAACATCGTTTGGGTTCGGAACATCCAGATTTAGCCACCGGCCTCAGCAACTTAGCCAATCTTTACTATGCACAAGGACGCTACAGCGAAGCGGAACCTTTATACCTGCAAGTGGGGGAAATCGACCGCCAAAGCTTACCAGACAACCATCCCGATTTAGCCACCCACCTCAACAACTTAGCCAATCTTTACTATGCACAAGGACGCTACAGCGAAGCCGAACCTTTATACCTGCAAGCCTTGGAAATCGACCGCCGCCGCAGCTTGCCAGAAAACCATCCCGGTTTAGCCCCCCACCTCAACAACTTAGCCTTGCTTTACGAGTCACAAGGACGCTACAGCGAAGCCGAACCTTTATACCTGCAAGCGTTGGAAATCGTCCGCCAAAGCTTGCCAGACAACCATCCCGATTTAGCCACCCACCTCAACAACTTAGCCAACCTTTACCGAGAACAAGGACGCTACAGCGAAGCCGAACCTTTATACCTGCAAGCGTTGGAAATCGTCCGCCAAAGCTTGCCAGACAACCATCCCGATTTAGCCACCCACCTCAACAACTTAGCCGGTCTTTACTATGCACAACGACGCTACAGCGAAGCCGAACTTTTATTCCGGCAAGCATTGGAAATCGTCCGCCGCAGCTTGCCAGACAACCATCCCGCTTTAGCCACCCAACTCAACAACTTAGCCTTCCTTTACGAGTCACAAGGACGCTACAGCGAAGCGGAACCTTTATACCAGCAAGCATTGGAGATTCTTGAGAGTCAGTTAGGATTAGAGCATCCGTATACTATTAATGCCAGAAAAAATTTTGAATATTTAAAAGGTTTGCAACATTAGGGGGCGTAATTAATCACACATCCTACTACTTTTTTATTACTGAACTAAGGGAGTATTCTATTTTTGTAAATTTGTAGTGCGGGAAGGATGCTTGCGTCTGATATTAGCCAGCATCTCGATCCCACTGCTGGTATCTTTACAAACGTGAGATGCACTCCTTAACTCGCTACAGGCCGGCTTGTTGTAAAGCTTTGTTTAGATTTTCTGTAATTTTTAAAGATTCAGCCCAAAACTGTAAGTAATTCATATCTAAAGAATTTTGCTGAACTTTCAAAACCCCTAAAACATCTCTCCATTGTTTTTGTGATTCTTCTCTAGAAAGTCGATAGCAAACAAGTTTTTGCAGGATAATATCTTCTGGAGAATAAACATAAAGCCCTTCAACCAACCGCCGTCGATTCAGTTTAGATTGGAAGAAAGGCTCGTCCTTATTGATCACAAAAAAATCAACTTTTTCTATCAATTTTTGGCTCATAGCATTAAAAGAGCTATGGTGCATGACTGCTTCTCTAACAGCTTCACGACTGATATAAAAATCAGTTTTCATTTCTTGAATAAGTTGCTCAGCTTGCTCTAAAGAGATATCAACAATTAAGTCTAAATCAGCCGTTTGTCTGTTTTCTCCCCATAAGGAACTAGCAACAGAACCCCCAATCGCATAAACAATTCCTAACCGATCTAAAATCTTAACAACCTCCTTGGCTAGCTCAATCGGGTCAGCTATCAAAATCTCTTCTCCATTTAATTCTTTATCATGCAAAAGTTGAAAATAATGCTCTCCAAAGCGCCTCTTTAAAATTTCTTTTTTAATGATATTGATTGGGGCATCAGGAAATTGATAACTCACTCCTGAAAGGACAAGTTTCCGACTAGAACGATTAAAGGATGAAAATTTTTCAATTTTTTGGGCAGGAGTGAGTTGTCGTAAAAGTTGAAACATTAAGACATCAGCATCAATACTGGTGTCCTGAGATTGAGGCACATATCCTGGTTTAACTTGTGCAGTTGGAATTTGAGGCATTATTAAGCACTGACTTACAGTTTGCAAGGGTAGGGTGCGTGACTCATGCACCCCACTTGGTACAAATTAAATTGAGATAAAATCACCGGCACTAATTGCAGTTGAGGCGATTCCTTGAATGGTTACTAATGACACCTCCCCAAATTTCACGAAGGTATCATTCCCACTCGCAGAAATAGTGAGTTGAGCAAACGTTAAGCCGGCAGCTAAAGCAATTCTATCCTCACCTTGAATAAAATCAGCAATGATATCGCCACTCATATCTTGACCAAACTCAATAGCCGCCTCAAGATCGGCACTTGTAGCTGAGAAAACAAAATTATCATTTCCTGAACCGCCGGCTATCCAATCCTTCCCTAAATCACCCGATAACCAATCATTGCCGATGCTTCCATAGAGGGTATCATTATTTTTCCCCCCATAGAGAGAATCATTTCCATCTCCGCCATTCAGCGTATCAATTCCCCTATTAGCAACCAATAAATCATTACCTGCGCCGCCACAAAGATCATCTTCTTCAGTGGCTAGCGATAAGTTGCTCAGACCAAAGTTATTGACGTTTTTGCCAACTAAAGTATCATCTCCTTCATCCCCACACAACGTATCATTTCCGGTGTCACCGAATATCAAATCATTGCCGGCTTCTCCCATCAGCAGATCACTATTTGGAAGCTCAGGTATGTTATCAGCTTCGCCACGCAGGGTATCATTGCCTTCGCCCCCAAAAAGGCTATCATCCCCCTCGTCGCCATCGAGAAAATCATCCCCACTGCCGCCAAATAACCAATCTCGTCCTTCAGGATCATTGGAGTCCGATTCGTCACCGTGGCCACGCAAGATATCATTTCCCATGTCACCGAACAGGGTATCATTGTCAAGATCACCCACGATCAAATCGTCATCTTTCCCCCCATGAACCCAGTCATTACCATTGCCACCAACAACGATATCATTACCTTCATTGCTATTGAGATAATCGTTACCATCTTGACCAAAGATTAAATCCTTTTCAAGAATATCTCCGACAGCATCACTATTCCCTTTCCCCCCAAAAATAATATCGTTTCCTAAATTCCCATACAGCGTATCATAACCGTCTTCACCCCATAACCAATCGTCATCTTTACCTCCCCAGATCAGATCCTCACCGTTGCCGCCAAAAATGGTATCTTGACCTTCATTGCCAAATAAAGAATCATTGCCGGCGTTCCCTTCAATCGAGTCACGATCTAGTTCATTTCCCACGGGAACATTACTTCCCAAACCACCTTGTAGGCTATCGTTTCCCTCTCCACCAATTAAGTGATCGTTACCCGCTTCACCCAAAACAAAATCATCACCACTATCGCCGACGATGCTATCATTACTCGCGCTTCCCTGGAGTGTGTCACTCCCCACATCGCCACTTTGCTGCGCGGTAAAAATCGTCTCAGATGTATTACCGAGCGGTAGAGTAATCTGGTTAGGAATAGTGACTATGGGACAATTGCACTCTTGATCAATAGGTTGTGTAGCCATAGGTATTGGTGTAGATGCTGGAATTGGTGTTGGTCTAGGCGTTGGAACCGGCGTTGGTGTTGGAATCGGCGTATGATCATTAGCAATCGTACCAGTCGCTAAATTCGTCGTGAATATGCCGTTGGTAGCATTAAAAAGATTGACAAAAAAGCTTTATTCTGGTTCATTTTCTGTATTACCCAACACCGGCACAGTAATCGTTTTTATTGTTTCCCCGGCAGCAAAGGTTAACGTTCCTGATGTCGTGGTATAGTCGCTTACCAATGCCAATTCCATCGGCGGTGTTACCGGCAACGAAGTTATTTTAAATTACATTATCGGCTGTTTCGATTCTTACCTCCGATAATCCTCCATTTCCTAACGCAGCATCACCCGTAACATTGCTGCCAATATAATTGCCGATAATTTCAGTGCCGGCATATCCCGGTTGCATTGTTGCATTAATAACAACGGCATCCGTAATCGTTGGCAGTGCAGTTGCCGGCACAATCGTTTGCACACCGGCACCGGCAATATTAAATGTAATCGTATCCGTGCCGGCTGTAATATCCGCATCTATAATCGCTTGTCTGAGGGAGCCGGCACCACTATCATTGGTATTTGTAACGCTAAAAGTAGCCATAATACCTCCGTAAATAGCTTGGATTTATTTCTTCAAGTTGGGATCTATTTAAACAAAAGCAAGCACAGCCGTTTAGACTTGCGTCATTGCGGCATTTATCTGACTCTACTTTGTGGCTTTACTAAATATCGGCAGGAGAAATTTAACCCGCACCCTAACCCCAAACCTTAGTGCCCCTATTCACCCTTATTTAAAACACCATTTAGGAAAATATCAGCCAAAACTTCTGCCATTTCTAACAAAGCTTGAGGAGAAGAATCTTCCTCCAGCAGCGTACTTTGGCTAAATCCTGCAACGGCAAACATTCCCAGAAAAACTTGCGCGACAATCCTAGGATTACTCTGCCGGTAAACACCCCGATCCATTGCAGTTTGAAAAAACGCCTCTGCAACGTCCGTCATTTTACCAATCACTTCTGCTTGAATGCGATCCCGTAAATCTGGATGAAACTGCGCCTCCAGAAAACACACCCGCATCATGTCGGCATTATCTCGCAGATGCAACATTCGCCGGCGCATCACCTGTCCCACTGCTTTATAACTGCCCATTTCGCTCAATTCCGTGAGCAAATCAGTAAGAATATCTACCCATCCCTGAGTCGCAACCTCTACCAAAATCGCTTTTTTATTAGAAAAATGGCGAAATAAGGTGCCCTCAGCCACCCCCGCGTCAGCCGCCAAATCGCGGGTTGTGGTGCCCTCGTAACCTTTGTTAGCGAACAACCGCTGTGCTGATTGCAAGATGCGGGTGCGCGTTTGAGCTTCAGACGGAGGTTGCCGGTTAAACAAGCGCATAGTAAATCTATTAATAAAGAGACTGAGTATCTGTACCGTTATTCTCCTATGCTTAGCTCGTGAATCGGCAAAACTTTCATAGTTCGTTAAGCTTGAAGGCTATTTTTTTAATAAAACTTTCGTTATTTCCCCGTAGGTTGGGTTGAGCAAAGCGAAAACCCAACTATTTTAACGAGTTTGTTAGGTTGTGTGAAATCCAATGATGTTGTTGGGCGAAGTTGGGAAGTTGGGTTGAGGCACGAAACCCAACCTACGAATCAAGGGATGTTAAATAAACCAGGCCACCTGAAATTCCTTATCCTAGGAATAGCAGCGTGTGAATTTGTATTCTATGAGTCCAATCGATCCATTCGAGTCGTCTCGCAGCCGGCAACCCAAGGCCGCATGGCAGCGCATCACAGTTATGATTTTGGCAGTGGTGCTGCTGTGGTGGGGGTTGCCACCGGCACCGGCTTTCGCCCGTACCCCGCAAACGGGCACACAGGCTCAATCGATCCAGCCTTATTTAGATCGCGTCATTGAGCGGATCAATGAATTTACCCTCGATAACGGGATGAAATTTATTGTCTTGGAACGGCATCAAGCGCCGGTGGTTTCCTTTCTCACCTATGCTGATGTCGGCGGTGCCAATGAGCCAGAAGGCAAAACCGGCGTCGCGCACTTCCTAGAGCATTTAGCCTTTAAAGGCACAACCCTGATAGGCACACAAAACTACCAAGCGGAAAAGCCACTGCTCGATAGGCTGGATCAATTAGCGAAGCAGATTCGAGCCGCAAAAGCAGCCGGTAAAGAAGCCGAAGTCACACAACTTCAGGCAGAATTTGATAAAGTCGAGGCGCAAGCCAACAGCATTAGCGAGCAAAATGAACTTGGTCAAATTGTGGAACAAGCCGGTGGCGTCGGACTCAATGCCACAACCTCCACAGATGCCACACGCTACTTCTACAGTTTCCCGTCCAATAAGCTAGAACTGTGGATGTCGCTAGAGTCGGAGCGATTTCTCGACCCCGTATTTCGAGAATTTTATAAAGAACAGCAAGTCGTTATCGAAGAACGCCGTCTGCGTACCGACAACTCGCCTATCGGCCAGATGATCGAAGCGTTTCTTGATAAAGCTTACCAGGTGCATCCCTACAAACGCCCCGTCATCGGCTACATGAAAGACATCCAAAACCTGACGCGCGAGGATGTCCAGCAATTTTTTAACACTTACTACGTCCCCAGCAATATCACAATTGCAGTTGTGGGGGATGTTGATTCAGCAGAAGTGAAACGGCTGGCACAGATTTATTTTGGTCGCTACAAAGCAATGCCGGCACCTCCCGATGTCGAGCTTGTGGAACCTGCCCAAACCCAAACCCAGGAAGTAACCTTGCAACTGCAATCTCAACCTTGGTATTTGGAAGGCTACCACCGGCCTGCGATGAATCACCCAGATCATGTCATTTACGAAATGATCGGTTCTCTGCTCAGCGATGGGCGCACCTCTCGACTCTACAAATCCCTGGTCGAAGAAAAGCAGCTAGCGTTAAACGCGCAAGGTTTCAGTGGGTTTCCCGGTGAGAAGTACCCCAACTTAATGTTGTTTTACGCTCTAACCGCGCCAAATCACACAGTAGACGAAGTAGCAGCCGCACTGAGCGAAGAAATTGAGCGGCTAAAAACCGAGCCGGTGTCTACTGAAGACCTGGATCGGGTGAAAAATCAAGCCCGTGCTAACTTGTTGCGATCGCTCGATTCCAACGAAGGCATGGCTGAATTGCTGTTGGAGTATGAGGCGAAAACCGGCTCATGGCGCAACCTATTCAAAGAACTGGAAGCCATTGCCGCCATAACGCCGGCAGATATTCAGCGAGTCGCCCAAACCACCTTCCGGCCTGAAAACCGCACCGTTGGGCGTTTGCTGCCGAAATAGGATTTTAAGTGCTGAGTTCTGAGTGCTGAGTGCTGAGTAGGGGAGACGGGGAGTGAAGGAGTGGGAGAGGGGCACAGTGGGAGAGTGGGAGTATTAACAATCAATGCCCCATGCCCCATGCCCCATGCCCTATGCCCCATGCCCCATGCCCCATGCCCCATTCCCCATTCCCCATTCCCCATTCCCCAAATAATCAGGAAACAGGAGAAATATTAAGTATGCAAGGCTTTGGGTTGATGAAGCGCAAAAAAGCTAGTAGATGGGCGTGGCTGCTTGTGGTAGCGATGCTGTTCGTGATGGTGTTTCGTTTGCCGGCAGCAGCGCAGGCAGCCAAACATTACACAGAATTGCAGTTTCCGCCACTGCCAGAAATTCAGGTGCCAGATTACACGCGCTACGAGCTGAAAAATGGCATGACTGTATTCTTAATGGAAGATCGCGAACTGCCTCTAGTCAGCGGTACAGCGCTATTTCGCACCGGCGATCGCTTTGAGCCGGCAGAAAAAGTTGGTCTGGCGGAAGTGATGGGCCAAGTGATGCGGATCGGCGGCACAACTGAGCATACACCCGATGAGCTGAATCGGCTGTTAGAACAACGGGCAGCTTCTGTAGAAACAGGGGTAGATAGCAGTTCAGCCAGTGCCAGCTTTAGCGCCTTAAGTGAAGATGTGAATGAAGTGTTTGGGCTATTCGCTGAGGTGATCCGCCAGCCGGTGTTCGCCCCCGACAAGTTGGATCTGGCGAAAAAACAACGCCAGGGTGGGATCGCGAGGCGCAACGACGATCCCGATGAAATTGCCGGTCGTGAATTCCAAAAACTAATTTACGGGCAAACTAGCCCTTACGCTCGCACCAGCGAGTATGCCACCATCAATAAAATTACCCGCGACGATCTCGTTCAATTTCACCGGCAATATTTCCATCCCAACAATATGATTTTGGGCATTGTCGGTGACTTTGACACGAAACAAATGCAAGCGCTAGTAGAAAAACAGTTTGGCAATTGGCCGGCTAATCCACAACTGCAAGTGCCGCCGCTGCCGCCGGTGTCTCAGGCGAACAAAGGTGGCGTTTTTTTGGTGGATCAACCCCAACTGACTCAAAGTTATGTGCAGATGGGCCACTTAGGGGGCCAGCTTAACAGTCCCGACTATGCCGCCTTGAGTGTCCTTAATGATGTTCTCAATGGTTTTGGGGGCCGGCTATTTAACCAAATTCGTTCGCGTCAAGGTTTGGCTTATACGGTTTATGGCTTTTGGAGTCCCCGGTATGATTACCCAGGCGTGTTTGTCGCTGCCGGTCAAACTCGCTCTGATGCAACGGTGCCCTTCATTAAGGCAATTATGAGCGAACTTGAGCGCATCCGCACTGAGCCGGTGACTCCCGCAGAATTGGCTTATGCGAAGGAATCTACCCTCAATTCCTTTATTTTCAATTTTGCCGATCCCGTGCAAACCCTATCGCGCCTGATGCGATACGAGTATTATGGCTACCCGGAAGATTTTATCTTCCAATACCGGCGGGCTGTTGAAGCCACAACCATTGCTGATGTGCAGCGGGTTGCTCAAACTTACCTGAAGCCTGAAAACCTCGTGACTTTGGTGGTGGGAAATGCGGAGGCGATTCAACCGTCTCTGACAAGTTTGGGGAATGGCACTAAGGTGACAGGAATTGATATTACGATTCCCGAACCGCAGAGTTAGCTGTCGGTTTGTCTGTCTAAGCCGGTTAATTTTTTCTTGGCTATCACCCAGAGAACTAGAAAAGTTGCCGGCCTCAAAAATTAGTTTTTCCTAGCGGGTGAGCAAAAAGCTCACCCCTTTTTTGTATGGACTGCAACTGGCTTTCTGCTGCAAAATTATCGTGATTCCCAGTTAAATTCATCTGGGTAAGGGCGTAGGCGTAAATCTGCACTCTGTATGGCAAATGTCCCTACGGTTCTAGCGCCGGCAACTCACACTTGCAATGAATCCTCGCCCTACGCTCACCGGCATCTGTTAACCGTTTACTTTCCCAAGTGAAAGTTAACCGTTAATTTTATATTAAATTGTAGATTTATGCAAGAACTTCAAGCCGATGTAAATTGCTGAAACTTAAATATGTGTCAGCGCTTTACTTATTGCTAGTAATTTGCATTGATCTAAATCATTGTTTCTCCCAATCACCCCCTCTCCCCCTCCTTTATTTTTTTAGTATCCTAACTCCTTGAGTTGTGGCTGATTATTGGTTCAAAAGAGCAGTAAGCTATTGTCATTTAGCAAACAGGCGGAAATCTACCTTGGGATAGATTAAGCCTAAAGGCTATACCAATTAGATGTAAAACAGCGAAACATCGAAATTGAGCCATCAATCAGAGAAGAGGAGTGACCGTGAAACAAATAATTAATAGGCGAGTGTCTTCCATCGTGACGTTCACCGCCTTAAGCGTTATGTTTGGCAGCTTGCCAGCTGCGGCAGAAACGAGTGGCGCGGCGGTACTGTCTGTTAAAGCGCCGGTTGCAGAAGAATCCCTGCAAGAGCCGGCAGCAAGCCGGTGGGAGCAAGTATCTGAGTCTGTAACCAACAAGCAAGCTCGAACTCAAGAGATCGCAATTAAGCCACAAGCAGAAGTTGAGCAAACCTTAACCGTCTTAACAGACACCGCCCCAGCGTCTGTGTCTGAGGCTGACTTGGTCACCGGCGCAGTAACGTTGCCGGCATCCACAATCCCGACTCACCGGATCTCAACTGAACCCGTGTTAGATCGTTCGTTCTCAACCGCTGCGGCTGACTTAAACCCAGCGCCGGTGAATACACAACGGGCCGGTTTTACTGAAAAGGCACCCGATGCCATTGCTCAGATTGAAACACGGACAAGAATTCCGGGAAACAACTTCATCGGGATTGGCGGTAACATTGGCGACAATGAGGACATCTTGGACTTAGTCGTTCTCAGCAAAATCAGACTGTTTGACTTGCCATTTCAAGAGCAGGCATTTAGCGTATCTGCGCGTCCCTCAGTCGCATTTAGCAACGGCATCCTAGACATCCGTGTGCCGGCGACCGTCGAATTCAGGCAGCCTACCTTTGATACCGGAGAACCGGCAGACAGGTTAGGCTTTTTTGCCGGCCCAGGCGTTGCCCTTTCCATTGACGATGACGATGACACTGAATTTGATCTCATGCTCACCGGCGGTGCAGATTACCTGTTCACCGAAGACTTAACCTTAACCGCGATGGTTAATTTCCTATTTCTGGACGACGTTGATATAGAAGGTCAGTTCGGGGTAGGTTTTAACTTCTAAGGGACTAGGGACTAGGGGCTAGGGACTAGGGAGGGAAGAGGGGGAGAAAACATAGAAAACTCCCAACTCCCCATGCCCCATGCCCCATGCCCCATGCCCTATTTAACTACTCTGTAACTGAGCATCCAACGTTTTATTAATGCGATCGCGAGTTTCTTCCAAGTGCGCTTGGGTGTAAGTGTCAAACTTCCCGCCCTTGGCAAGGGTGGTATCCAGCGATTCACCTAACTGGCGCAACTTATACCATGCCAGGGTTCGGGCGTCTTGAGGGACTTCCGACTGGCGGAGTACCATCTGCGTCAGAATATCCAAGTATTCCCGCTGCAAAGATCGGCGAAGGCTGGAAATCTCCACCGGCATCCCCTCCACCATCACCTCTGTCCACACGCCTTGCTGCAACGTGTCAAACAGTTCCGGCAGTGTTAGGGAAACTCCCGGCTGCGCCTTAATTTCCGCATCCCGCAGACGCGCTAAACGTTGGGGATGCATCAGCACTCGCAACACTACCCGCTGCAGAAAAGAAATTTGCTCGTAAATCGGATAATCTAGGCGGAAAATCGGGGCGTAGTTACCCCAGTGAACCCAGCGTGACGGCGCTAAATTATTGAGCAGTTCTGGAGAAAAATTAAACGCATTGTCATTAAAGATATACGTTTGCAAAGTCGCTAGCGCCTGACGCTGCTTGGCTGCCGGCACCGACATAAATGGAGCACGTCCGTTGGGATCGCCGGCATGGTTGCGGGTAAACGACTGCCCCCCCACATATTGCGAGACAAAATAAGCCTGCTGGAAATAGTAGCCAAACACCGTGTTAAACAACACGCGCAGCTCATTGTAACTCTCGCCCTTGGGCAAATAACGTTTTTCCAGCCGCTCCCACATATAACGGGCATTATCCATTTGCTGCTGCGAGTAAAGCAGCACGTCCCCGCTGAGATCGAATGGGTGAGCGAAGGGATTAATATCGTCAAACCAGATGTCCTCATCCGTGGCGTAAGCCAAATCCGAGTTAGGCGCACGCTGGGCAATTTTTTCGAGGAAGCGCACCTCATCTTGTGGGGCTGTCCCTGGGCCGGTTTGGTAGCCATACTGGATTGCCCACTCATCATAAGGGCCAACCACTGCTGGATAGTAATCTCCTTGCTCTACGCCAATCGGTGCTAAATTGACCGGCAAGTAGTCCATCACAGATGACGCTAACCCTTTGCTTTGGGTGATGTTGGTGTTATTCAAATCTTGAGGCATCAACATCGTGCTGGCGTGGAAATTGTGTCTCAACCCTAAGGTATGTCCGACTTCGTGGGCGATGAGCGAACGTACAAATTGATGCACATACTCTTTCATCTGCGAACTTTCAGGGCTGAGGTTATTGATTAACGACAGCGACATCGCCCCTACAGAAAACTGATCGGCAGATTGCATCCCATAGCAGAGATCGTGACTTTGCATGAGCCGGCCTAATACGGCCATTTCTTGGGCTTGATCGGGTGTGCCGGTTTTACCCTCTTTGTTAGGAAGATAGCGGGAAATCGAATTAAAGGTACATAGATCCGAGTTGCCACCAATGCCGGCAAACAAAGAGGAACTGCTTGATCGCTCTTGTTCAACAAGCGTGCCATACTCTCGCTTGATGGCTCGCACGAAATTCGCATCCACAATAATATCTGCGTCCAATATTTGGCCCGTAAGCGGATTAACCCGCGAAGGACCCATTGCAAACGCACCATCAAGAGAATTAATCCAGCGGATTGTGTTGTAACGCACATCAGCGGGGTCCCACTCAGCCTCATCCGGCATCTGCCGCACGTCTATTGCATTTTGGTATCCCGCTTTCTCAAACGCTTTATTCCACAGCAGCACCCCCTCCCGAATAGACTCGCGATATTCCACCGGCACTGCATTATCTATCCAAAATACAATCGGTTCCTTTGGAGGAGAGACTAAAGCGCTGGGATTCTGCTTTTCCAAATGCCAACGGTTGATATAACGCACAAAAGGATCTTTGTTGTGATCGTTAGAAAAATCCTTGTAGACAGTCATGAAATAGCCAACCCGATCATCAGCTAAGCGCGGACGGTAGCCGTTAGTATCATCTAGTTGGGACAAGCTGTAATGCAGGCGCAGGGTAAACGCACGGCTGTCTGGCAGGCTTGGTATATAGGTATTTTCATCGCCACCGGCAGCGGAAAAACTGTAAATCGACTCGATCTCAACGTTCATCGGGAAAGAGTTAGCACTGCCGAAATAAGATTTCTTGGCATCAAGCTCGTAAGGCGTACCCAAAACCCAATGAAAGATCGAACTTAAACCCGGAAAGTCCCCCAGCAACAACTCACCCATATCCACCAATAAGGTGTTGCGCTCAGCATCGAAGCCTTTAATTTCCAGGGAGTAGAGAACCGAGTCGCTAAACGATCTTTCTAGGGAACGTCTTTGTGGATCATCGGGATCTGTGCGGAAATTGACGTTGCGGATCACAAAATGCAAATTTTTATTGACGCGGCGGAAGTAAAACAGGTAATCTCCCACCGGCATCCCGCTATAAATGCCGCGTTCGCCAATACCCGATTCGAGGGTGACGGTACATAGAAAGTTTTTTTCAAGCTGTTCTTGGCTGATTTCGGCGAAGACTTCACCCGTGTCTTGGTTGTTATAGAGGGTGAACAGTCCCTCCAATTTTTCTGCATCTGCGACAACCGATTCAACCGCCGGCAGATCGGAAAGAACATTACTTTTCTCTTTCGCTTTAGATGAGCGAGATTCTAGTTTCTGCGCCAAAGTCGCCCAAGCCGACGGCTTGGATGCCAACCCAGCAGCCGGCACTGTTTGAGTGCGTGCTGAAGGCGCGATTCCTAAAAATAGGCCATGCAGTAAAATTGCTAAAAATAGGCCATGCAGGAGAAATAGACAGAATTTCCATAATTTTTTCATTGTATCCACCCTTAATGGCTTGTTTCGGGTTCGAGTGGCTCTCAGTTTTGTCATAATCCTCTGCATCTGGCGGGGTCATCCTGTGGGTGATGGCTGTTAGTGTGCATTCAACTGACATAGCAGAGCAAAACGAGCTGCCACAGCAAAAGGTATTTTTGCAAGAAGCCGCTGCTCTTTGGCTTTCAGGCTCAGCAGATGGTGGTTATTTGATGATGCACCGGCACAAGTACGTCGGCATATTCAGTCTTAATACCAAGCTACGTCGTCTTATAAGATTTTGCCAGGTAAATAAAGGATTGAACGCCAATCTTTACGTGATGATAAGCTTTTTAATTTAATTAGGCTATAACTGCTCTAGATGACCCGGATGCCTTGATAAACAAAGGTTTGGAGCGGCTGAATCGCATGATATCGGGGAGAGTCTCTCGCTTGAAAAATTATGACTTTTCATCGTAAATTTACTGAACGCACTTGTTGCTCTTGAAACGCTCTGCCGGCTCAAACAGGAGAAATCAAGAATTTTTCGTTCAGCTACTCTCAGGGAAAATACTGATTACTTTTGAAATTTATTTAAGATAGTTTGCTATTAATTTTACTATTTAAAATAAGCTGTATTAAATCTATGAAGTCATTTAAAAATCTTCAAATTTCAAGCAAAATTCTCAACTTCCGCAAAAAGCTACAGGTTGAGCAAATGGCTTCTTTCCCAGAACCAAATTCTCCCTTTGCCTCTGCCCCCTCTCCCTCTCAATTGGGACAGATTTTGTCAACTTGTAGTGCCGGTATCTTGCCCACTTGTTGTTATCTGTGGCAGCAAGATGCTCTAATATTTTGGCAAATCGGGGATGCTGCCTCTGTAGTTAATGTGCCGGTTAAGATTTCCCTACCTTTTGGTTAAGGGTAGAATTTAATATCTGTCGCTAATCGGGTGAAAAACCACGATTTTCAGAAAAAAGCTTATTTAAAAATACCTACAAAAAAATAGAGACGCTTTTTGGAAAAGCGCCTATGCGAAGTCGGCATGAGAATGGGTTGAGCCAATTTAAACCCTCAAGCTTTAATATTTTTAATTTCGTACTGAATCAACCGGCATCTAAATGGGTATTGCAAACTTGAGCGGGTTGTGAGCTAACCACTTCTAGGTAGTCAACTTTAGCTTTGCGGGAGGAGGAGATTGCGGCACAGGGTGCTGTGCTTCTAGAAGCGGCATCGATTGAAGCGACGTTGCTGTCATTGCCTCGGCTAACGGAAGAGTTGTCCTTTACCAGCCGATTGTAAGTTCTGTAAGGGATGTAATGGAGGGGGTTATAACCGGCAAAGCGTAGCAGTAACACACAAGCCCAAGAATACTTGCCGGCTAATATGGAATCAATAATCTCTTCCAATTGCTCGGCACTCATTGTGCGATTGACTTTAGAATTTGAATAAGAAGATGGCTGATACATGATCCTGGCTCCTGATAGGGATGTTCAAATGAGTTTTATCTAATGAATGCAACTCGGTTGCTGCTGCTTGATGGATTTCGCTAAGATATCAGCAAGGCGGCGAAGCATGAGATTTACAATATTGATGACCGCTTGCTCGAAAAAGCTGTTATCGTTGCTACATTTGCTTGGAAAACTGACTGCTCGCCTTGCCGATATCATGCTCTAGTACGCCCCAAGCAAGTAAACCTGAAATTCTACTAAGAGCCTTTGGTAAATGCACCGTCATATCAGGAAGGTTTTAAGTGAATCCACTACTGTTAAATTTACGCAGATATTTAGTAGGAATGGCAAGGGTAAAACGCTAAGTTTACTGATTCTTTAAACTTTTATGCCTTGATTTGGCTTACGCCTCAAGATTTTAAAGCTTGTATAAAGGCGTACTCAGCAATAACCTGCCTTTACAGACTCGCTCGCTTGGAAGGAAAACAAAGCCTTCATCGGTGCTGCGGTGAGTACGGCAAAACCCCAGACAGCTTTATTTACCCTCTGTGCCGGCTTCCAAACCGCGATTAAGCGTTGCACCGACAAGGGTAATTCATCCCAAGGTTGCCTCATCTAGAGCATTTTAAGGTTTAATTACCAAATTTAGGACACGCAAGCGCAATTTTGATTGAGTGGATTGAGCGATCTTGCTTCAAGCTAAGCACGTCTCAGCCAGCAATTTGAGGAGGCTGAGGAACTTTACAGAAACTTTAAGTTCTTTCAATTTTCCACATAATATCTTTAAAATCATCCAATAGCTTGCTCCACATTGCCCTCAACCATTGCTTTTAAAATGCAATTTCAGGTTTAAAACGTTGCGAGGAAAGATTTCTGGCGATTATCACTTTAAGCTAAGCCCTATTTACTTAAATCTTAAGGAAATTCTTATATCAGGGTTAATACGCATGACAACCCTTCTGAGGCAGATTTTAGAAACGCGGGTTTAAGAATAAAGATTGCTGAAGCCGGCTCATCGATTCTAGATTTTCATCAAAAATTGAAAGCTGAAAACCCCTTATTTAAAGGTTTCCAGCTTAGAGTACGGCTTTAAACAATCAAGGAATTAACTGATTGGGCGCTTTTAAGAGGCAACTTTTTAGTGAGAACCCCGAAAGTTTGTCATCACTCCATAGATAGACCAAATCGCCATCGCACGAAGATAATGGCTGGCGCGAAACGTCCCAACGGCAGTAATCGCTTCAGGCGTGCGGAATTGCAACCCGTTGTCATAAATTTGCCGCACCACGGCTTCGCTGAGGGCAAATGCCTCCTCTTTCATGCCCATTTGCACCATAAACGCGGCAATGCCAAAGTTAATGCCGGTCCACACTTCCAATGGATGAGTCGCTTTGGGGTTCACCGGCGATCCATCAGGTAGCAGCCCATTTGCCGCTCCAATTTTGCCCTCGTGGAACTTCAGGAAGCAGGCTTCATAAACCGTTCTTAAGGCAGTGAGGGCGCAATCACGGGGGACAATATCCGGCAGTCCTAGCAGTTGAGCGTAAAACTGACCACACAATTGGTCTGCCATCACCACCTGTGAACCGCTTTCACTGTCGAGCCGGTAATATTGGCCATTCCAAAGTTTTTCCTGGTAGATCGGTTTGGCTTGATCAAGCCAACTTTGGTAAGTGGCAATGGTTTCTTGAGGATTTGGGGATAAAGACTGATTAATCAGAATTTTGCCAATTGCAATGGCAGCTTCAAGGGCAGCCAGCCACAAACCGCCGCAGTAAGCGCTAACGCCCTGCAATTGCCAATCATCAAACGTCTGATCCGGCGCACCGGCATTTTCTGGAATGCCATCGCCGTCCTTATCAAATGTCTTAAGATAAGCCAGGGTTTCAACCACAGCCGGCCAGCAGTCGGTGAGAAATTCAATATCGCTGCCACCTGTGAGCAGAAAATCCCGATAGACCTGCAAGACAAAATCACAGGGTAAATCTTTCCACAGGTTACAGTCTTGGTAGCTCGTATAATTCGTTTGCTCCCAAGGGTGTTCATTCGGTGCGCCGAGATCGTGGGGGGTGGCACCGGCTATTTTACGAACCGCTGCCGCTTGGTTATAGCCAATAATGCGCGGGGTATCGTCGCCGGCAGGAATCGCGCGGGCAAACGCGAGCAATACAGATTTTTCCAACTCTGGCCACAGCATCAGCAACGCAAACGAGCCGTACAGCCGCACATCCAGGCTTTCATACCAGCGATAATCGATACATTCGAGCACGGCAAACTGACCTTTGGGGTCGCGTTCATCTGCCCCACTCCAGAGAGTGCCGCCGCCTGTGAGGGCGTAAAGCTCATTAAACAAGGCCATTTTGAACCAATCTGGCAAATCTTCGCGTTCCAGAATTGGTTTTTGCCAAGCTTGAATATTCTCTTTCCAGGTATCTGAATGTTTGAGGGCGGTGCGAACCATTGACCAAGCGTTTTTGCCATGCCGGCCAAAAAAGTCGGTGTAGCGCCGGTAATACCAGGCACCTGAACCAAATTCAGTCACCGGCAAGTCCCATGCAAGGATAAAGGGAATCTTGCGAGTTTTACCGGGTCTCAGGGTAAAGCGAACGGCAAGGGCAACCCCAATTTGCTCTCCCTCTGCTGCCGGTGTTTCGTTATCCTGATCAGAGAGGGAACCATCATCGGCGAAGTATCTCCACACGTCCTCGCCGGTGCCGGCACATTGCCAGCGAGAATTGTAAAACACTTCCACAGCCGGGTTAGTCACGGTGGCGATCGCCAACTGTCCTTCCCCTTCCACAGGTTGCTCATTCGTGCTCAGCCGGCTCATTAAGCAGCCAACCCGGAAATGATCTTCAACCCAGCGATTAAAACTGCCGGCACTTTCTCCCCAGCGTGACTGATATTCGTAAACCGGACTGCCATCATCCCGCACCTGCACTGGGGGCGATTTAATCGCATTGGTAAACCAACCCACCATATTCTGCCAGGTGAGCATAATGCTGACGACGATTGGTTCATCGGTTGGGTTGTAAGCAGTCCATTCAAAAATAGCCAGGGGATAACTGCTTTCCTGGTAATTACGGGGCCAAACTGGCGAAAATTGCTCACACGTCAGTTCTGCCTTAAATACCCCTTCATAAACAAACCAGCTTTGGGGATAAAGCGCATGGTAAGTGCCGGTTCCTGTCTCCCCGTCTCCCCCTCTTGTCTTGGGATACCACTGCCACGCCGGAAGACTCCCATCTGCCGGGGGTTCGGTACACAGGGCAAATGCTTGCTTCTTGCCGGCTGCTTCCTCAAAAACGCTAAACTGGCAAGCCGGTAAGTTGTTAAAAATATGTTCTCCCCCGTCAAGATGCCAGAGATTAAAATCCCCACGGGAAGACCGGCCTATACAGCCGGCACCAAAGCCACCTAAAGGCATTCCATGCCACGGGCCATCATCAAGATTGCTGGCGTAGCGCACAGTGTAAGGCTTGTCCCATCCGAGGCCAATGGGACGATTCCAGGTATAGGGAGGAATTTTGGGACGAGGAGTTGGATCGATCATGTCCTCGATTTTACCGCTCACCGGCATTGTCGGGGCAACCGAAAACCGAAACATTCGAGTTTCTGCCGAACTGCCGGCAGCCCACATTCACTTTTATTACGTTTAAAATTCTTAATCTTTTCCGCCTCCTCTTGTAGCTGACAGGGGGCACGGAATCCAATAGGCTGATCGAAGTGGCAATTTTTGCCTTCGCACTTTTTAGCCCACCCTTGCAAATTCGTTAGTATCCCAAAAATGCCTCTTAAAATCGTTCAAAACTTTGATAGCAGCTTTACCCTTGAACCTGCGGCAAAAGCAACTCTGTTTAACTTATTAACAGGTGAAGCCTTTATCAATCAAATTGCCCAACAGGGACACTGCGAACAAATTGAATTTACGGAATTACTGTTCCAGCCAGTTCCCTATAGTTTGGCAACCCCCAAAGGGATGCCGGCTGAATTTGAGCCATATCATGAATCAGAAGATTACGTTATTATTAACGTTCCGCCTAACTTTATGTTCAACGCTAAAATATTTAAACCCAGCCGGCTTTGTGCGATTTATCGCAAAATTAAATAAAAAAACTTTATCCAATTACCCTAAAGCCGGCCCTTCTTCAAAAAAGCTCTTTTCAATTTTTACTCACACCTGACAATTCCAAACTCAGCACTTAGGACTCAGCACTCAGGACTTAATATGACCACTGAAACAGACATCCCATCTCTACAGAGTTTAGAATATCTTTCCTACCTTGATAGCGGTGGACAACTACCTGAAAACTTGCAAGGTAAAGTTGGGGTATACGCAATTTTTGATTCAGAAAAAGTGTTGCAATTTGTTGGTTATTCCCGTGATGTTTATCTCAGCCTCAAACAACACTTTGTCCGCCAACCGCAAAACTGTTACTGGCTAAAAGTCCAAACCATTGACCGACCTAGCCGCACGATTTTAGAAAATATCCGTGAATCTTGGATCGCAGAAAATGGTGGCACACCGGCAGGTAATGCAGCTGATGAAGTGAAGTGGACTCAGCCGATTGATGTGAAAAGCCTGATGACTTCTGAGGAACAGGCGAGTTATGAAAAGGCTGCCGGTCAGGAAATGGAACAGTCAAAAGTGTTGAAAAATGCTGCCCGACGGGTTGAAGCCGGCATTTTGGCTTCCCTCAAAACCCGTGGCTTACAAACAGAAGTTCGCTTTAACCCCAAACTCAAAGAAAGCGGTTTGCTTGATTTAAAATAGCAGCAATTTATCAATTTTCTTTTCTCTTGATAAACTTTATAAACCTCGTAGGTTGGATTGATAAAGGAATTCTGAGTTGGGCTTAATCTTCTTGCAAAAATTATTTTTATTACCGCAGAGAAACATCAACATTTGATGCGCTTCTTTTCTGTTTGTTTTTATAATTTTTGCAAGAAGTCAAGCGTGTTGAACCGGCAAATTTTCCCAAAATCTGCTTTTTTCTCAGTTATGCAGAAGTTTCAGCCCCATTTTAACTTTGTCCATGAGAGTTTTTTGTGACACACAGGTAATCAGGCAAAGTTTCCCACAATCCAAAGTTTGCTGACGAACTTTTTGCGCTTTTTTGCCATACCAAATATCTCGCGCACTTTCGTTTTTGACATTGCCAATTACGGGATAGTCATTACATAGTTTTACATTTCCATCCGTTTCAATCCAGTAATTGCGAAGTCCCACCCGACAAGGCATATTTTCCGCCGGCGCTTTTTCTTCACGGAAGTGGGGCAGCATGAGTCGCAAGATTTCATCGCTGTTCATAATGGGTGCGCCGTTTTTCTTCATTTCAATCAGGCGCTCAATTACGTTTGCGAATTCTTCTTGGTCTTCTTGTTCAACCCACAGTTCTTCATAAGTTTCTTGTGTCCACCGATTAACCGGCTGGAAGTTGACGGTTGTCACTCCCATTTTTTCCGCCCACTCAACGATATCAGGCAACAAACGGAAATTTAATTTATTAATCGTCGGTTTGACGGTAATCGGAAACTTCACACCCTGTTTGTCACACTCCTCGCGCAGATATTTAATGCCGTTAGAAAGCTTGGCAAATAATCCTGGATAACCGCGAAGGTAATCATGAAGTTCGGCATTAGGGCCATCGACTGAAAAATTGACATTAAAAGGCCGAGCTGCTACAGTTTTTTCTGCATTTTCCTTCGTCATGCACGAGCCATTTGTTGTCACGCCGCTGTGGATGCCATTCGCGCCGCAAAAGGCAAGTAAATCTATAAATCCTTTTTTAATAAAAGGTTCGCCCCCACTAAAGTTTATGGAAAACTCGCCGACAAACGCTTTGATGCTCAATAGGGCATTCTTCCATTCTTCGATGCTCATTTCGTCTTTGTAATTCTTGAGCCGCCAGTATTCACACTGCCGGCATTTCACATTGCAATGCTCATTGATAATCCCGTAAAAAGTCACCGGCTTGGTAGTGTCGTAGCCAGTATTCCGATAAACCGATTCTGCAACTGCATTTTGAGTGTGCTTAACTGCCAGTTTAGACAGAGTTAACGGGTTCATGAGGGATACCTCTCAAAGGTGATTTTTGACAAAATTCCTACCCGCTTAATTCTGCACACATTGCAATTATGCAATGAGCAATTGACAGCAAAGCGCTCTCGCCAAATTCAGCTTCTGCCGCGCCGGCGCTAATGCCATTCAGAATTTTTAGCGGGTTGCAAAAAAAGAAAGCCAGCGAATCGATTCGCTGGTGCGTTCAGGTTTAATTAAACTCTTGAGTGATGAGAGTAAGGGAAGAATAAGTAAAGTTGTTGCCATTTTGGCAGATGTTTTTTAAACTTAACAATTGCTCGCTGCCTGACTTGCTTCTCTATCGCAAGAACCTACAGAGAAAAAGGTTTCTATGGCTAAGTCCGCTTGTTTAAAATATTCTCATTTCTGGAATTCAATTTTTTAAGGTTGCAATGGGTGTAAGCTAAATGTCTCTACAATTGAGGCATAGGCTACCCAAATTTCTATGAGTTCGACCCTGATAGGCAATCGCTATCGCATTCTTCGGTCGCTGGCCACCGGCGGCTTTGGCGAAACCTTTTTGGCCGAAGACACCCACACACCTTCCGCACGCCAGTGTGTGATTAAGCAGCTCAAACCGATCATTAACGATCCCCAGATGTACCAGCTGGTGCAAGAGCGATTTAAGCGAGAAGCGGCCATTCTGGAAACTCTGGGCGAGGGCAACAACCAAATTCCCCGCTTGTATGCCTACTTTGAGGAAGCGGGCAAGTTTTTCTTAGTGCAGGAATTTATCGAGGGTCAAACCCTGACGCAAAAGGTGGCAGCAGAAGGCCGCGTCAACGAAAATGCTGTTAGGGAAATCCTGGTAAAGATTTTGCCGGTTTTGGATTATGTGCATCGCAACCGGATGGTGCATCGGGATATTAAGCCGGATAACATCATCATGCGGCAACGGGATGGCTTGCCGGTGTTAATTGATTTCGGCGCGGTGAAGGAATCTATGGCCACCGCCCTCAATACTCAAGGTAATCCCACTCAGTCAGTGGTTGTGGGAACGCCGGGTTTTATGCCGTCTGAGCAAGCTGCCGGCAGACCGACTTATTCAAGCGATCTATACAGTTTGGGGCTGACAGGGATTTATCTGCTCACCGGCAAAACTCCCCAACAGATGCAAAGCGATCCGCAAACGGGTGAGATTATTTGGCGTCCTTATGCGCCCAATATTAGTCCTGGTTTGGCAACGGTGCTGGATAAGGCAATTCACTCTCATTCCTCCCAGCGCTATAGCACTGCCCAAGAAATGCAAGCGGCGCTGCAAGCTGCCCCTGAATCAACATTTTCATCAAGCGAGACGGTGGCAGTGTCGCCCGGAGGCGTTGTTCGGCCTCCTGCACCACGCCCTGCTGCTTCTAGTAATGCTTGGTTAAAAGCGCTGATTATTGGCGGTTTACTTGGGACATTTGTGGCAGTTGCTATTGCGCTGATCCGCAATGCGCTGCAATCACCGGCACCGAACGATCCGGTTGCTCAACAGTCCCGACCGGCACCAGTCACTCGCTCGCCGGCACCTGTCGCCACTCGTTCGCCGGCACCTGTGACTCGTTCGCCGGCACCTGTCCCTACTCGTTCAGTTCCTTCTCCCGCTCAATCGCTGCCACCGGCATCTCAAACACCAACCCCTGCAGACTCTCCATCAGCGCCGCCGGCAGCCGAACAGCCAGACCCTGAACCCTCTGAATTTCCGACAGCCGCCCCCTCCGCTTCCCCGACCCCGGTCGAACAAATACCTGCACCGGCACCGTCTCGTCCCCCCGCAGCCACTCCGCCTAGAGCAGAAAATCCCACGAATATTGCTGCCGGTGATGTACGCGTACCTGGATTATCGCCAGGGATGCCAGAACGGGCGGTTACGCAAACTTTTGGCACACCCACTAGAGTCGCCACTGGCTATTGGCCCAATACCGAATCGATGCTCTATGAGTTAGAGCCGAATCAAATTGGTTTAGGCTTTATCGTTGACCAGGATTCTCGCCGGCTACGCCAAACAGAAGTTTCCTTTGCCCAGTCAATCCCACCAGAGCAAATGCTGGCCACGTTAAATGGGATGGCCGGCGGCAGGGCGAGTGAGGATGTTCAACAAGCATTGCAACGCGTGCAGCAGCGTCAGTTGAGTCAGTATTCCTTTACCAGCGGCGGCTTAGAAGGCGTAATTCAGCGAAATGAGAGCGACCGCATCTATATTGCCGTTTGGGAAGAAGATTTACATTAAACTTCGGCCCAAAGGACATTTTTTAGATGCGTTCACAAATAAACACAGATGAACAGCAATGATCGATCTGTGTTTATTTGCAACAGATGCGGTTTCCTGTGAGGCCACAATCATCGATTGGGCTTCAGATGAAGAAGCCCGATCAAGCTGAAACAACTTAACGCCAGAGCTTGTTTTCCAGATCACGCACCTGACGTTCTAGCCGGTCAAGGCGTCCCCGCAGCTCATCCATTTCTGATTGACGAGGAACCCCTAAATCTTGCAGCGCATTCCGCAACTGTCGCTGCATCTGCACCTCCCAAGTTCCGGGGTCTGATTTGAGCTGCTGCATCAGATCGTCAGCAAACTTCTTGGCTTGCTCGGAATTGAGTTTGCCATCTTTTACCCACTCCTCACTCACTTCCCGGATTTTTTCTGTCACTAAGGACGTCGTACCGATACCAATCATGAGCAGTTGCTTGAGCAGATCGTTGCTATTCATGCTGTCTTCCTATCGCTTCATAAAAAAGGGCAGCTAAAACGCGGCCATCAAGCCTTGGGGTAAAATCTCAACCCTGCCAGCCATAGTTCTATTCTGTCAAAATATCAAGGAAGCGAGATTTCCTTTGTATTATCAATGCTATGTCCCCGCTGCCATCAGTCGATTGAAGCCCAAGCTGTTGCCTGTCCCAACTGCCGCACTCCGCTGAAAGCTTATGGCCATCCCGGTATTCCCTTGTATCGGGCCGGCAAAGATGAATTTCTCTGTGACAGTTGCATTTATCACGACGACGACACCTGCACGTTCCCGCAACGCCCCTACGCCAAGACTTGCACCCTCTACCATGACCGTTCTATGCCGCTAGAAATGCCTGTCAATCGTTATGCCGGCAGCCGACATGGGTCGGTAACAGCATGGCTACAACGCAATTCCGCTTGGCTGCTGTTACTGGGGTTAGGGATCGTCAGTTTAGCCCTAGCGCTGGCTCGTCGTTAATTTTAGCCAACTATTAAAGTACCCTCGCAATGGCAGAATCTGCTTCTACTTCAGATGCCGGCTCGACTCGCACTTTTTCCACCGGCGCGGCGGCTTCTTGAAACACGTTGAGATCAAACCAGAAAGTTGTTCCTACGCCCACTTCACTCACCAAATGCACAGTTGTGTGGTGTTTGTCAATAATATTTCTGACAATGGATAAACCCAAACCTGTGCCTTCTAAGGTGTGAACCCGATTTTCCACCCGGAAGAACCGATCAAAAATTGCTTCTTGATCTTCTGGATCAATGCCGATGCCGGTATCCGAAATTTCAATTCGCACGATTTGCGCTTTGTCGTTTGTCTTATCGTCTTCGTCGGCTGCCGGCAAGAAATGAGCATTAGGTAATGGCCCATCTAGGACATAAGCGCGAATAGCCACCCGTCCGCCGGTTTCGGTGAATTTCAAAGCATTGCCAACCAAATTGGCAAACACTTGCAGCAGCAAATCGTAATGACCCAACACTTGAGGCAAGTCAGGCTGAATCTCTTGGATCAGTTCAATTCCTTTATCCCGTGCATTTAGCTGGTAAGTCCGCAGCGTCTGTTCCACCGGCTGGGCGATATCAACTGCCTCTAAGTGATAGATCCGGCAAGATTCCAGCCGTGAGAGATCCAAAACATCGTTAACGAGGCGGGTGAGGCGATCGGTTTCGTTATTCGCCGTTTCCAAAAACTCCCGGCGCTGCTCCTCACTTAAATCTTCCCCAAACTCATGCAGCGTTTCGATAAAAGATTTGATGTTAAACAGGGGAGTTCTCAGCTCGTGGGAGACATTGCTGATAAACTGGCTCTTTGCCTCATTCAGTTCTACCTCACGCGTAATGTCTTGTACCGTCATCGCAATACCTTTAATGCTTTCGCGGTACTGATCTAGAACCGTTGTCAGCAAAATGCGGACGGTGCGTTCTGTCGGTTCAGAAAGCGTGAGGCGAAACTCCGCCCCTTCACGTTCGCCTCTGACAATTTTATACAGGGGTCGTGTCAGTTCTACTTGCACCGACATGGGCAAGTGATGCAGAATATTTTCGCCGGCTAAATTTTGACCTTCCCAGCCAAAAATCCGCCGTGCTGTGGGATTGACTAAAATGATTTGTAAATTCGTATCCAGCAGCACCGCCCCATCTGCAATCGTGGAAACCAGGGTTTCTAACTTGGCTTTTTCAGCGGTCAGCTCTTCAATATTTTGCTCTTCATAACGCTCCAGCCGCTCTGCCATTTCATTAAAACTGACAATCAGTTCGCCGAGTTCTCCCCCTAGAGGCAAATCAATTCGCTGCTTGAAGTTGCCGGCGGTAATGTTTGTTACGCCTTTGAGCAGTTCTTTAATCGGTTTGGTGATCGTTAACGCATTAAATACTGCCCCTAAAATCACCATCACCCAGATCGACACAAAGACCGCTATCGTGAAATCTCGTGTCAGATTTGAGTACCTGACTAAGGTGGGATTAGGGTTAATACCAATTGCCAGAACGCCTAGATAATCGCCCTCATGGGTTAGAGGAACAAAGATATCCGTCACCTCTCCATCCGGCGTCCGATGCTGCCGCACGAGGGGGCGTTCTGAATTGGTTGCGTAGTTTTCTGGCAGCTGAATTCGCCGGCGAATCGTTAAGGAGTTTTGCACTTCTGTTTCGGAAAAAGGAATTCCGAGGAAGATATTGCCTTCGTCGTCGGCGTAGAGCATATAGCGCACGCTAGAGGTGCTGCTGTAAAATCGGTGAGAAAATTTGGCAACCTCGGTGCGATTGTTTTCTGCTATCAGTGGGGCAACATTCGCAGCGAGAAGCAGACCTAAATCGCTCCCAAAGCGGGTGTCATTCAGACGGGCATCGTGCTGAATGGTATTGACAGCCCAGAAGGTTAGGCCGCTCATCACCAATGAGAACACAAAGGTGGCAGCAGCCATCAGTCGTGTTCGCAGTGTGAATTCCGACCACCAACGATCAATGATTTCTCTAATTCGTTTCAGTTGGGCCAGCAAGGTAAGTCTGCAAACGAAAGAATAGGAATAGGGGCAAAAGTGCGAAGTCGCTACTGATTCCCTGAAAGGGAAAATGCGTTATCTCTGGGGCTATTTCCCAGATTCACCGAAATTATATAGGTATCGCTTTATTTTCGCACGATCTGCCGGCAGATCGTGCGAGGGTTTCACTGGCGAAAGCTGAGGAATTCTAAGACAACTCCTAAGCCTCTTCTATGTGAGTTTGCATCAGGCGCTGCTTTAGCCGGCCCGGATCGCCGCGATCAACGACTTGGCCATTTTCCAGCAGGAAGGCTCCATCACAATAATTCAGCTCATCGAGCCGGTGTGTGACCCAAAGGGCGGTTAATCCCCGGCTTTTTACTAAAGCCCGCACTTGAGCCACTAAGTCTAGCTGGCTGTCCGGATCGAGTAAAGCGGTGGGTTCATCTAATAATAAGACTTCGCAATGCCGTGCGATTGCGCCGGCAATTGCCACTCGCTGTTTTTGGCCACCACTCAGGGCGTAGATAGGGCGTCGTTGCAGCATCTGTAAATTCACTGCCGTTAACGCCTCTGCCACCCGCCTTTGGATTTGTTCCAGGGATAGCTTTTCCTCCACCAGTCCAAAAGCCACATCTGCGCCTACGGTGGGCATCACTAGCTGATGATCTGGGTTTTGGAAGACAAAGCCGACCGGCCCTGCGATGCCAATTTGGCCAGTTTGAGGAAGCAATAAACCGGCAAGCAATCTCAGCAACGTTGATTTCCCACTGCCATTGGTGCCTAAAAGCATCCAAAATTCGCCTTTGGGTACATCCAGCGAACAGGTTTTGAGAACCTCTTCTCCTTTTGGCCATTTAAAGCACAGATGCCGTACTGTAATGGCCAGGTTGCCGGCAGCCCCCTCAGCACCTGCGCTCATTCGCCCAAGATACCTGCAAAACCGGGTGCTCTGCCTGAAGCGGCGGCTGTACTGGATTTCTGATACATCTGAACCGCACAAATTTCACTGCTGAGTAGGCTGATTTTTTTCTCAGGCACCTGCTCGCAGGTCAGTTCTAATATTTGAGGGTTGCCGGTTCGCATCGCTTCGAGAACTTGCCGGTACACAGCCTCGGCGTCCTCAGCTGACTTACGTTGCACCGAGATCGGCATGGGGGTGAGCTTTAAAGACAAGTCAATGATGAACATGAGGCATCAAAAGTTAAGTGCAGTACCAATTCTTAGTATCTCAGTTTTATCGTCTTTCCGCTGCCCCGGCACCCATCCCTCACCCGCAGTGCCTTAATTTTAATTTCAACTTTAGATATACAACCCCCCTAAGGCAGATGCCGAAATTTAACGCAAATAATCTCAAACCTGGGGTGCAAAATTAGGAAACTTACTTTTATAATGAGAACACGGTAAAGAAACGTAAACTTCACTTTGGTTACGACTCGTTTTCTGATAAAACCAGACACGGGTCAAAGTCAAGTGAGCAAACGGACTACCGCTGTACTTATATATCCCATTGGAGATTCGCGTAATGACCATAGCAGTCGGACGCGCCCCAGCAGAAAGAGGATGGTTTGACGTCCTTGATGACTGGCTCAAGCGTGATCGCTTCGTATTCATCGGCTGGTCGGGCCTATTGTTGT